>NZ_CP049303.1:1280073-1600091 GCF_019443985.1 Liquorilactobacillus hordei DSM 19519
GGCAATTGAAGCAATATCTTATTGAAGTTGAAAGCTATACTCTTTCAGCACTTAGTAATATTCATGCAGGTAAGGATATGGGATTAGCAAATAGCGATGCTGCAACTGCCAAATTATCTGTAGGAGTTGCAATTCTTATATGGCTGATTAGTTACATTATTATCACAGTACTAGTTCAATATTGGATGGCTAAAAATGATGATAGTCAACTTAATCGCTATCTAATTTTAGCTATTTTTGCATCCTTAACAGTTTGGTTTGCTTTAGAAATTAATTTAACCTTAAAAGATACTTGGGGACGGGTTCGCCCTTACGAGCTAAGTTCATCACAAAAGGAATTTACACCTTGGCTTCATCCCAATGGAATTAATGGATACAAGTCCTTTCCTTCTGGACATACGATGGCCGGAACATTGTGTATTGTCTTTTCCTGGTTTGCAACTCAGCCACAATTACGTAAACGTCTTTGGGTCGCCGGAATTGTCTATGGAATTTTACTTGCAATTTCACGTGTAATTATTGGAGCCCATTTTCTTTCAGATGTTACATTTTCATTTTTCCTAACCGCAACAATAATTTTTGTTATGCGTGAATTATATGATCGTCTTTTGAGTGAAGAGTTGAAGATCTAATTTCAGTATTATGAGTATCAAGGTAAAAGGCTATTGCGGGTCAAAAAAAGGAGACTAGTCAAATAATTTGAGCTAATCTCCTTTTTGTTTACGCTAAATAGATTGGTGTATGTCAAGCTTATACTTCCAGTTACTCAGCTAATTTTAGATAGTTTTCAAGATAGTTTGCTAAACCATCTTGTGTGTTGTCAAGTTCAGTTATGTCGTTACTGATTTTTTTAAGTGCATCTGTACCATTTTTCATAACAACACCCCAACCAGCATAATCAATCATCTCATAATCATTATGTTCGTCACCGAATGCAATAATATTTTTGCGGTCAATATTATAATTATTTGCCAGAAGTCTAACCCCTTTTTCTTTTGTAATTCCCTTAGGGGCTAATTCGAGAATAGGATTTTTTCCACCCCAAACACCGATTTCAATGTAATCACCATAGTTATTTCTTAATTCAGAAATTATTTTTTCTTTAGCATCATCATCGACCAAAAGTGTAACAGAAGCCGGATCGGTAGCCAAATTGTCCTCGTTTAATAATTGTTGTGTACTTAATGAAGTAGGGAAGAAGCCATCAGTAACAGGATTGACACTATCTGCAAGCAACATTGTTTTTGCTTCGGCTGCGATTAATTTAATTCCCAAGTTTTCTTTATTTTTTAATAAATCAAAAGCAATCTCACGTGAAAATGTATCTTGATATTCTTTTCCCCAAGTTCTGTAGGGGATGTGTCCAAGTGCACCATTAAAATTAATCATGGGCGTTTTTATTTTCAATTCATCATAGTAATTTTTGGAGATACGATACGGGCGACCAGTGACAATCGAAACAATATGTCCCGCTTTACTCGCCTTTTGTAGAACACTAATAGTTCTTGAACTAATAAGTGAATCAGCATTCAGCGTTGTTCCATCTAAATCTAATGCGATTAGTTTTTTTTCCAAATTAACACCTCGTTTATGAAAACTTGTAGAATTTAAGATACCATAAAAACACTAATTTTACTAGAGTTCGGCACAAACAACGGTGTATAATTAATACATAATTATATGGAGGCGATAGCATAATGATGATTGTTGAAACAAAAAGCATCGAAAATATTCCTGTTCTGGAGGTTGTCTTGGCTGACAGGAAAGAGGATAGTCTACCGCTAGTAATCTTTTATCATGGTTGGACTGGTTGCAAAGAGCGCGTCTTGACACAAGGTTACGAAATTGCTAAGAAGGGTTTTCGTGTTATTTTACCGGATGCATTATATCATGGTGACCGAGAAGTTGGTGGACCAGCAGAAGACCATCAAATACAATTTTGGCAAATAATTGCGAATTCTGTTAAAGAATTTCCGGTATTGGTTAATTTTTATAAAAAAGAATTTGGTATAAAAGATAATAAAATAGGAGTTAGTGGATTATCAATGGGTGGGATAACCACTTGTGCTCTTTTAAATATTTATTCAGAGATAACCGCAGCAGTATGTTTGATGGGTTCACCTCGTCCTGTAGAGTTTGCAAGAATTTTATTAGGTAAAATACCTGGGGTGCAGGATGTGGATCCGGCATATGTTGAAAAAGAACTTGAACAATTATCAATTATTGATTTATCTATGAATCCACAAAAAATTGCTGGAAGACCAGTACATTTTTGGCATGCAACTGGAGATCGAATGGTTCCTTACAAACCTACTAAGGAATTTTATGATCGGATAAAGGACCATTCATATGCGGAAAATGTTACTTTTAGTACAACTCAGGGTGGTGGACACAAGGTTTCTCAGGCAACAACTGTGGAAATGGCAAATAAATTTGCTGAATATTTTGACTAAATCTAAAACGGGGGATCCGGTATGGCTAGTAGAAATGTTGAAGATGTAAAAGATGAAATTATTGAAAAATTAGAAAATGTAATTGATCCCGAATTAGGTATAGATATTGTGAATTTGGGATTAATTTACGAGATAGATCTTGATTCAGTTGGAGCATGTGAAATAAAAATGACACTTACAACAATGGGTTGCCCATTAACTGATGTTTTGGCTGAAATGATTGAACGCGAGCTTCAGCCAATCGCTGAAATCAAGCAAGTAAATATTAACTTTGTTTGGGAGCCAGCGTGGACAATTGATAAGATGACAAGATATGCAAAGATGGCTTTGGGGATTCATTAAAAAGGCTAGGAGACAAAATAATTGTTAACTAAAAGACTATGTTTACTTCTATATACTGCTGTACTTGCTATAGCAAGTGTTTTTCTTTTTGTAAAAATTCAACAAAGAAGTTTAATAATCCAATTGGATAATCACAATTTGTCTGCGGCAGCATATCATGTTACTTTAAAAGACAAAAATACAATTTGGGACGTTACACAAGCAGTTGAAAAAAATAAGAAAATTAAGAACGTTCAAATTCATTTCCAAGATAAAAAAAACAAGCATTTAACTTATTTTTTCGGTACCGGATCTTTTGGTGTTCCACCAATGATCAATGGTAGTTTCTTTGGTAGCGGAACTTTTAATTCAGAGGTTGAAGTAGCAGTTGTTGGAAAAAATTATGAGAAGAAGCTCTACGAGCCAAAAGACCAGGAATATTTAAAAATTGGTAAAAAGTATATTCCTGTATTAGGAGTGATGGGGGATAAATATTCATCACAATTAGATAAGCAAATTTTCATAGCACCAAGTATTGAAAAAAGTAAAAAATTGATTGCTAATAATTATCGAATAATAATTGATGGGAAAAAAGCACTAAATAAAAATATATTGAAAACAGTATTGAAGGCAAAAACAGTTGAACACTTGAAACAAAAACATTTCTTGATTAATCAAGATTCATGGATATTAGATCATTTTCAAGAGCTGCTAATGCTGGCTGGATTATTTATATTACTTATATTTGGGGCATTGATTTGGATAATCGGTAATATAAATCGGAATCGTAGTTTCCTGAACCTAGGTAAGGAACCTTTGCAGTTATTATTTGAAGAATGGGAATTTTATACATTGTTAACAGGTTTGGGAACAATTTTTGGGGTAATGGGTGGAATGCTTATTACAGAATTAACTAACTATATACCATTGTTAATTTATAACATGGTCAGTTTTGTTTTAACGAATATCTTTTATATTTTACTGTTAAGAAAAAGAGTAATAAGTCTGAATAGGAGCTAAAGATTTAATGAAGTTTCCAGTAGATTTTAAAGAAAAATATATCAACCTTTTAGGTGATGATGCACCCGCTTTTTTTGAAGGTTTGCAGACCGAGGCAATAAAGGCATTTCGGGTCAACCCATTGAAAGAGAATTATAAAAACATCGAATATCCGCTTGATAGTCCTGTACCTTATGTTTCAACAGGCTATTATGGAAGTGTTAGTGGCAAGTCGCTGGAACATCAGACTGGGTATGTTTATAGTCAAGAACCAAGTGCCATGTATGTCGCAGAAGTTGGAGATATTCAACCGAATGAAGTTATCTTGGACTTATGTGCCGCACCAGGCGGAAAGTCGACACAAATTGCAACAAAATTAGATAATAAAGGCTTACTTGTCACAAATGAGATTAATAGAAAGAGAGCGGGAATTCTCGCCGAAAATATTGAGCGCATTGGTGCAAAAAATGTAGTAATTCTAAACGAGAGTCCACAAAAAATAGCACAAAAAATCACGAATTATTTCGATAAGATTTTTGTTGATGCTCCTTGTTCCGGTGAGGGAATGTTTAGAAAGGATCCGGATGCAATGAAGTATTGGCATAAAGATTACCCTGCAGAGTGTGCAACGAGGCAAAGGGAAATTCTGACTGAGGCAATGAAGATGCTCAAACCAGGTGGAGAGCTAATTTATTCGACTTGTACTTTTGCACCTGAAGAGGATGAACAAATTATCGAGTGGCTCTTAAAAAATTATGAATTAGAATTAGTCCCTATAAAAAAATATGATGGAATGGATTCCGGTTTTCCAGCTTTTGCTGATAATAATCCCGAGATGGAAAAAACAGTGAGGTTATTTCCACATCATTTTAAGGGAGAGGGTCACTTTATAGCCAGATTAAAAGATAAGAGAGAATCAGTTAATAGTGGGGTAAAGATAGAGAAAAGGAATAAAAAGAAAAAAGAAAAATTAGTATTTAGAAATCTAAATAAGGAAGAAACAAAACTGTGGATTGATTTTGAAAATGCAACCTTTAGTCATCAGCTTTTTGATATTGGTGATCTTAGTTGTTGGGGAGATAAGCTTTTTTATTACCCAAGTAGCTGGCCAAATATTCAAAATCTAAAATTTATAAAACCTGGTTTTCAAGTTGGAGTATTTAAAAAGAGAAGATTTGAACCTGCATACGGACTTGCATTAGCAATTAAGAGTACTGATACGCAAAAAATTATTGATGTAACACAGGATGAGTGGGAAAATTATGTTTCTGGAAATATAATTTCATTAACGGAGAGAAAAAGTAAAAATGGTTGGTATGCCTTGCGTTGTAATGGACATATTTTTGGCTTTTCGAAGTTAGTCAATGGAACATTGAAGAATTTCTTTCCAAAGGGATTGCGGTTTAACCGCTGATGAGAAGATATAAAAAATAATAGAGGATTGGATCAAAATAAATTTTTGATTCAATCCTCTATTTATTACAAATAAATGTGTTTCAAAATTCCCTGTTTAACTTCGAATAACTCATAGCAACAAAGTACTTACTATGTAGTTAATTCTTTTTTGCCAGATAGCTCTTATTTTAATAAATTTGATTTTTAAAGTTCAGTAAATCTTTAGAAAGTATTGTGTGGACTTTTCGAAGTTCGCTGATATTATGACATCCCAAAATGGTCATAATGGACTTGACTTGATGTTTTAAATCTTCAATTTGTTTTACTAAACCAGTCACGTCCTCTTTAAGAACAGTATGCAAGAATAGTCCAGAAATACCAACATTATCAGCTCCTAAGCATAGGCATTTAACAATGTCTAGTGCATTGCGAATGCCACCAGAAGCGGTAAAGGAAAAATCATTTGCATAGGGTTTACTGGCAATTAAACATTCAGCTATATTCATTCCAAAATCATTTAAGCAATCAAAATTCTCAGTGTGCAGTCGTTGATTTTCAATTTTTGCAAAATTAGTACCGCCGTAACCTGATAAATCTACGAATCTGACATTAATTTCCTTCAATTTTTTCAAGGTGGCAGGTGAGATACCAAAGCCGACTTCTTTTATGATTACTGGTACGTCAACATTTGCCACAATATCAGCAATCTTTTCACGCCAGTAGAAATTTCGATCTCCTTCAGGCATAATAATTTCTTGAATAGCGTTGAGATGAATTTCTAATGCATCAGCAGAAATCATTTTAACTGCCTTTTTTGCGGCATACAAATCATTTCCAGCACCTAAATTGCCTATAACAAATCCATTAGGCATAGTATCCCGCACGATTTGAAAACTCGTACTTGCATCTGGAAATTTAACTGCAATACTTTGTGATCCTGTGGCCATTGCAAGCCCTGTTTGTTTAGCGGCTAATGCTAATTTTTGATTTAATTTTGTTGTTGAAGGACTTCCACCTGACATTGCGTTAATAAAGAATGGGATATCACTTTTTTTCCCTGCAATACTGGTGGAGTAATCAACTTCTTCAATTGCTATTTCTGGTAGATTATTAGGGAGTATACGGATTTGATCAAGTCCATTGTTACTCTGAGGATTGAACTGTTTTTCCGCAATAAAAACATGTTCGTCTTTACGATGTGCGTGTCTTTGATCCAAAATACTCCTCCTTTTAGTAATTAGTCGTTGATTTGGTGAACGTGAAGATTTAATCGGTTAATACCGATTTTTTTCCAGTTATTCGTTAATAGCTGGGTATCATATTTTTTGTTTATCACAACAATACCACAGTCACCACCACCGGCACCTGATGTTTTTGCAGCACCTTTTGCTTTCTCAGCAGTCTCACATAGTTGATGAAGAAGAGGGGTCTCAATCTCGACATTGCTGAGTCGCCCAAGTTCTTGTAATAATTCACGGTTTTTGCGAATTTCTTTTTGAATTATTTCGATACTACGATCATGAAAACCTTCAATCATATTTAAAAGACAGTTTTTACTTGCGTTCAAGAAATCCTGATAAGATAATCTCTTTTCAGCTTTTTTTAAACCTACTGCGTCTACCAAATGAGATGTTGACGCAGGAGAGCCAGTCCATCCAATTAACAATTCTAAATTTTCGGGAGGTGTCAGTAATTCAACATTTAGTTGTGGCCATTCAATTGAAAGAAGTTTCTTTAGGTTAAAGGTGTTTCTTGCGCTTTTGAGCCATTCACGATCAAAAGAACGATATGCAATCCATCCTCCATATACACTGGCTGCAATATCGCCTAAAGACCCATTTCCTTGAATATCAAGATGGGCGATGGCTGATAGTTTGAAGAGAATATTATTTGTAATTGGCAAGTTATAAAAACGACAGAGTGCTTTGACAGTTGCCACTGTAACAGCGGCTGAACTTCCAAGACCGTATTTTTTTCCATCAGGACTGTCAAGGTCACTATCAATGCTTAAATGGTAGCACTTCATAGTCTTATTTAAGGATTGAGCATACGATTCTGTCAGGCGGATAGCGGATAAGATGTAGTGGAAAGGATTATCACGGTTATCAAATATCATATTTTTACCATCACGTTTCCAATATAACGGTGTTTCTTTGTATTGTTGAGAATTTATCGTCCCATAGTCATTACTTTCTTCAACTGTGACGGTTACAAATTGATTAAGTGCGACTAATATGGCAGGAAAACCAGTTTCAACGACAGCATATTCGCCTGCTATATAAAGCTTTCCAGGAGCTTTAACGGTTATCAAAAAATCATGTCCCTTCGACAAAATAAGTTAAATTAAATGAGCAGCAGGTCCAGGACCAGCTACTAGTACTTTTTCTTGACCAAAACTATCTGAAAGGCGATCAACAATTGCTTGAATGTCTTTTCTTCGACAGATAACTTTTACATTTGGTCCAGCATCTAAAGTATAATAACAGGATACACCTTGTGAACGCAACTTTTCCACGATTTTCATCGCTTTAATGGAGTCAGGTTCAAGATAATTGAAATGTGGATGCGCACTCATATTCAATGCATGCATCTTCATTGCATTTTCTTCAGAAACTTCTCCAAAGGTTTCAAAATCATTTTTTGAGATAGCTTGCTTGAGTTTTCTAAGATCTTTGGCTGTATTTTGAACCCATGCTGGATAGTAGGGTGATGTTTCGACGACGCGTTTCATCCCAGCTCTGCTAGAAATCTTTTTAAAATCTGTACTAATCACAAGAGCAATCATTGCAATATCAAAATCACGAGACATCTCAATTGGATGTGCAAATGAGGTTTGGTCATCAATTCCTTCTTGCCATTCGACTAATCCACCGTAAATTGATCTGCATGCAGACCCAGATCCACGTCTTGCCAAGCGTGAAAGTTCTTTCTTGTCTAAATTTAAGCCGGCAGCTTTGCTTGCGGCCAGTGCCAATGCTGCATAAGCTGATGCAGAGGAGGCTAATCCCGCTGTAGAGGGTACATGATTTTTTGAAATGATCTTTGCTTTTGCAGTGATGTTAGCTTTTTGACGTACAATTTCAAGAAAATTACTGATTTTATCATTTTTTTCTTTGGAGCCATCCAGCAAAAATAAATCATCTTTAAGTTGTTCATCAAACATTACACTTGTTTCAGTATAAAATCGGTCTAGTGTTAACGAGAGACTGCTATTCATTGGGAGAATCAGTTTTTCATCTTTCTTACCCCAGTATTTAATTAAGGCAATATTAGTGTGCGCGCGAGCTGTGTAAGTAGTTGTCGCATTCATCAATTAACTTCCTCCGTTACAGTGATTCCTAGTGGTTGGATCCAGGTCTGTGTTGCACCTTCACGTTTTAGAACAGATGCAGCTTTTTGTGCTACTTTTTTGGAGGGCATTAAGCAGATAAAACAACCGCCACGGCCGCCACCAGTTAGTTTACTACCAAGAGAGCCTAGGCGCTTGCTGACAGCAATTAAATAGTTTAATTTTGTATCACTGACCCCAAGCTTTGTAAGCTGTTCTTGTGCTCGATTAAAAGTATCTCCGAGCCCTACGATATTATTATTATTAAGTTGTTTTCTTGCATCATATGTTAGTTTTTCAAGCTTATTCAATAAATCAGATGTTTCAAGTGGTTTTTTTTCAAGTAAGTTGCGAACACTTGCGACTGCTTCGCCTGTCTTACCTTTAATACCGCTATCACAAATTAGTAAACAACCATCAAGATGGATAGGAATCTCTTTTAGTTCTTGATTTCTGATCATCCAGACAGGTTGATTACTAGCAGATGTAGCAGCATCTAATCCACTAGGGTTGCCATGCATATCAATTTCAGAGACATTGGCAAGAGCTAACAGATCTTCTTGTGTAAGTTCCAATTCAAAAAAGTTATAGAGTGCACGGGTAACTGCGATTGCTGTTGCGGCAGAAGAACCCATCCCACGTTCAGCGGGTAAATCACTTTTTATTGTCATCGTAAATGGAAAATCTTGTTTGTTATTTTTTTTCAGAATTAGTAGTATTAAGTGCTTTAACCCCTTCATCGCTTTGGGCATTGACACTAAAGGGCCGTCAAAGTACCGACTTTTTATTGAAGACGGCATATTATACGTTTCCTCTATTGTGACAGTTGTTTTAACCTCAGACAATGGTAAAGCAATTGCTGGTTTTCCATAAACAACGGAGTGTTCACCAATTAAAATTATTTTAGCGTGGCTTACTCCCTCACTAAAATGGGCATGAAACATAGTCAAGATGCCGCTTCCTTTCTTGGAGTAGATTATGTGTAACACATTAAGTTTAAAAGTTGTATAAGCAAATAGATTATACATATTTATCATAAATATGACAAATATCTGTAATTAGAAGCACAATTAAGTAAAATTTTAATTATTATTGCAGGAATTTGCAAGATAAATTTTTCTAAAGTACGTAAAGAATCTATTTTTGTGCTAAAATTGCGAATAGATTAAGCTAGAAAGTCGGTGGACTAATGTGCTCGACAAACACGTATGCAGTTGTTGATATTGAAACAACGGGTACAAGTATGGATGGCAGCAATAGAATGTTGCAGTTCAGCTGTGTTTTTATAAAAAATAAAGAAATAATTAATACATTTAATACGATGATTAATCCTGGAATGGCAATTCCAATTGAGGTTCAAAAACTAACGGGTATTAGTGATAAGGATGTCAGAAAAGCACCTTTTTTTGAAGATATGGCAGGTACAATCTATTCTTTGTTGCAAGATACGATTTTTGTTGCCCACAACATCAACTTTGATTATCGCTTTTTAAACGAAGAGTTTTTACGTTGTGGCTATCCAGAACTTGGTATTGAAGGAATTGATACTGTACAGCTAAGTCAGATTATTTTACCAACGTTGCCAAGTTATCGACTGACATATTTGGGTGAATATTTTGATATAAAGCATGAGCATCCGCACCATGCTGACAGCGATGCATTTGTTACGGCTAAACTTTTTTTGATGTTGATAAAAGCAATTAATAATCTGCCAGTTCAAGTCTTGAAAATAATCAATCGTTTTCGTGAAAGTTTGCTTTTTCAAACCGGTTCGTGTTTTGCTAATGCACTCAAAAAAAAGCAACAAAAGACAAGCCAACTGGCAAGTCATCTTGAAGCCGTTGGAGAATTAGTTTTACGAACAGAACCGGTGACGATAGAGAGAATGAGAGATGATAAATATCCACAAACTCGAGTGAAAAAAGAGGAGTTATTTGGTGAGTTCCTAGAATGGCGTCCAACACAATCAGAAATGATGGACGAGGTATATCATTTATTGTTGCAGCGAAAAGAAAAGGAGTTAATGATTGAAGCACCAACTGGATTAGGAAAAACATTAGGTTACTTGGTACCCGCCCTTTATGCAGCGCTTAAAGGTCATCAAATCGTGGTGTCAACGGCAACTACGACTTTGCAATTGCAATTAGTAGAACAGACTATTCCATTGCTAAGACAAATAATGCCTTTTGATTTTACGGTAGCTACTTTAAAGGGAAGCCATAATTACATTGATTTGCAAAAATTTGTTTCGTCTCTCGGTAAACCACAAAGCAAACCTTCAAGATTACTGCAATTACGGATGATTGTTTGGCTGACAATGACTAAAACAGGTGATTTGAGTGAACTTCATCTAACAAAAATGCAAGATCCACTTTTTGATGAGATTAGGCATAATGGACCACTAAGTATTGATAATGGTAGCCTTTACTATACCCATGACTTTGTACTAAGACAACAGCTTAAACAGGCCACAGCTGACTTAGTAATTACAAATCATGCGTATTTATTAAATCATGCTGAAGTGCTCGGAAATTTTAAGAAGAAATCATTGATTATTGATGAGGCACAACATTTTGGAAGTATTGCCTTAAAAAGCAACCGAGCAGTTATTGATTTTGATTTAATCAAAATAATTTCTGACACGCTTTTAGTTAAAATCGGTTCACGAAAGTCTTTTTCATTCAGAGAATTAGAGCAACAATCTTTCTTGACGCCTGCTGAATCAAAAAAAATTGCAGCACAAATTAGAGTAATTGATAAGCGAGTACCTGTATTGCGTGAATTGTTACGAGTAAGATTTCTTCAAAAAAAAGCAAAAGAAGTTAATGAAGTGTCTTTTAAGGAAGTTGTTGTAAAGACAAGTAGATTTCAAGGCTTTGTAAAAGAAAATCTCGCTGATTATCAAAAAATTTCGAAAGCAATAGAGGCATTTCAGGCGCGACTCTTACAATTGAAATCAAGGTTTATAGTGTTTAAAAATCAAGAAAGATTGGATGGAAAGGCTCAAACTTTTATGTTGAACTTTCTTGATGACGGTTTTGAACTTTTAAAATCATTGGAGAACTGGCATAGATTCGAACTTGCTGAGCTTGATCAGATTGCTGAGGAAGCAGTTATTAGCCTGCAGATTCCGATGAACCAGAGTAATGGGCATTTACGACTTAATTTTGGAATTTTTAAAACAGAGAATTACCTTTCTTCCTTTATTTATTCACAATTTGAACATACTATTTTTGTTGGTGCTACTTTATTTCTACCTGGAAGTGCAGGTTATATGAAAAATCAACTTGATCTATCACAAACAGTTCCAGTCTTAAAACTTGAAGGTGAATTTAATTATCGAGAACAAGCATTGGGACTTCTAGTTGCTGATGCTCCTGACATTGTTACAGACACTGAGGAGTATATTGCCTATTTGAGCAAATCTATTGAGAATATTTTAAACAATAACAAGAAGCAAACAATGATTTTGTTCAATTCACTTGAAATGATTTCTAGAGTTTATGATTATTTACGGCAATCAGAAAATATTGATAAAAGATTGATTATTGCCCAAGGAATTACAGGTAGCAATGAAAAGATAATCAAAATGTTTGAGTTAGGGGATAATGCAGTTTTACTTGGGTCTGGAACATTTTGGGAAGGTATCGATTTGCCTAAGGATAGGCTGGAACTCTTGATTATCACAAGACTACCATTCCAATCGCCAGATACTGTAGTTAATCGTGCTAAATATCAATTAGCGCAAATTAATGGTCAAGATTCATTTAATACAATTGCATTACCGGAAGCAATGCTTCGCTTGAAACAAGGACTGGGTAGACTAATTAGGACGAAGGAAGACAGAGGGGTAGTTATTGTTTTCGATAGTCGGGTAGTTTCAAGAAATTATGGTGCTAAATTACGTGAAGTCTTCCCAAGAGAGATGCCAGTAAGAATTATTGAGTCAGCAGAGATTCAGAATTATTTGTTTGATTTTTGGGAAAATTAAAAACCCTGTCTTCAAAAAGATTGGTATTATTGGTATAATAGTACGGATGTTGGTAATAAAATAATTAATTTAGATGATATGAGAGGTTCTTATGAAGAGGGCAAAAAGTTATCGTAGTGGCTTAAAGAAACTCTTTGTTGCTGCTGTAGTAGTAATAATACTTTTTGGTGTTTTTATCATTTGGTGGCAAGCACAAGCACCTAGAGAGACAGCTGAAAAGAATGCAGTTAGTTTTGCACAAAAGCATGCTGACTTGAAAAAAGAAACAGATTTTTATTTATTCAATCGAAAAAAGACGTACTTCACTGTAGCTGGAACTAACTCCAAGAAGCAAAAGATTTATGTTATCATTGCAAAAAAAGGGGGAGCTACAAAAATCTTGCAGCAAAAGAAGGGGATTAGTGAAGAAGATGCTTTGACATTGGTGAAAAAACAAAAACCAAAGAAAGTTCTGAAGGCAGCTTTGGGACTTTGGTCTAATGAACCTGTTTGGGAAGTGACATATCTAAACAAGACAGGAAACCTCTGCTATATTCTGTATGCGTATAAAAATGGTGATATAGTAAAGTCTATTCAAAATATTTAGTGGATTGAGGGCATAATTTATGAAAATTTCAAAAAGAGTAATGCAGATTCAACCATCAGCAACACTTGAATTGTCAGCTAAAGCAAAGCAAATGAAATCTGAAGGAATTGATGTTATTAATCTAGGTGTTGGTGAACCAGATTTTAATACACCTAAAAATATAAAGGCCGCTGCGATTAAGGCAATCGAAGAAGGAAAGTCTGACTTTTACACTCCTGCCACGGGAATTAATGAATTAAAGCAGGCAATCTGTGCAAGAATTGCAGCTGATTTTGGAGTGAATTATGAGCAGAATCAAGTTGCGGTAACGGTCGGAGGCAAATTTTCTCTATATGTTTTAGCACAGACATTGTTGGATGAGGACGATGAAGTTTTAATTCCTCTTCCATATTGGGTAAGTTATGGTGAACAGGTAAAATTAGCTGGTGGTGTGCCAGTGTTTGTGAAACCAAAAAATGGGCTAAAGGTAACTGTTACTGAGCTTGAGGGTGCGAGAACAGCTAAATCACGAATTGTAATTATTAATTCACCGCAAAATCCATCAGGTTTGATTTATACTCGAAGTGAACTTGAAGCGATCGGCAACTGGGCGGTTGAGCACGATATTGTGATTATTACAGATGATATGTATGGTAAGTTGGTATACAACGGCGAACATTTTGTATCCCTAATTGAGCTCAGTGATGAAATTAGAAAACAAACAATTTTAGTTAGTGGCTTGTCTAAGGCATACTCAATGACAGGTTGGAGAATTGGATATACAGTAGCTCCTGCTGAAGTCATTAAGAAGATGGGTGCGCTGATTGGACATGCTACAAGCAATCTTGCGGCAGTCAGTCAATATGCTGCACTTGAGGCATTAACAGGACCACAAGAAGTAGTTGAAGAAATGCGTATTGCTTTTGAAGAAAGACTGAACAAGGTTTATCCCGAATTAACAGCATTACCAGGGATTAAGTTGGAAAATAAGCCTCAGGGTGCATTTTATTTGTTCCCCAACGTGAAAGAAACAGTAAAATTGACGGGTTTTGCATCCACCGACGAATTTGTGGCTGCCTTATTGGATGATGCCCATGTGGCCGTTGTTGTTGGAAGTGCCTTCGGATTACCTGACCATATAAGAATGAGTTATGCAACGGATTTAGCAAGCTTAGAAGAAGCAATTAAAAGAATGAAAATATTCATTGAAAAACATATGTAGGAGGATTCTTTTGTTGAAAACAATTAGTATTATTGATGCAAAAAATCATGTTGACGAAGAAGTAAAGATAGGTGTTTGGCTTACAAATAAGAGATCAAGCGGAAAAATTGCCTTCTTGCAGTTGCGTGATGGGACAGCTTTTTTTCAAGGAGTAGTGGTTAAGAATAATGTTAGTGAAGAAGTTTTTACCCTTGCTAAAGAAGTTAAACAAGAAGAAAGCCTCTATGTAACTGGAACTATTCATGAAGATCAGCGGTCACCGTTTGGTTATGAAATAGAGTTATCAGGCATTGAAAAAGTTGGTGAAAGTGAGAATTATCCTATCTCACCTAAGAAACATGGTGTTGATTTCTTAATGGATCATCGTCATTTGTGGTTACGTTCTAAACGTCAATTTGCGGTAATGAAAATCCGTAATGAAGTGATCAGAGCAACCTATGAGTTTTTTAACAAAGAGGGTTTCATCAAGATTGATGCACCAATTTTGACTGGCTCTGCTCCTGAAGGAACAACGGAGCTTTTTCATACCAAGTACTTTGATAAAGACGCATATCTTTCTCAATCTGGGCAGCTTTATGAAGAAGCTGGAGCTATGGCTTATGGTAAGGTATTTTCCTTTGGACCAACTTTTAGAGCCGAAAAATCCAAGACAAGACGTCATCTGATTGAATTTTGGATGATTGAACCTGAGATGGCTTTTATGCATCAAGAAGAAAGCCTAGAAGTTCAGGAGAAATATATCGCCTTTTTAGTTCAGAGTGTAATAGACAATTGTACATATGAACTTGGAATTTTGGAACGCGATATCAACGTTTTAAAGCGATATACTGAGCTGCCATTTCCAAGAATTTCGTATGATGAAGCAGTTGAAATGTTGCAAAAGTCAGGCGAATTTCCTGATGTTGAATGGGGAGAAGATTTTGGTTCCCCAGAAGAGACCTATTTAGCCGAACATTTCAGCAAACCAGTTTTTGTTATAAACTATCCCAAAGCAATTAAGCCATTTTACATGAAGCCACATCCAACACGTGAAGATGTTGTAATTTGTGCCGATTTACTTGCACCTGAGGGTTATGGCGAAATTATTGGTGGATCTGAAAGAGCAACAGACCCAGAGTTTTTAGAGGCACAGATTGAAAAAGCTGGGCTGAACAAAGATGATTATCAATGGTATCTAGATTTGCGTCGTTACGGTAGTGTACCTCATTCTGGTTTTGGTTTGGGACTTGAGCGCGCAATTACATGGATTACTGGCGAAGAACATATTCGTGAGGCGATTCCATTCCCACGGTTGTTGAACCGAATTTATCCATAAAAAGTAAGTTTGAAAGCAGTTGGGGTAATGCAGATTATCTTAACGGCTTTTTGTTTAAAAATGAAAAGAGGGGAGTATATATGGATAAAATATTTGATGAATATCTTAAAGCGGGTCAAACAACTATTTCTAATCTTATTCTTCATAATTATCCGATGCTTGGTTTGAATGAAACTGAGATGGTATTGGTACTTCAGATAATGAGTGCAGCTCAGTCAGGCAATTCTTTTCCAGAAGTCGGACTTATTGCTAAGCGGATGGGAAAAAATGAAGCGGATGTCTACCAATCGATGCATAGTTTAATCAAGAAAAATATCATGGAGATAATTAGTATCCAAGATGAAGATGGAATTAAGCATGACATTTATCAATTCAAAAAATTATTTGACAAATTAACGGTGCTTGAACAACAGAAGCAAAAATCTTTAGAAAATAAAGATTCGAAGACTATGCAAGAAAAAGTATTTCAAAGTATCGAAGTTGAATTTGGACGTCCTTTATCCCCAATTGAAATTGAAACGGTTAATTTATGGTTACATAAAGATAATTATGTACCTGAGTTAATTTTATTAGCTTTGAGGGAAGCCGTGTTAAATCAGGCTTACAGCTTGAAGTATATTGATCGAATTTTATTGAGTTGGGAAAGGCAAAATATTCGGTCTGCACAGGATGTTCAGCGTGAACAACAAAGAAAGAGAATGAAGACGCAGGATAATTCAACAAGTCAGGCCAGAGCGAAGAATAATGCAGACAGACCAAGTATTCCATTGTACCATTGGTCGAGTAATGATAATAAAAAAGGGGAGTAGATGAATGCTATCTGCTGAGGAATGTTTGAAAGCAATTGAAATAATGGGTGAATCATTTCCTGATGCACATTCTTCACTCACTGCAGACACGGATTTTCATTTTTTGCTAGCTGTTATTATGAGCGCTCAAACAACTGATAAGGCTGTAAATCTGCTAACTCCTAAACTCTTTGAAACCTATAAGACACCTTATGAGTTAGCAAAAGCTGACATTACTGATGTGATGTCTTTGATTAAAACAATTGGTTTATATCGTAATAAAGCTAAGTATTTGGTTGCATGTGCACAAAAGATTGTTTCTGATTTTGCTGGTATTGTGCCCCAAACACGCAAGGAGCTAATGTCGCTACCAGGTGTTGGCAGAAAAACTGCTGATGTTGTGCTGGCTGAATGTTTTGGAATTCCTGCACTTGCTGTGGACACACATGTTACAAGGGTATCCAAACGTCTTAGGATGGTTGCACAATCTGCTGATGTTTTAAAAATCGAGAGGACATTGATGAAAAAACTTCCAGAATCGGTTTGGATTGATGCACATTTCAGAATGATATACTGGGGGCGATATCAATGCACTGCTCGTTCGCCAAAATGTGAAACCTGTCCACTGCTTGGAATATGTGCTGAGGGGAAGCAACGTGTGAAAACAAATTAAAGAATCTGCTATTTATTTCAAATTAATTTAGAAAGCAGTCCTATCAGTGCCACGGCCTCTTTATGTGTTAAAGGGGAAAAAAGTTTTTGAAATATGTTGGTATCACGTTCAGATAATTTCGCAAGCAGATTATGTCCTTTATCAGTTACTGTTATTTGATAAACTCTTCGATCTGAGGTTTGTTTTCGTGTAATGAGTCCTTGATTTTCAATACTTTTTAGAGTTCGGCTAATTGCTGCTGGATTAACATTGAGTTTAGCAGCTAATTCTTTGGACGTGCTATTATTATAGCGGCTAACATTTACTAATAATTGGTATTGGGAAGCATAAATTCCGTATTCTTTGAGATGATCATTTAATAAATTGGTAATTTTCCTTGAAGTTTGATTGATTGTATGAGCAAGATTCTTTTCATCGACTTGAACCAAGGTGATAATCCTTCTTTCTATCAAAGTGGTGTACTTATTGATTTTCTAAATAAATAAATTACTAATGAAGAAAATAAATGGAATAGTGATGAGACTCAAAAGTGTCGAGATTCCCATCAAGGTAATTGCGGGATTAACATTATCGTGCACTTGAAGTGTAAATAACACAACTATTCCACCAACTGGGCAAGCCATCATTAGAATTATTGTAGATAATGCAAGTCCACTTACACCAAGTAAGGGCATAATGATAAGGGTTAGTAACGGATAGATTATATTACGAAGAATTAGTGAGACAATTATTGCGCGCGTTAACTTACAATTCTTGAGAGTAATATTTGCTAAACTATTCCCGATTACAAGCATCGAAATTGGTGTGTTAACCGAGCTAATGTAATTAATAAGTTGGCTAGGTAGTTGTGGAATTTTAATTGAGAAACAAAAGAGACTCATGCCCAAAATAATAGCAAGAATATTGGGATTAAATAAAACCTTGCGGATTCTTTGGATGATACTATATTCGTAATTAGATGCAGCAAACATTGATATTCCATGTGTCCAATTAAAAAGATTGAAGAAAGCTAAGGGAACAACAGCGTAAAAGACACCAGAAGATCCGAATAAAGAACTAACAAGTGGAATACCGATAAAACCAGCATTGGAATAGATACTGCTGAATTTTGTTATTCGTCGGATATTGTAGTCTTTAACGGATTTAAATATAATAGTTGACAAAAATATTTGAATTAAATATAGAACAAGAGTGCCAAGTGCAATCATTAAAAAAGTATGTATCCTACTAGTAGAGTAGGAAGTTTCAAAAGATTTGATAATTAAGCATGGTGATACAATATAAAGTAGGATATTCGTCAAATCATTAGCGGTTTGTTCATGAAAAAATTTTAATTTGTTAGCTAAAACACCAACAAGCATTAAACAAAACATCAGGACAATTTGATTAAATAATAGGCTGACATTCATCGTAACTTCCTCCACAGTAGTAAAACTATTTCCTTTAAAGTTTGGTAATAATTGTTAACTAGTTAACAATTATGGAATTATAGGACTTTTTTGTCAAGAACTATGAAATTTATTCGTAATAAAATAAATAGAGGGATTAGATCAAGTTTTGAAGTGTGAAGTGCCCCCATAATAATTAGACAAAGGTCTAATTATTATGGGGGCACTTCATTTTCTTGATCCAATCCCTCTTTTGTTTATCCAGAATAACTTATTAACTAGCTAGTCAATTTTATTTATTGCGATGTTGTTTTCCAGCATTACGAGAACGATTATTATTTTGGACTGTTTTGGTAGCAGTTGGTGTTTTTTTTGTTTCCTTTTTTTCAACTACTGGTGTTACTACTTTCTTAGGTGGATTTTTCTTTAATTCAGCTTCAACTTCAGCACGAATTTTTGGTCGCATTGCATTTACTAAAATAGTTTGCAAACAAGCAAAGATCCCACCAACAAAGAAGTACAAGCCCAAACCTGCAGGTGAAACAAATGTCATTCCACCTAACATAATTGGGGTAATAAAGAGCATTGACTGCATTTGTTTCTTTTGCTCTGGTGCAACACCTAAGAGTGAAAGGTAGGCCTGTAGTCCGTAGATAATGACTGTCAAAACAGCAAGAATAATACTTGGATTTCCAAGATTGATTCCCATGAATGAAGTTTTTGACAATTCTGGAGAATATTGGATTGCGGCGTACAAGGCAGCAAAAATTGGCATCTGAATAAGTAAAGGAAGACAACCAATTCCACCGGTCATCGAAATGCCATTCTCACGATAAAGAGCCATCATCTCTTGACTGATTGCAGTTTTTTCTTCTGCCGAGGACGCATTTTTTTGACGTTCTTGAATATCGGCCATTTGCGGACGGACAGATGCCATCTTTTCTTGCTGAATTGTTGCACCACGTGCTTGTTTGAGCATTAGTGGCATGAGAAGCATTCTTACAATAAAGGTAATTGCTATTATTGCCCAACCATAGCTACCACCCATTACACTCGTTAACCAATTGATAACGTGTTGTGTAGGTATAGCTAAATGGTCATAAATTAAACCATATGGTTTACCACTTTTAGTTCTTTGCACACAGCCGCTTAAAATCAAAGAAGCAGCTATGAATACTGGGAGGACAGTAAGGCGTTTCATTTTTTTCATTCGTATTGTTCCTTTCAAATAAACTACGCTACTTACTATACTTTATAAATAGTACTTTTTCAATTACACTTAATAATATAATAATTAATTAAGAAATACTGAATTCTTAATTAATAAACAACTTCAAATGAGGTGTAATCTTTTACTTCATTAATGTTGATAGTGTAATTGGATACATGACCACTGGGACTAGGCGAGGAAATAACAGATTTAACAAAATTGTCAATGGCATGCGATTCACCCTGAGCTTCAATATAGACAGAACCGTCATTTTGATTTTTTACAATTCCAGCGATGTTTAGCTGGTCTGCTATCATTTTTGTACAATAGCGGAAGCCAACACCTTGTACTCTACCATGAACAATTATTTTGATAGACTTCATGATAATCACTCCTTTATCCTATTATATATTAGTATGATTTAAGTTTATTGTTATATGCTATACTTGATTAGAGATTATTAAATTGGAGAAGATATTGATGGAAATTATTCAATCACCCCAGAATAAGCAGATTAAAGAATGGAAGAAGCTTTCTTCCAAAAAAGGTCGTTTAAATCAAAGATTATATATGCTAGATGGGTGGCACCTTGTCAAAGAAGCAATTCGAGCAAATGAAAATATTCAGCGTTTCTTAATTGTACCAGATTCACGCTATGTTGATGAGTTTAATGAGCTTAATTCAACAAAAGCAGAGATAACGTATATTTCGTCCGAAGTTGCACATGCATTAAGTGAAACTATTAGTCCTCAGGGAATTTTTGCAATTATGATGACTAATGAGTCTAGAAGTATGCTGCCATCGAACTTAAGCGGTGCATGGCTACTGCTTGATGGTGTTCAAGATCCTGGAAATATTGGGACTATGATTCGAACGGCTGATGCTGCAGGGTTTAGAGGTGTAGTATTTGGAAATGGAACTGGTGACTTGTATCAACCGAAAGTTGTTCGTTCAATGCAGGGAAGTCAATTTCATTTGGAATTGCTACAAGTTGACTTGACACTCTTCATTGCGGAATTGAAAAAAAAGAAAATTCCTACTTTTGGAACAGAATTAAATAAGGATGCAAAGAGCTATGACGAAATTGGCAAGTATACAGATTTTGGTTTAATAATGGGTAATGAAGGTAACGGAGTTCAGCCCGAACATTTAAAAATGACAAGACATAATTTATATATCCCAATTATTGGAAAGGCTGAATCATTAAATGTAGCAGTAGCTGCTGGAATTTTGATGTATACTCTAAAAAAATAATTATTAAGATTAGTTTATAAACTTGTAAGTTTGATATTTAGGAATTGCAAATTATATAAATTTAGGTATGATAGAGGTAACTTTTATTAAGAGGGGTATTGCATGAAAAAAAATGAATGGCAAGATGATTCAGAATATATGAGTTATGTAGGCGAACTTCTTGAAACGCCAGAAGTTCAACGATTAGCTGATTTTAAGCAACACTATTTTTCAAATCGTTTAGAGCATTCGATTGCAGTCTCTTTTGATAGTTATCGGATTGCAAAGAGAATGCATTTGAATGCTCGTGCAACTGCGAGAGCTGGTTTGCTTCATGATCTATTTTATTATGATTGGCGAACTACTAAGTTTGATAATGGGACACATGCGTGGATTCATCCACGAATTGCTGTACGGAATGCAAAAAAGATTACAAATTTAACAGCGATGGAGCGCGATATCATAATTAAACATATGTGGGGAGCAACAGTAGCTCCTCCACGTTATCTTGAAGGTTATATTGTAACAATGGTTGATAAGTATGAAGCAACATCTGAGGTTGGCGTACCTTTGTTTAATCGTTATGAAGGTAGGTTGAAGAAGCATTTAAGGTTTGTGAAATAATAAAGTTGAAAAAACTTCGCCTTTTTATTTGACGGTGAGGCTTTTTTCGTGTAATTATAAATATGATGGTATAGTTTTTGGAGGTGAAGATAGTGCAAAAAGTAATTGAAACCTATGTTCAATGTCCACGATTTGAAAAAACTTTTGGGATCTTGGGAAGAAAATGGAATGGCTTAATAATCGATGTTCTATTAACTGAGGGACCTCAGCGTTTTCGTGATCTCGCAAATAAAGTTGATAAATGTAGTGATCGGGTTTTAGTTGAACGGCTTAAAGAGTTAGAGGAAGAAGGTTTACTTGAGCGTGTTATCTATGAAGATAGCTGCAGGCCAGTTTATAGCCTAACTGAACGTGGAGAAAATCTTCGGTGTATCATGGATGAGTTGCATGATTGGGCAAAAAAATGGTATACACTTGATGACTGCAAGTAGAACTTGACGAATTATACATTGAAGTATAGACTCTATAAAAGAGTAAAGACATTGACGGAAAATAGTAGGATATTTTTTGTAGTCAGAGAGGAATACAGTTGCTGAAATTATTCCGTATAGAAGTATCCGAATTTCATTTCCTTAGTTGCCATCGGGATTTAACTATTGATGAATGATGTGCCGCATACATGGGCGTTAACATGAAAGTGCTAGTTGGTATTGACTTTGAAGTGTTGTACTGGCTAGAACAAGGGTGGTACCGCGAGACCTCGTCCCTTTGATGGGACGGGGTCTTTTTGTCTTAAAAAGAGTATTTGTGATTTGTTACTATTATTATGAATGAACAGGAAAGGAAAAAGCAGATGGACTTAAAAAGTAGGTTAACAGAGTTAAAAGTGAAGGCTTTAGGTGAGATTAATACTGTTGATGATTTAAAGAAAATTAATGAAATTAGAGTTAATTTATTGGGGAAAAAGGGTCCCATTACAGAAGTACTTCGTGGGATGAAGGATCTTTCAAAAGAGGAGCGACCAGTTGTCGGTAGCTTTGCAAATAAAGTACGCGATGAATTGACAGAAGCAATTGCGCAAAGACGAGAAAAGTTAGAAATAATTAAAACTGCTAGAAAACTTGAAAAAGAAAAGATTGATGTTACATTACCAGGCGTTCCAGTTAAGGCAGGGCAACCACATATCATAATGCAAGTTATTGATCAACTAGAAAAACTTTTTCTAGGAATGGGTTATCAAGTTGTGGATGGTCCAGAAATTGAAGAAGATCATTATAATTTTGAAATGATGAACTTACCAAAGGATCACCCAGCACGAGATATGCAAGATACTTTTTATATTAATGAACAAATCTTGATGCGCACTCAAACTTCTCCTGTACAGGCTCGTACAATGGAAAAACATGATTTTTCTAAGGGACCACTAAAGATGATTTCCCCTGGTAAGGTGTATAGGCGTGATACTGATGATGCAACACATTCCCATCAATTTCACCAAGTTGAAGGACTTGTTATCGATAAGCATATTACGATGGCTGATTTAAAGGGAACGCTACAAAGTATTGCTCGAACACTATTTGGAGATGAACGTGAAATTAGATTGCGTCCAAGTTATTTTCCTTTTACTGAGCCTTCAGTTGAAGTTGATGTTTCTTGTTTTAAGTGTGAAGGTAAAGGATGTGCTGTTTGTAAGCAAACTGGTTGGATTGAAGTTTTAGGAGCAGGAATGGTTCATCCTAACGTCTTAACAATGGCAGGAGTAGATTCAGAAATTTACGGTGGTTTTGCCTTTGGTTTAGGACCAGATCGTTTTGCAATGTTAAAATATGGGGTCGATGATATTCGTGAATTTTACTTAAATGATGTCCGCTTCTTATCACAATTTGCGCAGAAAGGACAGAGATAAATGAAGATTTCTACAAAATGGCTCAAAGATTATATTGATTTAGATATTAATCCAGAAGAATTAGCTGAGAAGATTGAAAGAACGGCGGTTGAAGTTGACAGCGTTTCTAGACTTGATAAAAATTTAAAGAAGATTGTGGTAGGTGCAACTGTTGAAGTTAGAAAGCATCCGGAATCAGATCATCTTAATATTTGCAAAGTCGATATAGGAGAAGAAGAATTATCGCAAATTGTTTGTGGTGCTCCTAATATTGCTGCAGGTAAAAAGGTGATTGTAGCATTACCTAATTCAAGAATTGCTGGAAATGTGAAAATCAAAAGAGGAAAAATGCGAGGAGAAGTTTCTGAAGGAATGATTTGTTCGCTTCAAGAAATTGGTTTTTCAGAAAACGTTGTTCCTAAAGCATATGCCGATGGAATATACTTTCTTCCAGATAATGCTAAACCTGGTGAACCAGTGTATTCATATTTAGGAATGGATGAAGACATTATTGACTTGGATGTTACGCCAAACCGAGCAGATATGCTAAGCATGCGTGGTACAGCCTATGAACTCGCAGCAATTTATGATAAGAAAGTAAGTTTGAAAAAGACTGAATTACAAGAAGATTTGACAGATAATATTTCTGATTATATTCAAGTAACAGCAGATAAAGAATTAGCTTCAACATATTTGCTACGTGTTATCAAAGATGTGAAGGTTGAAGAAAGTCCAATG
The DNA here is from genome assembly GCF_019443985.1 of Liquorilactobacillus hordei DSM 19519. Classification (NCBI taxonomy): domain Bacteria; kingdom Bacillati; phylum Bacillota; class Bacilli; order Lactobacillales; family Lactobacillaceae; genus Liquorilactobacillus; species Liquorilactobacillus hordei. Next base: position 1,304,142 of record NZ_CP049303.1, read on the forward strand.
TGGTTGCAAAAACGTTTATGGAATGCAGGCATTCGACCAATGAATAATGTTGTTGATGTAACAAACTATATTTTACTTGCATATGGTCAACCACTTCATTCTTTTGATTACCATAAAATTTCTGGTAAAAATATCGAAGTTCGACTTGCTAAGAAGGGTGAAACCTTAAAAACTTTGGATGAAGAAGAAAGAACACTTTTAGAAAGTGATATTGTGATTGCTGATAATAATGGGCCCATTGCATTAGCGGGTACTATGGGTGGTTTAAATAGTGGTATTTCGGCGAATACACAAGTTATTGCACTTGAAGCGGCTGTTTTTAATTCGTCAGCTATACGTAAAACTGCAAGAAAACATAATTTACACAGTGAAGCTGCAATGCGATTTGAACGTGGAATTAATCAAGAAGCGGTTGCTGAAGCTCTTGATACAGCAGCACAATTGATTGCCGAGCTGGGTAATGGAAAAGTCGTTTCTGATGTTGCGGTTGGGGCTAAAAGTACTGTGCAACCAACAATCGTGAATATTTCAACAAAAAAAATCAACGATGTGTTAGGAACTGAATTAAAAGACGAAGAAGTCAAGAATATTTTCATAAGGCTTGGTTTTAACGTAGAGGAAAAGAGTAATGTTTTCAACGTTTCTATCCCTGCAAGAAGATGGGATATTAGTATTCCAGCTGATTTGATTGAAGAAGTTGCAAGAATTTATGGTTATGATAATTTACCTGCAACGTTGCCTAGTGGTGAATTAACACCTGGAAAGTATACGTATAAGCAACAAGTAATTCGTGATACAAGAAGTATCTTAGAAGAATCAGGATTAATGCAGGCAATTTCTTATGGTTTGACTTCTGACAAAAAAGCACAAAGATTTATGATGGAAGATGCACAAGCAACTAAGTTAGATTTTCCAATGAGTTCAGATAGAACAACAATCAGAATGAATCTGATTAGTGGTTTACTAGATGATGTGGCTTATAACAATGCACGTAAAGTTTCGAATGTGATGTTGTACGAGCAGGGACGTGTTTTTTACCGTGATGAAGGTAGGGACCGCCCACGTGAGATTGAGCACATAGCAGCTGCTATGACGGGATTATACTCAGTGCAGTCATGGCACGATGAGAAAAAACAAGTTGATTTTTATGTTGCTAAAGGAATTGTTGAACATCTGTTAGGCAAATTAGGGATTAAGGATGTTAGATACAATGCTTCACAAAAACATGAAGAGATGCACCCTGGAAGAACAGCTGACATTTTTGTAGATAATCTTTTTATCGGCTTTGTGGGGGAAGTTCATCCAAATATTGCTAAGGAATATGGAATAGGACGAACATACGTCTTCGAGCTTGATTTGCAAAAAATTATTGATTTCAATAATGAATTAATTACGTATCAACCTGTATCAAAATATCCGGTTATTACACGAGATGTTGCACTAGCTGTCAATAAGAATATTACAAACGCTGATATTATTAACTTTATTAAGACACAAAGTGGGAAGATTCTAAGTGATATTCAACTTTTTGATGTCTATGAAGGTGGCAAGTTGGGTGTTGAACAAAAATCATTAGCTTATGAGTTAACGTATAGTGATAATACGAAAACACTTGCAGATGAGATTGTAAATGCTGATTTTGAAAAGGTAATGAGGAAACTACAAGAAAAATTTGATGTAGAAATTCGTTAATTTGATACGAAAAAGCTATGGATAGTAGAAAATCTGTGGCTTTTTTCGTATTAATTAATTTTTGAATATCAAGTAATATCGAATCTTGATGCAAATTTAAGCAATTTTATGTATAATGTAATGGATAGTGTATTTCGAATGGAGGGATACTTTGAATAACAATAATGAGGACAATGTAGACTTGCAAAATAATAAAAATAACAAGCTTTTTGCAAATCGAATTGTTCGAGGTGTGTTGCTCCTGATAGTTGTTTTACTGGTAGTTATAGGAATTATCGGTCATCATTACTTCGAAACTGCAAAGAAGCCGCTAAACCCTAATAGTGATAAGGTAATCGAAGTTAAGGTACCAATTGGCAGTACAACTAAGCAGATTGGTAGTATTCTAGAGAGCAAGAATGTGATAAAAAGTGGTTTTGTTTTTGATTATTACGTTAAAGCAAAAAAGTATGGTCAGTTTAAAGCAGGGTATTATGAATTAAAACCTTCAATGACTTTGAAACAAATAGCTCTTAAATTGCAAAAAGGTGGCGAAAGTCAGTCACGAAGTTCAGGGAAGGTCCTTGTTCGTGAAGGTGTGACAGCTTCGCAAATTGGTGATGTAATACAAAAGAACACAAAGTTTAAGAAAAAATCATTTTTAGCGTTGTTAAATAACAAGACCTTTTTAAATGAATTAAAGGGACAGTATCCAGATTTATTGGGCTCAGCAGTGGATGCAAAAAAAGTAAGATACAAGTTAGAAGGATACTTGTATCCTGCAACATATACTGTTGCAAAGAAGAGTACATTAAAGCAGCTGGTAACCTCAATGGTTATGAAGACTGATGAAATGCTGAAGCCTTATTATGCACAAATTAGTAAAAATGGATGGACTGTTCAAAAAGTCTTGACATTAGCTTCTTTAGTCGAGCGTGAAGGTGTAACTGACTCGGATCGAAAGAAGATTGCAGGTGTTTTTGAAAATAGATTGGATAAAAACATGAAAATTCAATCAGATATATCCGTGTTATATGCTCTTGGAAAACATAAAAAAACTGTTACTTATAAAGATTTGAAGGTTGATTCACCTTATAATCTATACACAAATACTGGTGTAGGCCCTGGGCCATTTAATAATCCTAGTATTGATTCGATAGAGGCAGTATTAAATCCAACTGATAGAGACAAGAATTATTTGTACTTTATCGCGAATATTAAGACGGGTAAAGTATACTATTCACAGACTTATGGAGAACACCAGAAACTGACTGCAAAGTTAGCAAAGGATAATAATTAGAATGAATGAAGGAGAAACTAGAGATGACAGCAAATTCGAGCAAGAAACGACCTGTTATTATTGGAGTTACAGGGGGCTCGGGCAGTGGGAAAACTTCTGTAAGCATGGCAATTTTTAACCAATTAAAGCAGCATTCACTTTTAATGGTTCAAGAAGACTCATATTATAAGGATCAGAATGATATGTCTTTTGAAGAGCGGATAAAGGTTAACTATGATCATCCAGATGCTTTTGATACTGATTTGCTGATTGAACATTTACAGGATCTTCTAAATTGGAAACAAGTTGCAGTTCCGGTGTATGATTATAGTGCACATACTAGAAGCGACAAGGTGTTAATGCAAGATCCACAGGAAGTAATAATTGTTGAAGGAATTCTTGTGCTTAATGACCAACGTCTACGTGATCTGATGGATATTAAAATTTTTGTTGACACTGATGATGATATTAGAATTATCAGGCGAATAAAACGAGATACTGAGGAACGAGGACGCTCATTGGAATCGATAATTTCACAGTATTTACGAACAGTGAAGCCCATGTATCATCAATTTATTGAACCAACTAAGAGATATGCTGATATTATTGTACCTGAGGGCGGTGCGAATCAAGTGGCAATTGATTTATTGACAACGAAGATTCGTGACGTTCTTCGTCATAATAGACATGCACATAGTTAATTTATTTTGAGAGGAGTCATAATTATATGGCAGAAGAAAAAACATACCCAATGACAGTTGAGGGAAAACAAAAGTTAGAAGAAGAATTAAACACACTTAAAACAACTAAACGTTCAGAAATTATTGAACGAATTAAAATTGCACGTAGTTTTGGTGATTTATCTGAAAACTCTGAATACGAATCAGCAAAAGATGAGCAATCTTTTGTTGAAGGTCGAATAAAAACAATCGAACAGATGTTGAACCATGCAGAAATTATTGATAATGGTGATATAGATGCTGATGAAATTGCTGTTGGAAAATCTGTAACATTTCAAGAATTACCCGATGAAGAACCTGAAACTTATTCAATTGTAGGTGCTGCAGAGGCAGACCCATTTGCTGGAAAGATATCAAATGAATCGCCAATTGCAAAAGGATTAGTAGGGCATCGATTAGGAGAAGTTGTTGAAATTGAAACTCCTGGCGGTTCGATGAAAGTTAAGATTACTGAAGTCAAATAATAGTTAGTTAAGAAGGATGGGAGTGTGATATAAGTGAAGTGCCTTACAAAACTTGGACATGTAAATCAAGTTTTGGAGGTGCTTTTTTGACACGTAATTATACCTACAGCTTTAAGTTGAAAGTAGTTAAAGAATATTTAAATGGTGAAAATTCACTCCACACACTGTGTCTGAAATATAAGATGCCGAGTGATACTCCATTAGTAATTTGGGTGTCGCGTTATAAAGCTTTTGGTCCTACCGGACTTAAACAGCTTAAACGCCGGCACTATTCTAATGATTTCAAGGTAGCGGTTATTACCTATTACTTGAACCATTCTACCAGTATTCAAAAAACAGCCATCCACTTTGATATCAGCCACACAGTCGTTTATAATTGGCTTAAATTAATGCGGCAATTTGGAATTAAAGCCGTAATTTCATCTAAGATAGGACGACCCAAGATGGTTAAGAAAAAGAAAGAAACATCCAAGAAAAAGACCGAACAACAGTTAATAGAGAGACAACAAAAACAAATCAGACATTTAGAACAGGAACTTTCCTATACTAAAATTGAGAATGTTTATCTAAAAAAATTGGATGCCGTAATTCGAAACAAAAAATAGCACTAAAAGTTAAAACAATTAACGAATTGCGGCGTGATTATCCCTTTATTACGCTCTTAAAAGTTGCGGGACTTGCGCGTTCGACGTATTACTATCATTTAGCTTGTCTAAACCGGCCTGATAAATATCGTCAGGTTAAACAAATTATTCGGCAAGAATTTGCCCGCTCTCATCAAACTTATGGTTATCGTCGCATGAGATTTGTTTTAAAACAGCATCATGTTAAACTTTGTCTAGAAACTGTTCGTAAAATTATGTTTTCTATGGGTCTGAAAGTTACTCTTTTTTCAAAACATTCTGGGCGGTACAACTCATATCATGGTCATGTTGGACAGGTGGTACCTAACTTGCTCAAGCAACAATTCAAGGCCCATAAACCATATACTGTTTTGCATACTGACGTCAGTCAGTTTAAACTTACGTGTGGAAAATGGGGTTATATTTCGACAGTTATTGATGAGGCTAGTAATGAAGTTTTAGCCGCTAAAGTTAGTTCAACACCCAATCGTGTTTTAATCGATCAAACCCTTGAGACAGTCATTAAAAAGATTCCCGCAACCACTAAACCAATTCTACACTCTGATCAAGGGTGGCAATATCAAATGACCAATTATCAAGCTAAACTAAGACATCATCATTTCATTCAAAGCATGTCTCGTAAGGGAAATTGTTTAGACAATGCCCCAGTTGAGAGCTTTTTCAGTATGCTTAAACGTGAATGTTTAAGGCGCATTAAGGTTACTTCTCTCAATGAACTAAGTACGTTAGTGGAACATTATGTTGCTTGGTATAATACCCAGCGAATTTCACTTAAGCGGCATGGATTAACTCCAGTTGAATATCGTAAACAGTATCTAACTAACAATTAAAACAAACATGTCCAACTTTTTTAAGGCAGTACAAAGTCGGGAAAATTTGAGTACTAACTCGAAATTACGAATATAGCGAGTAACTTGCTATGAGTAATTCGAAGTTAGACGGAGAATTTTGACTTATGGAACACGTTTATACAGAATAATTAGCGAGGCTGAGTCAAAATTTAACTTTTGGCACAGCCTCTCTTTTTTTGCTCGCATCAAAATTATGAGATAATAACATGTCATTGCAAAAATTTAGGGGTATAATACGCGAATGAAAGGATTGTTTATATATGAAAAAAACGATACTTATTTATAGTTGTATCTCTATTTCTTTGCTGGGATTAATGTTATATGAAAAGAGTAAAAAAAGGATTTTAGAAAATAAAAAGCTTGAAGAGAATTTACTAATAGTTCCCATTAATGGTGAAGTTGTTAAGAAAAAAGAAGTATCACCTATCTCTACCGAATGCCCCTTAATCAGAATACATAGTAAAAGTGATGCCCTTTCTCTGGTAGAGGACCAATTAGGCGATAACGGTGGAGATTGGACATGGAGTTGTTTGTGGAACGATGATAAGAAGTTTTTTGTAAAGGCAATCTCTCAAACTGCTCTTACTGAGGGGGCAATGACAGGAACTGCATATACGGTATATGTGTATCGAGATGGTTCTATCAAGGAAAATATGTTTGATTTAAAATAATGATAAAGGGTTCCTATAGCGTAAATCAAGTGATAAAATTATTTCATCAATTATGTAAGGAAGTGTTGTGACAAATGATCAAAAATACGATGATTGATAATCAGGTTACTCATAAAACAATTAGAGCTTTTAAAAATCAAAATTTAACAAAGGAACAAGTAGTTACATTGGTAGAAGTTGCAAGACATACATCATCAAGTATGTTTATGCAGCAATTTTCTATAATACACCTTACTGATGAAAAAAAGAGAATGTACGTTAGAAAAATTTCAGGTCAAAATTATGTTGGAGCAAATGGAGATCTATTTATTTTCATAGTTGATTTACACCGAAATCAGAGTATAAGACGACAATTAGGTGAAGATGATGGTAGGCTCCATAAAACAGATATTTTTTTACAAGGTGTCGAAGATACAGTTTTAGCAGTACAAAACATGGTTAATGCGGCTGCAAGTATGGGATTAGGAGCAGTTATTTTGGGTAGTATTAATAATAAACCAAAAGAATTACTAAATGTGTTGGAACTACCTAAAATGACATTTCCCATACTTGGGTTACAAGTGGGGGTAGCAGATCAGATGCCACAGCTAAAACCTCGATTGCCATTAGATGCGATTTTTTTTGAAAATGAATATCAAGAAATTAATATAGGTGATTTAGAGGAATATGACAAGATTGTACAAACATATTATGATTTACGTGATTCTAATCGTAGAATTGACTCATTTACGAAGCAGGTAAGCTCTAAAAAGCTGGGAACAAAAGAGACCAAAAGAGATGAACTACTCAAGACGCTACATGACCAAGAACTTTGTTTAGAATAATTAATTTATGATTGCATTGCATTTCACTCTGATAATTGATATAATATTTATCGTTGTTGGAGAGTTGGCAGAGTGGTAATGCACCGGACTCGAAATCCGGCGAACCGGTTTATACCGGCGCGCAGGTTCAAATCCTGTACTCTCCTTATTTTATTAATTTAACTTAATTGTATACATCTGGAAACGTTGATGTATCAGCGTTTCTATTTTTTTACTTACGTTAATATACGTTATTTTGAAAGTGTTTGGTGCACTCAGAGTATTCAAAACGGTCTCAATTTGATTATCTGAACGCATTTTATACTCGTCAATTAGGTAGGAATATACTCGACTAGTTGTCGAAATATCTGAGTGATCTAATAGTTTTGAAATGATATATAAATCAATATTTTCAGAAAGTAAGAATGCAACATGCGTGCGCCTTCATGCCAAGACTTATTGATGCTGATTGTTTTGAACGAGAAATTAATATCTCTCCAGGTAAATGCTTAAGCTCTCCTAGACGTACCCATGTATAAGAGTGCAAGCAGGATAAGATATTTTGAGGTGAAATTGGTGTTACGATCTGTGGAAGTATAAGCAGTTAATGTACTCATTTCAGCAACACTAAGATATTCAATTTTTCTTGGTTTTTTCTTATTAAACACAACATTAACATTTGCACAAGGTCTTTTTGAATTACACCATCATAGATAGCATCTTTGATACAAGCATGAATCAGAGAATTGTACTTACTGACAGTTGTCAAAAAACGGAGATTGAGATTCTTTGAGAAAGTAGCTGAAAAGTTAGGTTTATGAACAGATAACCTACTAGATTTGGTGTTAAAAAAAAGGAATTTTGCGAAAACGAACTGCTCCGTAAATATTCCGCTTGAAAAAGTCTTATCATTGTAGCCTTTGCAAAAAGAACTAATAAAATTGGTAAGAAATGAAAAATGATACAGTTAGTTTGTATAAGTTAGCTATCTTTCTTTGGAATTTTTATCTTGAGATTGTAAACTTTTTAAAATTTTGTCATTTTGAGCTAGTAATACCCAATTTTGTTCAACTATAGCCCTCAAATATGCTGTACTTGCTTTTTCATTACCATAGTCACTAGACATTATTCTTTTGCTATTTCTTAGGAGTTGTTCATCATCAAGTTCATTTAAAATATTTTTTACTTGCCATAGTGCATCATCATTCAATTCAGATAATCCTCTGTCTTCTAAAATACCTGTGATGTGCTTGTTGCCAAATAACATATTTTTCACCTCCTGTATTATAGGCTTATAAGTATATGTTATCATGTAAGTGTAAATGTTTTAAGTAATATGAGCTACTTAAGAAAAATGTATAAAGTAATGCTATTTAGGGATGACAGAGACGAAAAAAAGTGGCAGTTTCAACTTATGTTTTTAAAATTGAGACAGAAATTAATAGCACTACAAATAAAATTACAACTGAAGAGGGATATGTGAATGCCGAAACCTGTTCTGATGCCCTAGAAACAATTCAAGAACAGTATAAATTGTATGGAAAGAAAGCAGTTTCTGTAATTTTAAATCTGGACAAATGAGAAAAATGGTATTGAAGCAGCCACTAAGCTGCTTTTTTTGTACATAAATTTAAAGGGGTGACATTATGGAACAAGAGATAATTACAGCTAAGGTTACTAACATAAACAACGATGAATAGTTCAACATTCATATCAATGATAAAACAGGCAGAATGAAGTAGAGTTCGTACTTGTTCGCTCAATGTATATGTTGTTTACCCATTATGCTAAGACTAATCACATCCCATTTGAGAGAGCATTACGTAAATACAGTGAAGCAATAACCTTACAGATTAGATTCATGCACGATAACGAAATGAGAGCGATGAGCTATGAAGAAGATACAGACTGAAACTCGTGCACTATTCTACAACTCGCAAGAATGGCGTTAGTTAAGAGAACAGGCATTGGATAGAGATAATTACGAACGTTAATGATGTAAAGGTGAAGGCCGTGTGACTACAACAGATACTATCTTGGAAGTAGATCACATTAAGGAGCTTGAGTATCATCCTGAGAATAAATTGTCACAACAGGCGACATCATCGGATGAACTACAGTACACATGAGTTCAAGCGTAAGTATAATAGATGGGAGAGTGATGAACGATGGGATTAAAGATGAGTGCTGTTCGTTATCAGATTAGTAATCTACATCATACATGTTCCTGACATAACTGAGCTATTAACTACTTTCATCCCTGTTGTATTTAAAATAGACAGAGTTTAGGTAGCCTGTCTACACAGGAAAATCCATCTTTTACTTTGGTCGGTGGGGGAATGTTTTTTTATTATAAATTTGGAGTGAAATCAGATGAATGTTTAACATTATCATCGTCAGTTGAGTAAATTCTATCGGAACTTACCCTTATTTTTTAAAATTTTACAAATCATGATGGTAAGGTAATAACAATCATACTATCAATTTATAAATTATTTGCTATGAAAATTAGTTTTAAATGGTATAATAATAAATATATAAGATACTTCCCCCAAAATTTTTTTGAGTGTATATTTATTTTTAGTATGTTTTTTTGTTTTTTTATTGAAAAGCATCTATAAATAAGTTAAGATACAAGTTGTGTTTTATATTCAACTTAGACAGGTCCTACTTCCTTAACTGGAGGTGGGACTATTTATTTTCATGAGAAGTTTTAGTTACAAGTTTTTTTAATTTTTAGTTTGATGTATCTTAATTTTCTGGTACAATTAAATTATTATTATTGCTCAGTAGTTCAGTGGTAGAATAATTGACTGTTAATCAAGAGGTCGTAGGTTCGAATCCTACCTGAGCAGTGTGTGAGTTAAAAGAGTTATTTTCGTTTTAGAATTTAAAGAGCCGGGTCAAAGTTAACTTCGATCCAGCTCTTTATTTGTTCTAAATAAAAATATTTATAGTAAGTAGCTTATTCATTCAATTTTATTTCTCTTTTTTAGTATCTTGAGTAAATCTACAGCTTGGATAGTTTCAAAATATTCCCCATCTTTGTGGCATTTACTCAAATTAATACCTTCAGTTCGGTAATTTTTAACTTTCATATAAGAGGTATATAGCTTGATCCCATCAAAAATTTTAAAAGTACACCAACAAGTAAAATCTCCATGTAGCTTAATATCCTCGTTTAGTAAATCTATTAAATAATTACAGTCATGAGATAGAAGATTGCCACTTTTTCCAACTAAATGCATAGAAATCATGTCCTTTATTTTTATGATAACACAATTAGTCCTGAATTATTCATAGTTCATTAAAAGCCCGTCAGTTTTCGTATTTTTTCGAAAACTGACGGGTATGTCTTTATCTTTTGCTGAAATACTATGTTTATAAGTTCTAGCTAGTGAGATTTTTCAACTAACTCAGAATTGCTTTGAATTTTTGGATACACTTGTCCCTTGGTTGTACAGATTTTTTTAATTTTGCCGGTTATTCAATAGCCTGGATACGCTGTAGAACCTGGTAGAACAGTCGATGGTAAACATGATACGAGCTCAGTCGCAACTGAATGCGTCGGCCAGTATGCACGACACGTGCCGCAAATTTGAATAAACGGATCCGCAATGTGCTAACGCACAAACCTGAATCATGTTTTGTCAGTGCTAGCTGCTTTAAAAAGTTGACAATATTGTAAGCCAGTACACTAACCATCATCCGGGCAGCGTTGGCATTAAACGTTGAACTATCAGTCTTATCGAAAAAGAAACCTGCTTTAGCTTCTTTGATGTAATTTTCCATTTGGCCGCGTTTGTGATACAGTTCAAAGGCTGTTTCAGCCGTTAAATTAGTCAGATTAGTAACGATAAATTCATGTGAAAAGATCAGTTCACCGGCTGCTCGAGTTGATTTAACATAGATCTGCCGCGGCTTAGGCCACGATGCTGATTGATAGATTTCAGAGTAGTAGTGAGTCTCTTTCTCTTGCCACTGGGTTTGATCACTGATCTTGACGAACTTTTCAGCTAGATTCTGCAGTTTCCGATTGCGTTTGAGTCGAATAATGTAAAACACATCGTCGGCTTCACAGACATCGTAAACTTCTGGCGTGGCGAAGCCACTATCACCACGAACCAGAATGTCAGTCGTGGGCAGCTGAGTTTGATAATGCTTTAATAGTGGTGTTAAAAAAGCTTTTACATCTTTGCTGGTGTAGGCATTTCCAGGACGCAAGACAGCTTTCAATAAGTTACCATCTTGATCAGTTGCCAGTAATGGATGATATCCTTCAGTACCATAATGTGCGTTGTAGTTAGTGGCTTCCTGTTTGCCATAAGTGTCTGAGTGAGTCGAATCGATATCAATAATCGTGGCTGTCTGGTTGGTTAATAGTCGAACACGGTCGATCAAAGCCTCATTTAAAGTCTGTAATGTGCTAACACTATCTTTATCAAAGCGTTGCCAAAAACGTGATATTGTTGCTTGTGAAGCCAAAGACGGTTTATCCAATAATAATTTAAAAAGCGGTTCTTTTTCTAAAAAAGTTGCCGCAGAATCTGTGCTATAACCGGCAATAATCTGAAGAGTTAACTGTCTTAAGATACTAGAATTACTGTGTTGACAATATCGTCGCTGGTCATTGAACCTCAATAGTTTATCGGCCAAGTTGGTGAACTGAAACTTTGCCATCAGTTCTACACACAATGTTAGCCCGCCATCGGAAGATAATTGACCACCCGTATGCGATACTAAAATATTCTTGTTGAAATTGAATGCCATTTCCTGTAAAGTTTTCAATGTAGAGTCCTCTTCTCTCATGTGGTTTTGTTTAGCAATTTAACTATACCAGAGCTGAGGCTCTTTTTGTGCACTTAAAAGGTGAAAATGCAAAATGCCCATCAAACGCGTGAAGCATGTGTTTGATGGGTATCTTGTGTATTTTTGTGAATAAATCAGGTTAGTCAATAGAAAATTAGTTTTTATATTAATTAAATTATTTACAAATTCACTATTGGAAAATATAAATTTTAAAGTGATACAGTAAAAATAAATTTTATATATTATATCCTAATTTATTCATTTCCACTATATGTTGTGCCAAACCATTAAATAACTCCCATATTGTGTATTTCGTATTTAAAAATGTTTATCAGAATAGTAATATAGGTATTAGGTTATAAGAGGAGTGATTTGGTTGCAGACAGGTATAAAAAAAGAGTTAAGAGTGAGAAAAGAAAACATTACAAAATATCAATGGTTAAAAATTTGGGGACCAGGCTTAATTGTCATGCTCGCGGATACAGATGCAGGGTGCCTCATTACTGCCGCCCAATCTGGTGCTCAATGGGGATATACGATGATTCTACCACAAATACTGCTAATTCCGATTTTGTACATGGCACAGGAAATGACAGTTCGTTTGGGAATTGTAACTCATAAAGGGCATGGAGAATTAATTCGTGAAAATTTTGGAACTGGATGGGCTTGGCTTTCAGCAGGGACTTTAGCAGTTTCTGCAATCGGAGCCTTACTAACAGAATTTATTGGTGTAGCAGGGGTTGGAGAATTATTTGGAATATCGTAGTGGATTACTGTACCTATTGCTACTATTTTGTTAGTTGGAATTGCATTTATTGGAAGTTATCGGCGAGTAGAGAAGATTGGAGTAATAATCGGATCAGCTGAACTAGCATTTATTATTGCAATAATTATGATTCATCCAAGTTTCTCGCAAATGACTCAAGGGCTAGTTACAATTCCTTGGAGACATTCATCATATATTTATTTAGTAGCAGCTAATGTTGGTGCAGTAATCATGCCTTGGATGATTTTTTATCAGCAAGGTGCAGTTGTTGACAAAAAACTAGATATAAGTTCCATTCCAAAAGCTCGCCAAGATACCTTTGTTGGAACGCTGATAACACAAGGAATTATGTTAATTTTTGTAATTGCCTTTGCAGCAACAGTTGGAAATAGTAATTTTTCCGATTCATTAAGTTCGGTTACTGATCTGGCTAGAGCGTTAGCACCATTTATTGGAAGTATGCCAGCTAAGATTTTAATTGGAGCAAGTATTTTAGGTGGTGCGTTAGTGGCAGCTTTGGTTGTTGCATTAGCTGGGACTTGGGGGATTACGGAAGTACTTAATTGGAAGCACAGTTTAAATGAGCCATTTAATCGTAAAACTGCAGGATTTTATACTATATATACTCTGGCACATGTAGTAGGTGCTGTGCTAGTACTTGCTAATTTTGAGTTAATAAATATGGCAGTGGCGATGGAGGTTATGAATGCTTTGTTACTACCAATTGTTCTTGGCTTTTTATTAATTCTTGAAGCTAAGGTAATGCCTAAACAATATCAAATGAAGGGAGTTTATAAATGGGTGGTTACAGTACTGTGTATTATCGTTATGATTTTTGGTATATACATGATTGGACCCGTTATCGGTATTTGGTAAAATAGAAAGTATTATTAAATGTGAGTGTGCCATAAGTGAAGTGCCTTACAAAACTTGGACATGTAAATCAAGTTTTGGAGGTGCTTTTTTGACACGTAATTATACCTACAGCTTTAAGTTGAAAGTAGTTAAAGAATATTTAAATGGTGAAAATTCACTCCACACACTGTGTCTGAAATATAAGATGCCGAGTGATACTCCATTAGTAATTTGGGTGTCGCGTTATAAAGCTTTTGGTCCTACCGGACTTAAACAGCTTAAACGCCGGCACTATTCTAATGATTTCAAGGTAGCGGTTATTACCTATTACTTGAACCATTCTACCAGTATTCAAAAAACAGCCATCCACTTTGATATCAGCCACACAGTCGTTTATAATTGGCTTAAATTAATGCGGCAATTTGGAATTAAAGCCGTAATTTCATCTAAGATAGGACGACCCAAGATGGTTAAGAAAAAGAAAGAAACATCCAAGAAAAAGACCGAACAACAGTTAATAGAGAGACAACAAAAACAAATCAGACATTTAGAACAGGAACTTTCCTATACTAAAATTGAGAATGTTTATCTAAAAAAATTGGATGCCGTAATTCGAAACAAAAAACAGCACTAAAAGTTAAAACAATTAACGAATTGCGGCGTGATTATCCCTTTATTACGCTCTTAAAAGTTGCGGGACTTGCGCGTTCGACGTATTACTATCATTTAGCTTGTCTAAACCGGCCTGATAAATATCGTCAGGTTAAACAAATTATTCGGCAAGAATTTGCCCGCTCTCATCAAACTTATGGTTATCGTCGCATGAGATTTGTTTTAAAACAGCATCATGTTAAACTTTGTCTAGAAACTGTTCGTAAAATTATGTTTTCTATGGGTCTGAAAGTTACTCTTTTTTCAAAACATTCTGGGCGGTACAACTCATATCATGGTCATGTTGGACAGGTGGTACCTAACTTGCTCAAGCAACAATTCAAGGCCCATAAACCATATACTGTTTTGCATACTGACGTCAGTCAGTTTAAACTTACGTGTGGAAAATGGGGTTATATTTCGACAGTTATTGATGAGGCTAGTAATGAAGTTTTAGCCGCTAAAGTTAGTTCAACACCCAATCGTGTTTTAATCGATCAAACCCTTGAGACAGTCATTAAAAAGATTCCCGCAACAACTAAACCAATTCTACACTCTGATCAAGGATGGCAATATCAAATGACCAATTATCAAGCTAAACTAAGACATCATCATTTCATTCAAAGCATGTCTCGTAAGGGAAATTGTTTAGACAATGCCCCAGTTGAGAGCTTTTTCAGTATGCTTAAACGTGAATGTTTAAGGCGCATTAAGGTTACTTCGCTCAGTGAACTAAGTACATTAGTGGAACATTATGTTGCTTGGTATAATAACCAGCGAATTTCACTTAAGCGTCACGGATTAACTCCAGTCGAATATCGTAAACAGTATCTAACTAATAATTAAAACAAACATGTCCAACTTTTTTAAGGCAGTACAAAGTCGGGAAAATTTGAGTACTAACTCGGAATTACGAATATAGCGAGTAATTTGCTATGAGTAATTCGAAGTTAGACGGAGAATTTTGACTTATGAAACACGTTTATACGGAATAAACAGAGGAACTGAATCAAAATTTAACTTTTGGCCCAGCCCCAGATATGCAAAATAAAAAAAAGAGATTGATTTTGAGCTTGGGCATGCGCTTTAAACTTAATCAGTCTCTTTTTTTATTACAGATAAGTGTGTTTTATAAAATATCATTTTCTTACAATGTTAATTTAAAATAGCAACTCCTAAAGTGAGGTAAGATGCAAAAATAATCCATAGAAAATATGGAATCATTAGAATTGATGAGAGACGGCTGGTTTTAGAGAAGTGAATAATACAAACTAGAACAATAAAATCCAATACGAGTATTATTACAAGGCCTAACCAATAAGAACTTTCTCTGAAGAAAATAATACTCCAGATAAAGTTTAGAACTAATTGAGCAATAAAAAGTGAATAATCTACTACCTTAGTTTGCTTTGATGAATATCGTTGATAAATTAGGTAACCAGATATTGCAATTAAAGCATAGAGAAGTGGCCAGACTATGCCAAATAGATAATCTGGAGGGGAAAATGCTGGTAGATTCAAATTGTTATAAATTCCCTTAATGTCACCCGCAAATAAAGCTGATAGGCCACCAACAATCTCAATAATAAGTATGAAAATAACTAAGTGAAGCCAATTAAATTTGGTCTTCTTTTTGTATTCGTACATTTGACCAACTCCTTTGATTCCAGTGTAGCATTAAATAACTAATGAATCATGGAACATGATTTGCATGAAATGGGCAATAGTTAGCAAATTTGGGGGAACTAAGAAGTTAGCAAGAAAAATCAATCATTACTTTGAGACTGCTTTTTTTCTTCCGCAAGTAACTTTTTAAGTGCTTGTGTATGATCGCTCAAAAAAAAGCCTTGCCACTTACGCATTCCCCGATCCTGATAGAAATTCCTAAAAAAGTATTCGGCAAAATCATCGTTAATCTTTTTCTTATTATTCATGCTATTTACTCCTTCTGTACGAGATTAGTTTGTTGGTACTAGGCCAACGCTGGTTTTCAAATAAAACGAAATTAATTGTCAGTTGTGTTTCTTTTTGGAGATTCTTAACTATGTGCTCAAGATATTCTAAATCGTAATACTTAATACGATGTAGCGGGATAGAACGGCTAAATTGCCTTGATTTAAAAACATTAAAGAAAAAATTAAAAGTATGATCGAACCTATCATTGACTACAAGAATATAATAGCGGGCTCTTATCCCGGGTTTAAAGTATTTATTTACTTGTTTTAAAACATACTGTGCTTCTTGCACTGAATTATTCAAATGAATTTCCTCCATTATGTCCGCCCACAAGACTTTGTCGTTGAATGAAAGTGCCACCTTTCAGTAAGCTATTTGCATACATGATTGCTTCTATTCCGAACTGTTCACGAATTTGATCAATTAGACGATTAAAAACAATTTTTTTAAGCTGCGAGTCGGTATTTTCAAAGAGATTTAACTGATCGCCGATTTTGGGGCTTAATTGGCTGTAGGAAACAGAAATATGACGAACAGGTTCTCCTTGCCAAAAGCTATGAAATATAAATAATAATTGCTCAATTAACAATTGATTGTCATCTGTCGGTAAGATTTTTAATTCATGGGCAAAACCACTGTAATTATGTTCAATGTTACTTAGTGAAAAGCCAATTCTTAAATGAACACATCCCACAACTTTACCACTATGTCTAACTCGAGCCGCCACTTGTTGCCCAATTTCTTTGATAACAACCTCAATTTCAGAACCTTTTATATAATCTCGTGGTAAAACTTGAGAATTACCGATACTGGGATTTTGAACATTTAGAAACTCAGATAGTTTGCTGCGGTCGATCCCCCAAGCCAGCGCAAATAATTGTGTTCCAATAATTCCAAGCTCTTTTTTTAACCTAAAAGGATTAGTATGTGCCAAATCAAATAGATTATTAATATCAAGGCTTTTCAATCTTTTGGCAGTTCGCTTGCCTATACTCCAAAATGATGTTAACTCATTAATATTCCAAAATTTAGCCCCAAAAGTTTCATAATTGACTTCAGATATTAACGAAGCTGACTTTTTTGCATAGATATCAAGTGCTAATTTGGCCTGAATAGGATTTTCTCCGATACCAATAGTAGTATAGAGTCCAGTTTCTTTACGAACGGTCTGTTGGATCAATTGTGCAACTTCAAGCGGTGAAGAACCAAAGAGTTTCCAAGAATGAGTTAAATCAAGGATGGATTCATCAATCGAATAAGGGTATAAATCGGTTTCTGCAACAAAACGATTAAAAATTTTATTAATTAATAAATTTTTGTTGATATATAAATTCATTCTTGGAGGAACAACCAATAATCTTGGATCATCAGGGAGGTCATATCGGCGATCTACATTTTTAATATTAAAAAGTAATTTCGCACTTGGAGAAGACGAGAGGACGAGACCACCATTTGTATTCTTTTGTTCAGACATTACTACCAGAACAGATTTAAGCGGATTCAGGCCGCGTTGAATACTTTCAACACTTGCATAGAAAGATTTATTATCAATCATGAAGAATACTCCATGAGGTTCATCTTGATAATTCATATTGCACCTCCTTTTTTATTATACAAACATATGTTCGTTTTATCAAGAATATAAAAAATAGAAAGGTAGGTTGAGAATAAAAACTTTCCTGTAATCCTAATCTGTAGTGGTAAGGAGGTTCAAAATTATTTAGAAGTTATATGAAGATAGAGTAGGTGTATATATTTATATGGAATCAAAAAAAACAGACCAAGATTTTATTCTTGCTCTGTTTTTTAAACAAATATTTAATTCAACTACCAACATTAACCAATAAGTTATTTTTTTTCTTTAACTATATATAAAGGTCTATTTTTTACTTCTAAATAGATATTACCAATATATTTACCGACAATTCCTAGGCAGAATAATTGTACTCCGCCCAACCCAACAATTATCGTAACAAGTGAGGCCCACCCATTTACACTTCCGCCATAAAAGATTTTACGGGCAATGATAAAGAGCATAAAAAGAATGGATAACGCAAAAGTGAAAAAGCCCGCGAAAGAGGCAATTAACAAAGGAACCTCAGAAAAGTTCACAATACCTTCAATTGAATAACGAAAAAGTTTCCAGAATGACCAGGAGGTATTACCAGCTACACGATCACGATTCTCATATTCTAAATATTTGGTTTTAAAGCCAATCCAATTAAAAATACCTTTTGAAAATCGATTGTACTCACTCATCTCAAGAATTGAGTCAACAACTTTGCGTGTCATCAAGCGATAATCTCTGACACCTTGAATCATTGGAACATCAGAAATTTTACTCATCAATTTATAAAAGAGAATGGAGAAAAACGAACGGATAGGCGGTTCTCCCTTGCGGTTAACCCTACGAGTTCCGACGATTTCATAACCTTCATCTAAAATTCCTGAAAGCATTAATGGAAGTTGCTCAGGTGGATCCTGTAAGTCAACATCCATAACAGCGACTAAATCCCCCGTAGCTGTTTGAAGACCTGCATAAAGGGCAGCTTCTTTACCGAAATTTCTGGAAAATGAAACGAAATGAACGTTTTGGGGATTATCTTTATTCAGATTTTGCAATTCTAGGAGTGTATTGTCACTTGAACCATCATCAATGAAAATATACTCTAGAGTATAATCTCTTAGTTGGGGTATAAGAGCATTGACTGCTTGGTAGAATAACGGAATTGTTTCTTGCTCATTAAAACAAGGTACTATGATAGAAATTTTTTTAGTCATCTATTTATTGTCTCCAATCAGTATGATTGCTCCGTTAATTATAACGTTAAAGTGCATATAACTCAATATCTGTAAGCCTTTCTTAAGGTATTGACTTAGTTTTTAGTGAATGTTATTCAATTGATTAAAACTAACGGTGTTGGTTGTAAGTATATAAATTGAGAAAAGGTTGAATCACAAATTAAAATTTAGTTTTTATGTCAGGTAAATATAATTTATAAGTCAAAAGTTTCTGTTTGCTCCTAAAGATGTTTAGAGTAAAACACGCTATATTTGTAATTTCACATTAATTCTTGAATTTTGCAATTCATATATCATTCCCTAGCTTACTATTTGTCAAATATGATAAGATGACTGTACAATAAATTTATTTTAAAATTGAAGGAGTATTTTAATGGCACAATTCAACAACGAATTCGCATTAGGGGAGAAAGTTAATGATTTACCGTTACCACCTGTGAGAGTCTATATTGGTTGTTCGTGGTTTAATGAGCAACAACGGGAACATTTGAAAAAAGGATTGACGGCAATTGAGATTAATCCAAGTATTTCAAGAAAATATTCACATTTTCCGCTTGATTTTCAATATAAAGGTCTAGATGTTGCTGAACATCCAGAATTATTGCACGATGTTGAATGGCAAGCTCGGACCTTCAATTCCGATATTGAAGGAATTATTGGGGCAGATTTATGTCTGATGCTATATTTGCCAAGTTTTCCCGATGATGGTGGAGCCTTTGAATTAGGTTATGCAAAGGGTATCGGTAAGCAATCAGTTATGGTTGTTCCCGATGATGATGTTGATAATTTGAATTTGATGTTAGCGTATGGTGTAACACGTGTAATTAAGCTCTCTGAACTAAGTACATTTGATTTTAGACATATTCATGCTGGAACATACAAAGGTTTTGTCCATTAAATGGTTGTACACTAGGTAAGTTACTATATTTTAGCAGCAAAATAACAATGTAATGTATAGTAGTTAGTATTATTAATGGTAGAAAAGCCTGCGGAGGTGTTTTTTAGATAATAGAAAAATCGAATATAAGAAAAAAAGAAATATATAAATGGTTCTTGCCAGTCATTAGTTTAAGTGTGTTCATCGGAATTATGCTCTTAGTTAAACTTAATAACTCGGTGGTTTTAAACATAGATTCCGCGGTTACTCAGTGGATGATTTATATACAACAGGCAAATATTGCTACTTTTTTGCATACAATAGCACATGTGTTTTCTCCTATTTTAGTAATCATATATATGTGTATACTATTACTGCCTTTTCTTAAGAGAAGGATAGTCATGCCTTTCATGGAGGTTATGGTCGGATATATTTCAATGGAAATTATTAAAGTAAGTGTTGCGCGTACTCGTCCAGCTGATAAGCTTGTGAACGTTCTAGGATATAGCTTTCCAAGTGCGCATACATTTGAAATAATACTAGTTTTACTTGTATTATTGGGGATAATAAAACAGATTTTACGAAATACAAAAACATTATATTTTATTCAGATATTTTTGTTTTCAATAACTTTTTTAGTCCTTTTTTCACGACTATATTTGCGAGTTCACTTTTTTTCAGATGTAGCAGCAGGAGTATTCTTGGCATATGGCTGGCATAGCATATGGCAAAATATTGCAAACAAGTTAACAAAAAATCTGCATAATTGTTAAGTTTAGGATATTTTTTCACGGTTAAAATCACAAAATAAGAATTATTAACTTATTTTTGCTATAATTGGCTTGTCTAGGAAATGAGAATTCTGAATTAACATATATCAGAGAGGAGCGAGAAGATGTCTGCATTTCAAAGTGTTCTAATTACGGTTTCAATTATCGCGCTAATCATAATGGTGCTACTGATATTGGGACTCTCTTGGGGAATATCTTTTCAGGCTGTTGCAGTGGGTGGAGTGACTTGCTTTGCCATTGCAATAGCTTCAACAGTAATTGCATTGTGTATTGGTGTAGTAGGTATTTTTTCACGAGATTAAAAATGATTTGTCCGTAGTGATAAGAAAAAATAAGTTTGTTAAGCAAAACATTTGATCTATAGGATATATTTATAGAGACTAGTAATAAGACTGGAATTGAAAGTTAATTTTTGATTCAGTCTTATTTGTTTAGATTAAAAATAAACAATCAATTATTTTGTGGTTACAAGTTGAATAAATAATAAGCATATGAGATACTTTCCACAGAATCTAGGAAGCGGTGTGGTTTTAATGAAAAAATTTGACTTGCAAGATGTTGAAGAAGCATATGAGAAGATAAAACCATATTTAAGAATGACGCCTGTGGTTGAGTCACTTTTTTTAAATAGTAACAAAAGAGAATATTTTTTTAAATTAGAATCTCTGCAACCAGTAAGAAACTTTAAAATTCGTGGGGCATTGAATAAGATATTGAGTCTGACACATTCGGAAAAAAAGAAGGGTGTAGTTACTATTTCATCTGGAAATCACGGAATTGCAACGGCTTATGCAAGTCAGTTACTCGGAATTAAAAAAGTGGAAGTTATTGTACCAATTGGAACACCTCAAAATAAGATTGAAAAAATTGAAAAGTTTGGGGGCTTAGTTAAACAAATTGGCAAAAATTATGATGAGGCTCATACTCAAGGAATGCAATATGTTAAGAAAAGTGGAATGAATTATATTGATTCTTATTATTCTGATCCCCTGATTTATAGTGGACAAGGGACTATCTCATTGGAACTAATTCAACAACTGCCGTTATTGGATACGATTGTTGTACCAATTGGAGGTGGGGGATTGATTACAGGAATTGCAGTTGCCGCTAAAAGTATTAATCCAGCAATTAAAATAGTTGGAGTTCAAACTGCTGCTTGCCCTGCGATGATTGAGTCAATTACCCAAAATAATTTTTACGAAGAATATCCTACTAAAGATTCTATCTGCGAATCACTTGTTGGAGGAATTGGCAGGTTAAGCTACGAAATGCTTCCTGCTTACGTCGATGAATTATTAGCAGTGGATGAAGCAGATATCGCTAGTGCGGTTGCTTTTATGGCAAAAAAAGAAAAAATTATTGCTGAACCAGGAAGTTGTACTACAATAGCTGCACTTCAGAAATATGGTAAGAAAATTGGTGGAAATACAGTTGTTGCAATCATTTCAGGTGGAAATATTGATGAACAATTATTAAATAAATTATTAGCCGAAAACTAGAAGTTATGAGTAACAGAAGTGTTAATACTAAACTATTTTTGATTATGCTAGTATAATTAATAGATATTATTGAAAAATAAGGTGAGGTATGTGATGAAAAGTAACAAATGGATTCGTTTTTTGGGTGGCAATAGTTTGTTATTTACGCTACTTGTCTTAGGGATGATAGCGGCTATCATTTTCCTTTATAGCAAAGTAGCCTTTATATTTGAGCCTTTTGTTGTTGTCTTTTCGACAATAATGCCACCAGTTATTGTAGGATTAATTTTGTATTATTTAATAAATCCACTTGTTAAGATGCTAGAAAAATATATTAAGCGTACATGGATAATAGTTATTATTTATGTTGTAATATTAGCGTTATTAATTTTTGGGGGAATTGAGCTAATTATTACCGCTAGAAATCAAGCAATTGATTTAGTTAAGCATTTTCCTGATATTTTGCAAAGTTTTGAAAAAAATGTAGATAACTTAACTACTAATTTTCCTTATATGAATGAATTGAAGCAATTACAGGACTCCTTGAATCTATCGAGTACAAAAATCAGCAAGTTTGTAGAGAGTTATCTGCAAAATGGTGCACAAAGCTTTGGAGGGGTCTTCTCAGTAATCTCTACCTTATTATTAGCCGTTATAACTGGTCCAATAATTGCATTCTTTTTATTGCAAGATAAAGAGAAATTTTTTAGAACTAGTAAAAAATTGGTTCCCCCATTCTTTCGTGATGACTTTACAGAATTTATCAAGATCGTTGACCAGCAAATAGGTGGATATTTGAAGGGACAAATTGCAGTATCAGCAATTTTGGGAATTATGTATTGGCCATGTTTTATGTTAATGGGAATTAAGTATGCGGGAACATTAGCTTTAGTGGCAGGAATTTTAAGCATCATTCCATATATTGGTTCTTTTGCAGCCTTTGTTCCGGGATTAATTATAGCCTTTCAATCTTCATTCATGATGGCTGTCATTTTTGTAATTGTTTGGTTTGTTGTTCAATTTCTACATGGTCAATTTGTTGTTCCCAAAGTCATGGGAAATAATTTACAGTTGCATCCAATCACAGTACTGCTTGTTTTATTGGTGATGGGGGAAATGTTGGGAATTATTGGTGTGATTTTTGGAATACCAATTTATTGCTTTGTCAAAGCAGTAACAATTTACTTATTTAGAAAATTCAAGAAGAGGTACAACCGTTTTTATGGAGAATATGGGCAATATGAAGATACAGAATTCTCAAAAGAAAAGTATCTAAATAAGAAGTAGTGTCCTTGTTGTTTTATTCTAAGGATCTGGGGCATAGCATATATTTAAAATAGCGAGGTTGGGTCAAAAGTTGACTCAGCCTCGCTTATTTATTTTTAAGGATAGATATATGTTGGGTAAGTGAAGACACTGTTGAACAATTATTTTTAATAATTTGATATAAAATATCGACACTACACAGTTTATGCCTTAATTACCATATACGATGGATTGCACTTTTTTAGTAATTTTAGCAATTCTAGGGAACCCGCTAAAGCCACTTTGGTTATGCCCATGTGTCATAACTACCAAGATGTATCTCTGTCCATTTGGAAGTGTAACGATCCCAGCATCATTATTTACATCATTTAAGAAACCAACCTTATCAGTTACAGTGGTTCCAGTCATTGCTTCTGCAGCACCAGCAGGGATTCCTGTGCGATACACTTGCTTTCCCATTAAAGTTAGCAGTTTGGAACGATTGGTGGAATCACTAAATGCACCAGTTCCGTGGAATAGTTGCAATAACAATTCTTGTAAACTTTTAGCAGTAGTAGTAGCAGCACTAGAATTAGTGAAGACTGGAGAATACCAATTTTGGTTTTCGATAAAACTATTTATACTAGAAAGTCCATAGGTTTGGAGTTCAGTTTCAGCAAAATCATTTTGGCTGTACACGATCATATTGTAAAAACCATTAGTAGAGGATGTAGTCCAAGAAAAATTATTATTTTTGGCTTCGTTAAATAAATACGCAGTTATAAATAATTTATAGGTACTAGCTGAAGTAGCAGGGGTAGAAGCATTTGATGAAACTGCAAGATTTCCCTCTTTATACAAAGAAGCATCACTTTTTTTAGCAGCAGTACTATTTTCTTCAGGTGAAAGATTATAGAAACTTACACTAGCAGTTCCATCAGCTGTAACTTTATCTAAATATTTCTGTAGTTTCTGAGTGATTTTGTTTTTCTTGCTAGAGAGTTTTTGAGCTTGTGTCGTTTGATTGTTATTGTTTGAGTTGCTAGCAAGTGTATCTTTTTGATTGCTTTTGATAGCTAAAATAATGATGATACTTACGATAGCTAAGAAAAGCAATATATTGTATACTTTTAAGCGTTTCTTTCTTTTTCTCAATATGTACACTTCACTTTCACATATGTTAATATCTATTGAAAGCATAAGTTTATTAAGTGAAAGAATTATGAAGTAACTCATAATAATATTTGAAGCAAATAAGATTTTTACTGTTACTTTATTTGTTTTTATGAATTTTTGGCATATGAATAGAGCATATAGTTATGTATAATAGCATTAGTATCTTGCTTTGAAGGAGAAGAAAACGTGAATATAACAGGGGTAACAAGCCAGAATACAAACTTAAATACAACGGATACGACAAATGGTAGCCAACAGGTTAATAAGGTACTGTTCTCTAATATGATCGAAAATAACTTGAACCCAAAACTTACAGTAAAAAAAGGTGATACGTTGTGGGCAATAGCTAAAAAATATGGGACGAGTGTTAGTACGTTGGTCAAAGATAATAATATTGCTAATCCTGATTTGATCTATGTTAATCAAAGAATTAGTGTCAATGGCAATAATAATACGGATTCAAATCAAGTACAAAAGGCACAAACAACATATGGAATGACTAGTGCGTCAACAGTTGGGGATGTTCAGAATACTAATGAAAGTACTCAAGGTTCAAATGAAGCTGCCCAAGCTACAGATCTTTCCAATAGTGAAAAAGTAGCTCAAGACTATATAGTACAGCACGAATCGGGTGGCAACTATAATGCTAGAAATGGAAAATATATAGGCAAATACCAGCTTGACTCAAGCTATTTGAAGGGAGACTATTCAGCTAAAAACCAAGACAAAGTTGCAAATCAATATGTAATGCAGCGATATGGTTCTTGGACAAAAGCGATGGAACACTGGAAGAAAAATAGCTGGTATTAAGTAAGTTTTAAAAAACATTAGGAGTGTTTTTTTTGAAGAATAAATCAACTTTGTTTGCAAGCATGTTCGTTAACATGGGAATTGGTTTAATAATGCCAATCACAACTCTATTTATTCACGAAAGATTAAAGCAAAGCTTGATTGTTGCTGGCTATGTTTTAATGGCCTTTTCGATAGCGATGGTGGTCGGAAATATAATTGGAGGCTTTTTATTAGATAGATGGAAAGTAAAACAGACGCATTACTTAGGTGGTGCGCTTGTTTGCATTTCATTAGTTATGATTATAATATGGCCGTTATGGTCGCTTTATGCTTTCTTGGTGACTCTTTATGGACTGGGATTAGGAATATTAAATTCAGCAGTTAATGGATATATTGCTTACTTACAAAAAGAAGATACAAATATCTTCACGAATGCTTACTGGTTAGCAAATATCGGAATGGGAATATCAACTTTCATATCAGGAACTTTATATACAATCGGAATTCGAGAGGTTTTCCTAAGTTCGTTAATCCTTTTTTCGGTGACCTTAGTAATTATTGCTCTTAATTTTAATTCTGTTGAGCATAGTGAGTTAAAAAAGGAAAATAAGCCATTCAATTTGAGTGAAAACACAGTATCAATTAGAAGTCTTGTGATTATATGCTTAGTAATTATCTTTATCTGGATAGGTTATGAGCAGTGGAACAGTAACATATCAGTGTTGATGTTATCTAAAAACATTTCAGTGCAAAAATATAGTTTTCTATTTACGATATCAACGTTTGAAATTGTAATTTTTCAGCCATTATTGAGACCAGTATTTAAATCAAATTTTGAAAACGAAAGATTACGGGTAGTTGTGGGTGTATTCATGTTTGCACTTTCTTATTTAATAATCTTAGATGCAACCACTTACTGGCGTTTTATCTTGGGAATAACAGTTTTGTCTATAGGTGATGTTCTAGCCTTAACAACAATTCCTGCTTTAATCAATCGCTATGCAAATGATAATAATCGTGCGTCAATTCAATCTATCAGTAGTACTGCTGGTTCGGTTGGACGTGCAATTGGGCCATTAGCAGGTGGATATATGATTTCCCAAACTAATTACAATTTCACTTTCATTGTAATCTTTGTGGGCCATGTCATGTTGCTTCCCTTATTGCTATTACTAAAGAATACTAGTAAGCATATCAGTTAATTTTAAGGAGATAGCTATGAATGTTCAAATTCATGAAATTTTTTTAGATGATTTAGCATCTCTTTGGGAAGTTGCATATCGTAATCCCAATGCAGAATGGACAAAATGGAATGGACCTTATTTCAAAGATGTGCTTCCTACGAGAAGAGAGTTTTTGGAGAAAGTTGGCCCCACGGATTTTGTACACAATCAATTTAAGAATATTATTATTGTTGACAAGCAGATTGTTGGAATGGTATCCGCGTATTATGAAGATGGAGAACTCAAAAGATCCTGATTTATTCACAAAAATACACAAGATACCCATCAAACACATGCTTCACGCGTTTGATGGGCATTTTGCATTTTCACCTTTTAAGTGCACAAAAAGAGCCTCAGCTCTGGTATAGTTAAATTGCTAAACAAAACCACATGAGAGAAGAGGACTCTACATTGAAAACTTTACAGGAAATGGCATTCAATTTCAACAAGAATATTTTAGTATCGCATACGGGTGGTCAATTATCTTCCGATGGCGGGCTAACATTGTGTGTAGAACTGATGGCAAAGTTTCAGTTCACCAACTTGGCCGATAAACTATTGAGGTTCAATGACCAGCGACGATATTGTCAACACAGTAATTCTAGTATCTTAAGACAGTTAACTCTTCAGATTATTGCCGGTTATAGCACAGATTCTGCGGCAACTTTTTTAGAAAAAGAACCGCTTTTTAAATTATTATTGGATAAACCGTCTTTGGCTTCACAAGCAACAATATCACGTTTTTGGCAACGCTTTGATAAAGATAGTGTTAGCACATTACAGACTTTAAATGAGGCTTTGATCGACCGTGTTCGACTATTAACCAACCAGACAGCCACGATTATTGATATCGATTCGACTCACTCAGACACTTATGGCAAACAGGAAGCCACTAACTACAACGCACATTATGGTACTGAAGGATATCATCCATTACTGGCAACTGATCAAGATGGTAACTTATTGAAAGCTGTCTTGCGTCCTGGAAATGCCTACACCAGCAAAGATGTAAAAGCTTTTTTAACACCACTATTAAAGCATTATCAAACTCAGCTGCCCACGACTGACATTCTGGTTCGTGGTGATAGTGGCTTCGCCACGCCAGAAGTTTACGATGTCTGTGAAGCCGACGATGTGTTTTACATTATTCGACTCAAACGCAATCGGAAACTGCAGAATCTAGCTGAAAAGTTCGTCAAGATCAGTGATCAAACCCAGTGGCAAGAGAAAGAGACTCACTACTACTCTGAAATCTATCAATCAGCATCGTGGCCTAAGCCGCGGCAGATCTATGTTAAATCAACTCGAGCAGCCGGTGAACTGATCTTTTCACATGAATTTATCGTTACTAATCTGACTAATTTAACGGCTGAAACAGCCTTTGAACTGTATCACAAACGCGGCCAAATGGAAAATTACATCAAAGAAGCTAAAGCAGGTTTCTTTTTCGATAAGACTGATAGTTCAACGTTTAATGCCAACGCTGCCCGGATGATGGTTAGTGTACTGGCTTACAATATTGTCAACTTTTTAAAGCAGCTAGCACTGACAAAACATGATTCAGGTTTGTGCGTTAGCACATTGCGGATCCGTTTATTCAAATTTGCGGCACGTGTCGTGCATACTGGCCGACGCATTCAGTTGCGACTGAGCTCGTATCATGTTTACCATCGACTGTTCTACCAGGTTCTACAGCGTATCCAGGCTATTGAATAACCGGCAAAATTAAAAAAATCTGTACAACCAAGGGACAAGTGTATCCAAAAATTCAAAGCAATTCTGAGTTAGTTGAAAAATCTCACTAGCTAGAACTTATAAACATAGTATTTCAGCAAAAGATAAAGACATACCCGTCAGTTTTCGAAAAAATACGAAAACTGACGGGCTTTTAATGAACTATGAATAATTCAGGAAGATGGTTAGATGTAGGGATCGTAATTTATTCAACTGAAAATTGGAAAAAAGGGATTGGAAAAAAAGCACTCAAGTTATGGATTGACTATATTTTTTCAATCGTTTCTCTGCCACATGTTGGATTGACCACGTGGTCAGGTAATTTAAGAATGATTAGATTGGCTGAAAGACTTGACTTAGAGAAAGAGGCACAAATCAAAAAAGTCCGATTTTGGCAAGGTAAGTATTGGGATTCAATAAAATATGGTATTTTGCGAGAAGATTGGGTGAAATAGCTAATGAATGAGAAAAAGTACAGTGATAATTTCAATGAAATTTGGGATATATATAATATAAATTTGCAAAAAATTGGAATAAAAAGAAGAGACACATTAATCAAAGGAGAATTCCATCTAGTCGTTGGTGTTTTTGTTCTTGATAATAATAAGGTATTATTGCAAAAAAGAACACTAAGTAAGTTAAATAATCCTGGAAAATGGCAAGAAACAGCAGGAGGTTCTGTTCTAAGTGGCGAGAGTATCTATATGGCTGCCAGTCGTGAGGTTTGTGAGGAATTAGGAATAAATCTAAGAATAGAAGCTGACAATTTTTTCTTTAAAGAAATACGGGAAAGTTGGATAACTTTTTGGTTTGTAGTAACCACACAACTTGATATTAATAAATTAATTATTCAAAAAACAGAAGTTGATAAAGTGGAATTTTTTGAAATTACTAAGGCGATTGAATTGTTAAAAAACAAAGGAATTGATAATACCTGGGAGAGATTGAAATTAATTTCGCAGATGGATAATTAGTAGATAAACAGTTAATTAGTATCTTTCGGAGTAAAGTCTCCGTAACTTGCTTTCATATTGTATAATTAACTGGTACAAAATGAAAAGTTAGAGGAGAGATAATAGTGAAAATAGTTTTAGCAAGTGATCATGCTGGTGTTGCATTAAAGAAAGAAGTTAGTGAACTTTTGGTTTCAATGGGTCATGAGGTCAATGATTTAGGGCCATTCAGCAGTGATGCAGTAGACTTGTCAGATTATGTATATCCTGCTGCGCTGGAAGTTGCAAAGAAAAAGGCAGATCGAGGTATTTTTATAGACGGAGTTGGATATGGTAGTGCATTGATTGCTAACCGTGTTCTTGGAGTTGATGCTGTCGTATGTCAAGACCCATTTTGTGCGAAATTAGCAAGACAACATACGGATAGTAATGTGTTATGTTTGGGTGGCAAAATTATTGGTTCAGCCATTGCTTTAGATATTGTTAATGTTTGGATGACAACAGACTTCTTAGCACAAGAGAAATATATTCGCAGAGTGAACAAGGTTAAGGAAATTTCAAAGAAGCACTTACGTTCATTAGATGAGATCTAAACATTAATAGTAGAGAAAAAAGCTGGTTCTTAGAAGTTAGACTAAAAGTCTAATTCCTATAACTGGTTTTTTTATATTTAAAATCAATAGAATAATTTGTGATATAATTAACAGGATTTAAATTAGGTAGTTATCTAAATTGTATTGGAGTTTTAGAATGAAAATCTTGAAAAATTATATTTACAATGTTGGTTATAATTTATTGACGATTATTTTACCGATATTCACTATGCCTTACGTTACGGGAATATTGTCACCAAAATCAATTGGAATTAATACAGCAACGAATGCAACAATTACTTATTTTTTATTAGCTGGTTCATTGGGAATCAATATATATGGTAGTAGGGAAATTGCCGCAAATCGTGATGACCAGAAGAAAACCTCACAAATTTTTTGGGAAATTGAGTTCTTACAATTCATAACAATCACAATTTCTGTTGGATGTTTCATAGTTTTCTTAAGCTTTCAAAAGCAATATCAAAATTATTTACTTATCCAGTCAGTAGCACTTATAGCTGGACTGTTTGATATCTCTTGGTTTTTCATGGGATTGGAGGACTTTAAGAAAACAGTTTTAAGAAATTTCATGGTTAAGATTGGTTCTGCAATTCTGATATTTACGCTGATAAAAGACAAAAATGACTTAGGTCTTTATATCGCAATTCTTTCATTTTCACAGTTAGTGGGTAATGTGACGATGTGGCCTTATTTACGAAAGCTTGTAGATTTTCCAGAAATTAAAAATTTAAGAATATTTAGGCATTTACGTCCAGCCATTAGTTTATTTATACCTCAAGTTGCGATTATGATTTACTTAACTGTAAATAAAACAATGATTTGGAAAATCGATTCAGTCACAGCAAGTGGTTTTTATGACTATACTGACAAAATTATAAAAATAACGTTAGCAGTAGTTACATCCTTAGGAGTAGTCTTATTACCTAGAATGACTAATTTATTTAGCAAGAATGAACATGGGAAAATAGAGAGATACTTAAAATATTCTGCTACAGCGATGCTATGTATTTCTATTGCAATAACAATGGGAATTGCGGCGGTTGGGCAAACATTTGTTAATTGTTTTTTTAAACCGGCATACCATGAGATTGGAATACTGATGATAATAGAAGCCCCTGTAATTGTTTTAATTGCCATGAGTAATCTGATTGGGCAACAATTTTTAATACCAACAAGACGAAACAAGGAATTTACATTATCAGTTACGTATGGTGCAATTAGCAATATTATTTTAAATGTTCCAGCTATTATGCTCTGGGGAGTAAGGGGGGCGATGGCCGCAACTGTTGTCGCAGAATTTGTGGTAACATACTATCAAATTATGGTGTATAGAAAAACAATGAGTGTACGGAAACTATTCGAAGGTTCATGGAAGTATCTAGTTGCAGCAGTAATTATGTTTATACCTACGTTTTATCTCAGCAACCAATTAGAATCCGGTTATCGTAATTACCGCAACTTATTAATTGAGATTATGGTTGGTATGGTTATTTATATAACAGCTAACATTATTTTAAGGACACCAGCAGTGAAAATTTTTCGTGAATTTGTTCAAAATAATCTTAAAAATAAAATAAGAGGCAAATGAAGTTAATTTATAGTGGCATGATTTAAGTTTTGTAGTTAAGATAGCAAAAAGGATAAGCTAATATTATCATAAAACTAATTATTAAAAAGGAGCAAAAAAATGACGATTGACGAGCATCAAGATTGGTTAGTTGACTTCTATAAGGGACGCGACTGGTATCGCTTTTCACCAATGAATCGCCTAGTTTTTCTAAGTGAGGAGATTGGTGAACTTTCGAGGGCTGTGAGAACAATCGAGCTTAACGGAAGAGATCATCCAGGTGATAAAGTTTTGACTACTGACGAACGTATGAATAATTTAAAAGAAGAACTCGCTGATTGTTTTGACCAATTACTAATTGTTAGTTCGCAGTATGGAATTAGGTATTCGGACCTTAGTAATTATAGTGAAAATAAATTAAAAGAAAGATTTAAGACAAAGTAATTTGGAGGAAGGGTTATTTTATGACGAAAAAACAAAATCTAGAATTAATTGAAGAACTTTCGAATGCTTATGGTGTTTCAGGTTTTGAACATAACGTTTCGGCAATCGTTCAGAAATATGCTAAAAGATATGCAACTGTATCGAGGGATTCGATGTGTAATACTTTTATAAAACCAGAGGCTGCTGATAATAGACCAACAATGATGTTAGATGCACATTTGGATGAAGTTGGTTTCATGATACAGGCAATTAAGCCTAACGGAACTGCCTCATTTGTGACTGTCGGCGGTTGGGTGCCTGCAAATGTGACTGCTGAACGAGTAAGGATTAAAAATCAAGAGGGGCAATGGATTCCTGGAATTGTAGCAACAAAACCACCGCATTACATGACTGCTGCAGAGAGAAAACAGCCTGTAGAAATTGCTAATTTAGTAATTGATTTTGGAACGATTTCTGCCGCAGAAACAATTGATCTTTTGAAAGTCAATACTGGTTGCCCAGTCGTACCCGATGTTACTTGGGAGTATAATGAAAAGTTAGATATTATGATGGGAAAAGCATTTGATAATCGTATCGGAACAGCTGTTGTACTAACTGCAATTGAACGTTTGACACAAAAAAAAGAAAAACTCGGGGTTAATGTAGTTGGAGCTCTTGCTGCTCAAGAAGAAGTAGGATGTCGTGGTGCAAAGGTTACAGTGAGAAAGGTCAAACCTGATATTGCAATTTGTTTAGATGGTTGCCCAGCAGATGATACCTTTACACCAGACTGGTTGATTCAAACAGGGATGAAGCGTGGCCCAATGCTTCGTGATATGGATACAACTTTTATTGCAACTCCTGCATTTCAGTCTTTAGCTGTTGCAACAGCCGAAGAAAATAATATTCCGTATACACGAGCAGTACGAACTGGTGGTGGAGTGAATGCAAGTGAGTTGCTAGTATATGAAGGGGTTCCGACCATTTGCATAGGTATTCCGGTTCGCTATGAACATACACATCATACGATTGTGGCTTACGAAGATTTTGAAAACACTGTAGATTTGGTAGTTGCAATCGTTGAAAAGTTAAATGTGTCGATAATTTCTGAATTTTAACCAAAATTTTTTCTAATGTTATTACTACAAAGAAATTAAATTGTAAATTAATTAAGATAGAATGTAGAGTTTGTGGTATACTCTAAAATTAGAAATAGATTAACAAAATGAGAGATTATTACCAGTAAACATAAAGATTTATTATTATTTTGATGATTCAGTTAAATGTTTTTTGATGTTCTAACGGATAATCTTTCTTATTGTATGTTTTAAGTAGTTGAGCATATAACTTTGAATGAAAAGGGATGTTTTTATGGCAAATGAGTACCCACAAGTAATGACGATTGCTGGTTCAGATAGTGATGGTAGTGCTGGAATGCAAGCAGATTTGCATACTTTTTTTACAAGAAAAGTATATGGAATATCTGTGATGACTGCATGTGTTGCGGGAAATTCGTATGGAATTCATGCGAGCATTTCTCTTCCTTTAGACTTCATTAATCAAGAATTTGCAGACATTGCAGCAGATTTTAAAGTTAAGGCAGCAAAGACAGGAATGCTAGCTGATTCTAGTTTAATTAAAAATGTAGTCCAAAATTATAAAGAATATGATTTTGGGCCACTGGTTGTTGATCCGGTTATTATGACGAAACATGGCAATATGTTACTGGAGGAGAGTGCTTTTGAAACTCTAAGAGAATTGCTGGTGCCGCTTGCAACGGTGATTACTCCAAATTTTTATGAATCAGAGAAATTAGCTGATATGAAAATAAATAATGATGATGATTTAGTGACTGCTGCTCATAAGTTACAGCAGATGGGGGCAAAAAATGTTGTTGCCAAAGGATATCATCAAGATTCGAATCAGACAGAAGTCCGCGACTTTGTTTTACTGGAATCTGGCAAGAGCTTTTGGTTGAGTGCTCCCTATCATCATACGACACATATTAACGGGACGGGTGATTCGTTATCGGCATGTATTGCAGCAGAAATAGCTAAAGGAACTGATATTGAACAAGCAATTCGAATTGCTAAAAATTATGTAAATACTGCAATTTGGAATGAAATAGCGGTTGGACATAAATTTGGTCCTATCAACCATTGGGCACCAAAAAGTGAATAAAAAGCAAAAAATGAGATTTTCCTAACTAAAATAGATTGGATAATCTTATTTTTTTTTGACTGGGTTGGAGAAAATACTGTCCTAAATTTTAGAGAACTTCTTTTCTAATATAAATGAAGTCCTGCACTTTATGGATAGACATTAATTCACATATTTGTGACTAAGTACTAGCTCAACTAGATTTTGCAAACTGTCCGCAACTTCTGGATATGAAAGAGTTCTAAAAATAGCAATATTTTTGTCAATTTCTTGCAGATAGGTATTATCTGTAGCATCTAATGTTAAATTTGACAAATTTGCAAGTACATTAGCTATTAGCAGATAATATATTTTATTATTGTCATGCGCCATTTTCTGAGCATTTTTAGCGTATGTTAATGCGAGTAGATATTCACCCTTTCTTAGTGCCAATTCAGCTAAATTATTGAAGAAGAGAATCACTTTATCGATGTAATTCTTAAAATTTAATTTCTTTGATTTTTTCTCAAATTGTTTTGCAAGTACTTTTGCAACTTCAAAATTTGCTAGAAAAATTGAGTTAGCAAGCGTTCGGATTTCAAATTCATGCCAATTTTTACAAGACAATAAATAGTTGAAGATAGGTTGGTAATTCTCAACAGTTATTTGGTTATTTCGAGTCAATTCAACTAACCCTAACATGTTTAGACGTTTAATTTGCAGCCGGATACTTTTCTGTGCTACCTCAGAAGTAAATATTTTTTTAAGATAATCTGCTAATTCATCAATTTTTTGTTCTGTAGATAACTTGTTAGTTGTTTCTATATAGGTTCTATCTTTGAGGGAGTAATTATTACCAAGTTCTGTTTGAAATTCCATCAGTGAAATATCAAGATTTTGCAATAACCCCAACATTTTTTCATATGAGGGGAAGTATTTACCATTCTCTAATTCAGAAAGGTGGGAACGAGACATTATACCTGCGGACACATTTTTTTGAGTCAAATTCTTGTCAGTTCTGATTTTTTTAATAAGTGGACCAATATTGTTCATAGTTAATGCACCTCACTTGTCGGGATAAGTAACAGAAAGCTTCTGTTTGTTTCATTGTATATTAAACTTTAGTGGAAATAAAATTTAATAATAATGAGGAGTGACTCCAATGAGTTTATTAGTTTTAGGTGGAGCAGGATATATTGGTTCGCATATGGTTAAGCGGTTGTTGGAAGAAAAAGAAGATGTAATTGTTATCGATGATTTATCTAAAGGTCATGAAAAAGCAGTTGATAAAGGAGCTGTATTTATTAAAGGAGACATTCGTGATAAGAATTTATTGCGCAGTGTTTTTGAAAAATATAAAATTGAAGCTGTCTTTCATTTTTGTGCGTACATGCAGATACCAGAATCATTGGTAAAGCCAAATGATTATTTTGATAATAATATTTATGGCTTAATTGCATTGATTGACGTAATGAAAGATTTCAAGATAAACAAATTAATTTTTTCTTCTTCGGCAGCTGTTTATGGGATTCCTGAAAGTAGTCCAATTAATGAGGAAACAAGTAAAAGTCCAATTAATCCATATGGTCTAACCAAGTTAGTAATGGAACAAATGATGAAGTGGAATGGAAGTGCTTATGGAATCAATTGGTTAGCATTTCGTTATTTTAATGTTGCTGGGGCACAAATGGATTGCAGTATTGGGGAAGACCATCACCCAGAATCACATCTGATTCCAATTGTGCTTGAAGCGGCTGCAGGTAAACGGGAATATGTTGCAATGTGTGGTAATGATTATGCAACGAGAGATGGATATAATATTCGTGATTATGTTCATGTTATTGATTTAGTAGATGCACATTATTTGGGACTAACATATTTACGTAAGGGTGGTAAAAGTGACGTTTTCAATATAGGATCAAAACATGGATACTCTGTTAAGGAGGTTGTTGATGCCGTGAGCGAGCAAACAGGAATTAATTTTAAAGTTATTAACGCACCAAGAAGAGGTGGGGATCCTGATGAACTTGTGGCTGATAGTGAAAAAATTAGGCACGTTTTGGGATGGAATCCACGCTATAGCGACATCAATACGATGATTCAATCTGCATGGAATTGGACCAAAATGCATCCTAATGGATTTAAACAATAAAATATGTGAATATATTTAGTATGTAATTTTACAATAAGGGGATGGTTATTATATTTGAAGTTTGTTGTGGCAGCTACCAAGATGCTTTAAATGCTGCAGCTGGTGGTGCTAGCCGAATTGAGTTAAACAGTGCATTATACTTAGGAGGATTGACACCGAGTACCGCAAGTTTAAAACTAATAAAGTCAAAAACAAAGTTAAAAGTGATTTGTATGGTAAGACCAAGACCAGCAGGCTTTTGTTATAATAATTATGAATTTGAGCAAATGCTATTTGAAACAGAAAACTTGCTTGAAAATGGTGCAGATGGGATTGCTTTTGGATGCTTGAATAGTGACTATACTATTAATACAAATCAAGTTGAGAGAATGAGTGATTTGATTAATAAATACAAAGCAGAAAGCGTCTTTCATCGTGCATTTGACTGCGTTGGCGAACCATTAAAGGCAGTCGAGATATTGGTGAATTTCAAAATAAAGCGTCTTTTAACGAGTGGTCAAAAAGCAACTGCTCTTGAGGGAATAGAGTTAATTAAGCAACTGCAAAAAAAATACGGTCAACAAATTGAAATTTTAGCTGGTAGTGGTATTAATAGTGCAAATGCAGCAGAAATATTGCAATATACAGGAATAAGTCAATTACATGCAACTTGCAAAAGTTATAAAGAAGATAATACAACAACTGCAATCGGTGTTTCTTATGGATATTTAAAGGGCCAATTGCTTAATTCATATGAAGAGGTTGATCCTTCAATAGTAAAAAAAATAGTTACGGTTATCGATAAAAAAGTATAGTACGCCATTTGATTTTTACTATAAAACCTTGCTTTTTCTATTTCATAGCGTGAGAATTATATTGTGTTGTTAATCACGATATTGTTTGGAGGAATGAAAATGGCAGTTGAGAGAACATTGATTCTTGTAAAGCCTGATGGAGTTTCTGCAGGTCACGTAGGTGAGATTATCACGAGAATTGAACGGAAGGGTTATAAAATTGAGTCATTGAAGGTTACGATGGCGACTGATGAAAAATTAAGAGCGCATTATTCAGACAAAGTCGATAAACCTTATTTTGGAGAAATCGAGTCTTACATGAAGGAAGGACCGATTGTTGCAATTGTTGCCAGTGGAATCAATATCATTGATGCATTCCATAACATGGCAGGGAAAACCAATCCAACATTAGCAGCACCAGGAACTATTCGCGGTGACTTTGGTTGTGAGTGGGAAGATGGTAATTTGAGAAATGTAGTGCATAGCTCTGATGGCGTTGAAACTGCAGAAGATGAAATTAAGATTTGGTTTCCAGAGAAATAACATTGTTGAAAATTGAACAATAAAAAGTAACTGAACGCAAAAAGCGATTTTGAGAAATTAGACAAAAGGCTAATTTTAATGAATCGCTTTTTTGATATTTCATATGGAAAATATTTTCAAATTAAAAAATATAAATTAGTTTAAAATAGTTTAATTTGTTTTGAAAAGAAAGCCTGCAAGGAGGATAATTCAACACGTTAATACTATGAAAGATGTTTTAACCTATTTTAACTTTCAATATGATTAATGAGATTGGGGCAAAAAAGGGGTAGGGTTGAATGAAAAAAATAAGTATTGTTTTGTTAGCAACAGCTTTAATAATTGGAGGTGTATTAAGCTGTTTTGGAGGAAAAACAACTAAGCAGACAAGAAAGCATCAAAGTGCTAATGTCAGTGTATTAAAAAAAAGAGATAAGAAGCAACTGAGGAATAAGAAAGAACAATTACAAGCTGTCTTTGAAAAAGAGAAGGTTTGGGGAACATTAGTTTATCAAAATAATGAGTCTTCAAAAATTAAGGATGTATCTGTTGGGTATGCAAATTATGAAAAAAAAATAAAGAATACGGGTATAACAAAATACATGTTGGCTTCATTGCAAAAAAGTTATACTGCAACGCTAATTCAAATATTGATTGATAAGAAAAAATTGTCAATGAGTACCAAACTTAATCAATTTTACCCAACTATCAGGTATTCAGACAAGATAACAATACGCAATTTATTGGATCATACTTCAGGCATTCAGATGGGAGAACCAGTACCTAAAGTCATGTTAGTAAATGATAATAGTGCTGTTGAATGGGCAATCAATCATTTAAAATCGACCGGTAAAATGTATTGGAATTATACAAATGCAAATTATATTTTATTAGCAGGGATAATAACCAAAATTACTAATAAACCGTATGCAAGTGTATTAAATCAATATATTGTAAAACCATTAAAATTAAAAAACACCACTGAACTAGATGCTAAGGTGATTAATACAGCTGCAAAGACTTATAATTTTGGAGATAATGTAACACTGCATCCAATATCTTATCGGCTAATTTCCAGTGAGTTGGGTTGTGGCAATTTGTATACAACACCGATTGATTACTTTAAATTTGTTTCCGCTCTTGAGAATAATAAATTAATTCCTAATGGCGCACTAGATGAACTTTCACGGAATCATGAAACAGCTTATTCAGCAGGATTTTACTACTTTGATAATGGTCAACGCGCTGATGGCATAGACAATGGTTACTATAATTTTTATTATGATGACAAAAGTAAACATGCTAATATGATTTTAATGCTAAATAAAGGTGTATCAGATGCACAAGGAAGGGCAATGATTCAACAATTAGGAAATATTGTGGCATCATAGGTAAGACAAATAATTTGAACGAAGACTGTGTATTACACGCAGAGTCAAGAAAAATAATAATTATAATTTGGTCATTCTCCAGAGACTATAAATGAGCATGATAATCCCATTTGAAATTAAAATCCAGGCCCCTTGATGAATATGAGCAAACAATAATGTAAATATTAATGTTCCTATTGGCATAACGGAAGTATTTATTGTCATAATTGAAGACATAACTCTTCCTAACAAGTCATTTGGAACTTTTTTTTGCAAAAAAACCTGAGTGGTCACATTCAGTATAATAAGTGAAAAACCAAGAACAGTCATTAATAAAGTTCCTAATATTGTTATGCTTAGATAATCCTTTAAGCATGTAAAGATGATTCCTAAAAAAGTAAACGATAAGATAGTTGGTATTAAAGACCAGAAGATTTTTGTTTTTATCGCTAGTTTATCTGGAATTATGCCAACTAATAAACTGCCTAAAAGCATCCCTAGTGAGTTTCCACTTTCCAGAAAGCTAATTGGACTATTACCAAGATTAAGATTGTTTGTTATTATATAGGGCATTCCAATTGTTAATGAAGTGAAAAAGAAGTTTACAAATGTCCCAATTGTGATCATTTCCATAATAAGACTTTGTTGACGGATATATGTGAGACCACTTGCGAATTTCTTGATTTGAGAAGTTACCTTTGAATTTTCTTCTTGCAAGATCTG
Organism: Liquorilactobacillus hordei DSM 19519; assembly: GCF_019443985.1. Lineage (NCBI taxonomy): Bacteria > Bacillati > Bacillota > Bacilli > Lactobacillales > Lactobacillaceae > Liquorilactobacillus > Liquorilactobacillus hordei. The sequence goes on from NZ_CP049303.1 coordinate 1,343,656, forward strand.
CTTTTCTAATTTTTTTGAAGAATAATGAAAATGCATGCTTAGTACAATCAAAAAAGAAAGTAGTGAAGCAAAAATTTCGAGCAGAATCATCCATTTAAATCCAAGAAGAGTGTATATTGTCATTCCGAGTGGAGGGGCAATAATTGCAGACAAAGAACTTGCTGCCTGAGTAAACGAACTGAGTTTTTGAATATGATTTTGATTTACAACTTCATGAATTGCTGCAGAATAAGCAGTTGAGTTAAAACTGCTGCAAATAGTGTTGATTATTACAAAGATGGTAATTGGGATAAACAGATAATCATTTTTGAATAAACCAATTGTTGCCGATAGTGCTAGTAATGCAAAAAAACGTGTTATTAGTGAGAGAATTATTATTTTCTTATGTGTTATTGTATCTACGATATTCCCAATAGGTACAACAAACACCAGATTAACTATAGGCATAATAATCATCTCTAACCCAAAACTAAGTGGGGAATGTGTGGTGTTTAACAGCATCAGTCCAAGGGAAAAAGAAAACATATTTCCGGTTAAAGAACTAATCATATTGCTAGTAATATCTTTGATAATTTGAATGTTTGATTCTTTATCGGTAACAAAAATATTAGAACTATTTTCCATTATAATAGGCCTCACAATTAAATTTTTATTTTCGTTAAAATATATTTTAATGATAAACAAAAACATAACTGTTTGATTTAATTTTGTCAATACATTATTATTAATTTGAGGTGATTTAATGGGTGCAACTATCGTATCACAACTTGGAAAAGTATTAGCTGATGAAAAAAACATAAAAATTATAAAAGCTACGAATGTAAAAGATGGGATAAATGTCAAGGAAATTTCAAAGAAAATTGGAATTCCGGCAAGTCAGTTATATTATCCAGTAAAAAAATTACTTGAACTTGATTTAATTGAGGTTGTCAAGAGTGAACAAATTAAAAATTTGCAGGAATATTACTATTCAAGTTACAATTTGAATGAGCACGGGAGTACTTTACTAAATTCTGATGAAAATGAATTTGATGGTATCAGTATGTCAGCTGATTGGACAGTGAATCATAAAGATGAATTTGTAAAATTGTTTTTATATAGAATGCAGATGTTTTTGGATTCCGCACTTACTGAAATGGATAAGTATCAAGATGATCCAACTTATTTTGAAAAAATTAAGGCAGGTGGAATTTTTAGTACAATGAAGTTGTCACAGGAGGCACAAAAAAAATTATTTAAGAATATCTACAAATTGATGGATAAGGCGGAAGCAGAGGATCAGGGAACAAATAAAGAGACATTTAATTTTATGGTACAAAAATGGTAATGAAATTATTATTCATATAAAAAGGGGGCCTAGTTCAAAAGTTAAATTTTGAACCAAGTCCTCTTTTAAAAACACAAAAATATTTATTTTTTATGATAAGTTTAGTAATTATAAACTTATAGTGTTGCTTCAATATATTTATCTTGAAGAAGTTTTGTTATTGGTCCACGCTTACCATTTTGGACAGGTTTCCCATCAATTTCAACAATGGGCATTACTTCATGCACAGAATTAGATGCAAAACATTCTTCGACTTGGCTAAGCATTGTTACTGGGACAGCTTTTTCAATAACTTCTAATCCAAGAGATTTGGCAATTTCTAATAGTTTAATTTTTGTGATACCAGGTAATACTAAATTACCGTCTTCATCCTGAATTATTCATAGTTCATTAAAAGCCCGTCAGTTTTCGTATTTTTTCGAAAACTGACGGGTATGTCTTTATCTTTTGCTGAAATACTATGTTTATAAGTTCTAGCTAGTGAGATTTTTCAACTAACTCAGAATTGCTTTGAATTTTTGGATACACTTGTCCCTTGGTTGTACAGATTTTTTTAATTTTGCCGGTTATTCAATAGCCTGGATACGCTGTAGAACCTGGTAGAACAGTCGATGGTAAACATGATACGAGCTCAGTCGCAACTGAATGCGTCGGCCAGTATGCACGACACGTGCCGCAAATTTGAATAAACGGATCCGCAATGTGCTAACGCACAAACCTGAATCATGTTTTGTCAGTGCTAGCTGCTTTAAAAAGTTGACAATATTGTAAGCCAGTACACTAACCATCATCCGGGCAGCGTTGGCATTAAACGTTGAACTATCAGTCTTATCGAAAAAGAAACCTGCTTTAGCTTCTTTGATGTAATTTTCCATTTGGCCGCGTTTGTGATACAGTTCAAAGGCTGTTTCAGCCGTTAAATTAGTCAGATTAGTAACGATAAATTCATGTGAAAAGATCAGTTCACCGGCTGCTCGAGTTGATTTAACATAGATCTGCCGCGGCTTAGGCCACGATGCTGATTGATAGATTTCAGAGTAGTAGTGAGTCTCTTTCTCTTGCCACTGGGTTTGATCACTGATCTTGACGAACTTTTCAGCTAGATTCTGCAGTTTCCGATTGCGTTTGAGTCGAATAATGTAAAACACATCGTCGGCTTCACAGACATCGTAAACTTCTGGCGTGGCGAAGCCACTATCACCACGAACCAGAATGTCAGTCGTGGGCAGCTGAGTTTGATAATGCTTTAATAGTGGTGTTAAAAAAGCTTTTACATCTTTGCTGGTGTAGGCATTTCCAGGACGCAAGACAGCTTTCAATAAGTTACCATCTTGATCAGTTGCCAGTAATGGATGATATCCTTCAGTACCATAATGTGCGTTGTAGTTAGTGGCTTCCTGTTTGCCATAAGTGTCTGAGTGAGTCGAATCGATATCAATAATCGTGGCTGTCTGGTTGGTTAATAGTCGAACACGGTCGATCAAAGCCTCATTTAAAGTCTGTAATGTGCTAACACTATCTTTATCAAAGCGTTGCCAAAAACGTGATATTGTTGCTTGTGAAGCCAAAGACGGTTTATCCAATAATAATTTAAAAAGCGGTTCTTTTTCTAAAAAAGTTGCCGCAGAATCTGTGCTATAACCGGCAATAATCTGAAGAGTTAACTGTCTTAAGATACTAGAATTACTGTGTTGACAATATCGTCGCTGGTCATTGAACCTCAATAGTTTATCGGCCAAGTTGGTGAACTGAAACTTTGCCATCAGTTCTACACACAATGTTAGCCCGCCATCGGAAGATAATTGACCACCCGTATGCGATACTAAAATATTCTTGTTGAAATTGAATGCCATTTCCTGTAAAGTTTTCAATGTAGAGTCCTCTTCTCTCATGTGGTTTTGTTTAGCAATTTAACTATACCAGAGCTGAGGCTCTTTTTGTGCACTTAAAAGGTGAAAATGCAAAATGCCCATCAAACGCGTGAAGCATGTGTTTGATGGGTATCTTGTGTATTTTTGTGAATAAATCAGGTTTTCAAAAGTTGGTGTCAAAGCAATTGGTAAGTATAAGCTTCAATACAATTTGACACAGGCTGAATCTTATTGGAATTCAAAATTAACTTATGGGGTTATGTTCCCAGTTAATGCTAAGTTTTTAAAGGAATCAGGCAAGAACTTTGGTAAGATGAAGGCTGATAGTATTTTGTATAATGGTGGCTATATCTTGAAGAACTTTACTTCAAAATCAGTTATTCAGATGACGGCCAACAGTTCTTATTGGGATAAAAAGGATATTCATATTAAGAATGTTAAGTTGACTTATAATGATTTATCAAATCCTGATAGTTTATACAAAGCATTTAAGAGCGGGACAAATAGTGCAGCACGAGTATATCCTAACTCTGCTGGCTACAAAGAAGTTGAGAAAAATAACAAAAATAATATTGTTTGGTCATTACCAGGCTCAGCAACATATAATTTTACATTTAACTTGAATCGTAAGAATTATGATGCAACGTCAAAGACAACTTCAAAAGAAAAGTCTGATACTAAGAAGGCAATTCTTAACAAGAACTTCAGATTGGCTGTTCAGTTTGCTTTCAATAAAGCCGATTATAATGCGCAAAATGTTGGGAAGGCTGGGGCTAAAAAGTCTTTACGTAACCAATTAATTCCACCAACCTTTGTTTCGGTAGATGGAAAAAATTATAATGTTGCAGTAGAAAAAGAATTGACAGCTGTTTCAAGTCCGTTATCAAAAATCAGTTTAGCTGATGGACAAGATAGCACATACAGTCCAACAAAGGCTAAAGCTTTAATAGCTACAGCTAAAGAAGAACTTGAAGCTGAAGGTGTCTCTCTTCCAATTAAACTTGATATTCCTGAAATTGAAAAGGATCAGACAGGGATTAACCAAGCTAAATCATTTAAGAAGTCAATTGAAAGTGTACTTGGTAAAGACAATGTTCAAGTTGATATCCAATTACTTTCACAAGATAAGTACTTGGCGGGAACATATGAAGCTACAACTGGGGCACAAGCTGATTATGATATTAGTAATGCTTCAGGTTGGAGCCCAGACTATGAAGATCCTTCATCTTATTTAGATATTTATAATCCAGAATCTGGATCAATGTTATCGACGATTGGTTTGACAATTGGTGATGCAGAATCTGCGGCTGTTGCTAAGACTGTTGGCCTTGATAAATATGCCACATTAGTTGATACAGCTGAAGCAGAAACTAGTGATGTTAACAAGCGTAATGCATTATTTGCAAAAGCTGAGGCAGCATTACTTGATAGTGGAATCCAAATACCTGTGTATTCCGATGGTGGTACTCCGTCTGTAACTAAAATTGTTCCATTTACAGGAAGTTATGCTCCTTCTGGATTAGGTGGCGCAAGTTCATATAAGTATATGAAACTTCAATCAAAACCAGTTACAACTGCTCAATACAACAAGGCTAAAGCAGCTTGGAACAAGGAAAGAGCTAAGATTGCAAAAGCAAATGCTGATGACTAAGAGAATATTCAAAAGGTGATTGTATGATTGCTGCTTTTATTTCAATTTAATAATGATAGAAGTGGAGCGATAATATATTGCGCCACTTCTATTATTTATATGACTATTTATGAAAAAATGATAATAAAATAAGTATGTTTTTATAATATTAGCTGTAAAGGAGGATTCTTCGATTGAAAAAATATCTTTTTTTTCGGATACTAAGGTCATTTTTAAGTATTTTTTTAGTAACTACTATCACTTATATAATAATCTATTCACTCATTCCAAAACGTGATGTGTTTAGCCAGGATCCTTTGATTCAAAAATTAGCTTCAAGACCAGATAAACTATTAGATTACAAGAATACTGCATATCACAAAATGAATTACCTTGATTATTATGATACACAGACACTTGTTAAGAAGGTTCAAAAAGCTATGCCAAATTCAGATGTTTCTGGAAGTCACGGCAAGAAGAACTTCAATATACTCAGTAAATGGGCAAAAAAGGCTGGGTTTAAGATTAAATCTTATCCAAGCAGTAAGCGATACTATGCGATTCGAGATCTACCATTGTGGGAGAGATTGGGACGTTTTTATGGTAATCTTGTAAAAATAGATACACCTTGGAGTGTCAAAGATAAGAATAATCCGAATTTAAAACGGTATTTAAAAATTGAAAATGATAAGTGGGTCGGATGGGCCTTAGTTGGTTCAGGAACTAAATATCGTTATCAAATCTATTTTAATAATTCGTTTCCGTTTATTCATCAAAACATTATTCATTTTGACTTAGGAACTTCATATCCAACATTCAGTGGGACGTCTGTCTCGGATGTAATCTCAGGTAGGCAAGGCGCAACTGTTTCTGAGAAATATAACTTGGGAAATGGCGTTACTATAAATTCAGCCGATAATGTTTACACGAGACAGTATCAATCAAAAACTCATAGAAATGCATTTGATTATGACCGGTATAAGGATTCCTATACGAATCTAGATCAGAATTATCAGGATCCATCAATGATTGGAACTTCGTTTAGAGTGGGTATTTTTGCTCTAATAATTTCATACGCTATTTCAATTCCAATGGCATTCTTTATGGCACGATTTAAAGGAAAGTTATTTGATAAAGTTGGAACAGGAATTGTTACCTTATTAATAGCAATTCCAAGTTTGGCATTTATTTATGCTTTCCGTTATATCGGCGCACAACTTTTCGGATTACCTGATTCATTTCCAACTCAAGGTGCTGGTAGCTTTGGTTCATGGGTAATGCCAACTGTAATATTAGGATTGCTTTCAGTATCCGGTTTGGTAATTTGGTTTAGACGATATATGATTGATCAGCAACAATCAGATTATGTTAAGTTTGCACGCAGCAAAGGATTAACAGACAATGAGATTTACCGTAAACATATTTTTAAGAATGCATCTATTCCTATTGTACAGAATATACCTGGGATGATTATTGGGTTAATTGAAGGGGCAACAATTACTGAAAACATATTTGCTATGCCTGGAATGGGTAAGATGTTGCCTGATGCGATTTTAGCGCATAACAATTCTATTGTTATCGGTTTAGTATTCATCTTTACGACAATTGGAGTACTATCGGTTCTTCTAGGGGATATTTTGATGGTAATTGTTGATCCTAGAATCAAGCTTTCCGCGAAGGGAGACGAGTAATATCGCAGTACAAGAAGAATTAAAACAAGCAGAAGTTTATGAAGTGAATACAGTAGTATCAGTTGATAATATCACTGAAAATGATTTTGCCGTCGTCTCTCTGGATAATAAAGAAAATGAAAAAATAGATACACCAAAGTATTCATACTGGGGATCTGTAGCAAAAAAATTTTTATTTAGTAAGATTACGATTTTTATGCTAGCATTGATGACATTTATTTTATTGATGTCCTTCATTCAGCCTCTTTTTAGTGGGTATAGTTTGTCTAGTGTTGGTAATATCAATGATTTCAATGCTCGCTACAATTGGCCAAGTTTAAAGTACTGGTTTGGTACTGACGCAGATGGTAATTCATTATTTGATGCAATTTGGGCTGGTGCACGTACATCAATTTCAATTGGTGTCATTGCTTCATTAATTACGGAAGTTATAGGTGTAATTATCGGATCAATTTGGGGTGTCTCAAAGAAAATTGACCGTATTATGCTTGAAATATATAATGTTATCGCAAATGTGCCATCGCTCTTAATTATTATTGTTTTATCCTATTCTTTTGGTAATGGATTTTGGAATTTGATTTTTGCGATGACCTGTACCTCTTGGATTGGGACTGCTTATTTTATGCGTGTACAGGTAATGATTATGCGTGAACGTGAATATAATGTGGCTTCAAAAACATTGGGAACACCGATGAATCGAATTATTTTTAGGAACATTTTACCGTATTTGACATCAGTCATAGTGACAGATGTATCCATGGCACTCCCGTCATTTATTTCATATGAAGTATTTTTATCATTTTTGGGTGTAGGATTAAGTCAAAATGTTCCATCACTTGGACGATTAATCTCACAATACTCACCATATATGACAACTTATCCTTACTTATTCTGGCTACCAGTACTGGTGCTTGCGCTGATAACGATTTCGTTATATATAATCGGGCAACGTTTGGCTGATGCATCAGATCCGAGAACACATATGTAAGAATTACGTTATATTAATGGAGGTGTAAAACTATGATGAATGATGAAAACATTCTTGAAGTACGGAATTTAAATGTCAGTTTTCAAGTTCGAGGCAGTGAAATTGAAGCAATTCATGATATTTCTTTAAATTTGAAAAAACATGAAACACTTGCGATAGTAGGTGAATCTGGTTCTGGAAAATCGGTTTTAACAAAAGCTTTTACTGGAATGCTCGAACAAAATGGTCGTATTTCTCAGGGAACTATTGACTATAAAGAAACTCGACTAAGTGATTTGAAAGTAAATAAACAATGGGATAAAATTCGAGGAAAAGAGATCGCTACTATTTTTCAAGATCCAATGACCTCGTTAGACCCGATTCATACAATTGGTTCACAAATTTCGGAAGTTGTTGTAAAGCATCAAAAGAAGAGTAAGAAAGAAGCAAAACAAATAGCAATTGATTTGATGGAGAAAACAGGTATTCCAAATGCTGAGAAGCGTTATAATGAATATCCTTTTGAATATTCAGGTGGAATGAGACAAAGAATAGTTATAGCAATTGCGTTGGCCTGCCGCCCAGAAGTGTTGATTTGTGATGAACCAACGACTGCTTTAGATGTTACAATTCAAGCTCAGATACTTGATCTAATCAAAGAACTTCAAGCAGAATATAAATTTACAATTATTTTTATTACGCATGATTTAGGAGTAGTTGCATCAATTGCAGATCGAATTGCAGTGATGTATTCTGGAAAAATTATTGAAATTGGTACCTGTGAAGAGATATTCTATGACTCACGCCACCCATATACATGGAGTTTGCTATCCTCACTGCCACAATTAGCACGAAAGGGTGAAGAACTAAAATCAATTCCAGGGACACCACCTTCTTTATATAAGAAGATAATAGGAGATGCTTTTGCACCTAGAAATCAGTTTGCTATGTCTGTTGACTTTAAAGCAGAACCACCTATGTTTAAAGTTACAGAAACTCATTATGCTAAAACTTGGTTATTAGACAAGAGAGCTCCAAAGATTGAAAGGCCTGAACTAATTCAAAATCTTCATCAACATATGCTTGAAATGACAGCCGAAGATTAATAAATAGAGGAGATTGGGGAAAATGGACAATAGCACTAGAGAAACTCTTCTTTCTATTAAGGATTTAGAGATCACATTTGGAACTGGCAATTCAAAATTTGTAGCAGTTCAAGACGTTAACTTTGATATTTTCAAAGGAGAAATCTTTTCACTTGTTGGTGAATCGGGTTCAGGTAAAACTACAATTGGACGGGCTGTTTTAGGGATTAATCCAACGAGTAATGGTCAAATTATTTTTGAGGGTAAACAAATTAATGGTAAGATTTCAGGAAAAGAAAAATTTGACATCGAACGAAAAATTCAAATGATTTTCCAAGATCCTTCTGCTTCCCTGAATGAACGTGCAACAGTTGATTATATAATTTCTGAAGGATTATATAATTACAAATTATTTAAGAATGAAGAAGATAGATTAAATAAAGTTAAGAAAATGCTTGAAGCAGTAGGCTTGCTTCCAGAGCAACTATACCGATACCCACATGAATTTTCGGGTGGCCAAAGACAGCGGATTGGAATAGCACGAGCACTGATTATGAATCCTGATTTAGTAGTTGCCGATGAACCAATTTCTGCGTTAGATATGTCAATTCGAGCACAGGTATTGAACTTACTGAAGAAATTTCAACGGGAACAAGGGGTAACTTTCTTGTTTGTTGCACATGATCTATCTGTTGTCCGCTATATTTCTGATAGAATAGCAGTCATTAGAGCAGGGAGAATATTGGAATTGGCAGAGACCGAAGAATTATTTAATAATCCAATTCATCCTTATACCAAGTCTTTATTATCAGCTATCCCGATTCCAGATCCACAAATTGCTAAGAATCGGGAAAATATTGTGTATGATCCAAGTATCCATAACTATTCAACTGAGAAGCCTAAATTCGAAGAAATAAAACCTGGACATTTTGTATATTGTAATGAGACTGAGGCTAAAGAGTACAAAATTAAGTTTAAATAAGTAGAATTTGTTGTTATAAAATGAGAAGGGGTCAGAGCAAAATTTTATTTTTGTATCGGACTCTTTTTATTATCTAGAAAGTAGTGAAGGTAATGCACGATAAATTAATTAAAACAGATTTAGGAGATTATAAAATAAGTGTACGCGCAGGTAAAACGATAATAGTTTTTTTGAATGGTGCAAGTGGGTTTGATACATTTGATAGTTTTGCCCCCGTAATTGTTAAGCTACCAGAAGATCTTGGAATTTTAGCAATTGACTATCTAAATTCTGGAATGAGCTCATTGACTAAGAAATCTTATCGACTTGAAGAAGATATTACTAATTTGGTGGAAATTATTGAAAAGCAAGATGCACAAAAAGTCATCATAGTTGCGCATAGCATGGGAGGAATACTTGCTCTGCCAATTGCGGATAGGATTAATAATTTTGCAGGCTTTATTGGACTTGAACCTACAACAAGGGAAATAATGTTTAATCCTTCTAAAGAAAAAACTTATATTGAGCAAAAAAATAAATTTGAGAGTATGACTGAAGAACAATTTATGATTAAGATGCAAAATCAAACAAGAAAGAATTTTTCAAAAGAACAAGATAAGTTATTATGGCAACATTATTATCAAGATGATCTGAGACATTCAGAAGTTAGAGATACTCAAAAACAAAAAGAGTTAATGCAGTCGGTTGTTAATTATGATGACATCAGATTTCGCAGGGCAGCACCGAGTGTTATTTTTACACAAAAATATAGAAAAGCAGAGTATGGACGTTCAGAATATATAACAGATAGGACTAAGATTGTTTGTCTTGGTGATAATCATTATTTCTTTTGGGATTTCCCAGAAGAAATTGCTAAGGAAATTATCAGATTAAGTTAAAACTAATTAGAGATTAGGAGTCGTTGTTCTTACTTTATTTTTTGGAGCAAGTTAGTAGTATAATTGAGGATATAAATACAAAGGAAGTGCTGTAAGAATGACAAAAAAAATACATGGTTCATGTACAACAATTTTAGTTGGGAAAAAAGCATCAATTGATGGTTCGACAATTATTTCGCGAAATGATGATGGGCATGAAGCACTCGACCCACAGCGTTTTGTGGTTGTAACACCAGAAACACAACCACGAAATTATGAATCTGTTATTAGTAAGGTCAATGTTAAATTACCTGATAATCCACTAAGTTATACTTCCATACCGAATGCAATTTTGACAAATGGGACATGGCCAACAGCAGGAATTAATAGTGAAAATGTTGCGATGTCTGCCACCGAAACAATTACTACTAATCCCCGTGTTTTAGGAGCTGACCCATTTGTTGCAGGTGGAATTGGGGAAGAAGATTTAGTAACGTTAGTGTTGCCTTATATACACAGTGCTCGCGAAGGGGTTAAAAGACTAGGTGAGTTGCTCGAAGAATATGGAACATATGAACCAAACGGAATTGCTTTTTCAGATAAAGATGAAGTTTGGTGGTTGGAAACGATTGGTGGACACCATTGGGCAGCTAAAAAAATTCCTGATGACGCCTATGTAGTTGCACCTAATCGAATGAATATTGATGAGTTTGATTTTGATTCAGAAGAGACAATGGCATCCGTTGATTTAAAAGAAATGATTAATAAGTATCATTTAAATCCAGATTTTGACAAAATCAATCTACGACATATTTTCGGTAGTTCATCAATTAAGGACACCGTCTATAATAATCCTCGAACATGGTATGGACAAAAATTCTTTAATCCAGATAATACAAATGATCCAATGGACCAAGACCAGCCATTCATTTGTCATGCTAATCGTAAAATTTCCATTGAAGATGTTAAGTATGTTTTGAGTTCACATTTTGAAAATACAAAATATGATGTTTATGGTTCAGGGACAGACGAGGAAAAAACGTTATTTAGACCCATTGGAATCAATCGAAATCATAATGTGCATATTTTGCAAATTAGAAATGATGTTCCTGCTGAACTAGCTGGTGTACATTGGTTAGCTTTTGGTGCAAATACCTTTAATACAGTCGTCCCATTTTATGCAAAGGTTAATGATACACCTGCAAGTTTCAAAGATGCAGATGGGACATTTAATCTGAATAATATGTACTGGTTAAGTTGTACAACAGCACTTTTAGGAGACACGGATTATGACTTTTACGTTGATATGCGCAATAGCTATGAACTAGAAGCTATGAGTAATTATCATAGGATTCAAAATGATACCGATAAGAACTTCAATGATAAAGAACATGATATCGATAAATACCTTGAAGAAGCTAATCAAAAACTTGCAGATGAGGCTTTAAAATTACAAACTAAATTACTGGGTGACATGGTGATAGCAGGGTCTGAAAAAATGAAGTTGCGATATAATTTGAATGATTAATTGCATATAGCAAAATTGTGAACAACAGTATCGTGAATATTTTAAATTCTAGTTTGCATAATACAACATTGAAAGAGATGATTCTTTGGATGAACCGATTTTAATCATTATTCGTGGTAATTCAGGTTCTGGAAAAACATATTTAGCAAAGAAAGTTCAAAATTATTATGGAACGAAACGAAGTTTTCTGATTCAGCAAGATATTATTCGAAGAGATATTTTGCATTCAGATGATCACGTCGGGAATATTTCAATCGAATTAATGACGAAAATGATTGAATTTGGCAAACAAAACTATGAAATAACAATTCTTGAAGGAATTCTGAGAAAAGATGTCTATTCAGAGATGATTGAAGAAGCAGTTAATGAATTTGAAGAAAGATCATTAGTTTTTTATTTAGATTTGTCGTTTGAACAAACTGTTAAAAATAATAATAAAAAGAAAGTTTCTTTTTCAACTGAGCAACTAAAAAATTGGTGGAGGGAAAAAGACTATCTTAATGATTCTGATATCGTGATGAATGATAGTAATGAGCAGCTGATTTTGAAGCGGGTAGCTGAACTAATGATATAAAACCAACATTTTGAGGTGAGTTATAAAAGTATGCTATGATACTTTCAAATTCAGGTAAAGGTTGGTGGAAAAATGAAGCGAGCCAATATAACTTTAGATGAAATCTATAACTTGTTGTTAAATACTGCTACAAGAGAGTGGGAACGAACGCAGCTACTTAAATGTAAATCAGAGATTGAGAACGGGACAAATAATGAACAGGCGTTTTCAGAACTTGAATATCGTTTACGACCACTGGCAGTAAGGAACAATTTGACACCCGATGTAGCTGAATTTTATACAAAACTGTCTGGGAAAAATCAGAAGATTGAATCTTTTGATTTAACAAAACATTTTGAAAAAGATGCTCCAGGCGTTGAGCGTGCGATTTTTGCGGGAGGTTGTTTTTGGTGTATGGTTGAACCGTTTGAAGCAAGACCTGGAATTATCGCAGTGATTTCTGGATATACTGGTGGACAAGTTGATAATCCGACTTATGAAATTGTTAGTCGAGGGACCTCGGGTCATGTTGAAGCGGTTGAAATTATCTATGATAGTAAGCTTATTAGCTATGAAACGTTGGTAGGGATATATTGGCAATTAATTGATCCGACTGATGATGGTGGACAGATTAATGATCGTGGCGCTAATTACAAACCAATAATTTTTGTTAATAACGATGAAAAAAAAGAGGTTGCAAATAAATCAAGAAAAGAGCTTGAGCAATCAAGGAAGTATTCAAAACCAATTATTGTACCAATTCGTAACGCCGAAAAATTTTGGCCAGCGGAAAACTATCATCAAGATTTTTATAAGAAGAATCGCGTGCGTTATTGGAGAATAGAAAATTCACGTAGACAATATTTGGCGTATTTAAAAGTTAAGGGCTGGATCAAACGCAAATTTAGTAGAGAATAACTTCTTAGAAGGGAAGCAGCAAATAAGATTGTTTACTCAAATAGTAGAGAAATAACTGCTGAACAATTAGCCACTTTATTTATTAATTTTGGAATTCATCGACCGGTCAAAGATATACCTAGACTGAGAAAAATGATTAAGAATGCTTCTATAATCTGGACAGCGTGGAATGAGCAAGATGAATTAATTGGTGTTGCAAGAGCTATTACTGATTTTAGTTATGCTTGTTATCTTTCAGATTTAGCAGTTGACAAAAAGTATCAAAGACAAGGAATCGGAAAAAGTCTGGTTGAGAAATTAAGGAACCAAATTGGACCAGATGTCTCCTTAGTTCTATTGGCAGCCCAGTCTGCAATGAATTATTATCCTAAACTACAATTTGAACATATTGATAATGCCTTTTTAAAACACAGAAGAAGCTTCTAATTAGATCCTGGAGGAAAGATTATGAAGAAATAGTGGTTTGAAGATCGAATTGATTCAGCTCTTGCTGGAACTAATCCAATGGTAATGGCTAAAATGGAAGGTGGAATAGCTGTATTCGGAGATACACAGTTTCTTGAAGGATATTCAGTTTTGTTACCAAAAAAGGAAGTTAATTCCCTCAACGATTTAGATTTAGCTGAACGAACGCTTTTTTTAAAGGATATGAGTATTCTAGGAGATGCCGTAATGCAGGCAACAAATGCAATCAGTATCAATTATGATATTTTAGGAAATACAGATAATTTCTTGCATGCACATGTTTTTCCAAGATTTAGCACAGAAGAACCAGAAAGGTTAAAAAAACCAGTGTGGTTGTACAGTTCAGATCATTGGAGTGACAAATCTTATTCTTATGATCCTAAAAAGCATGAACTAGTTAGGAATAAGATAACAGCATATTTAAAAGAATTTGAAGTTATTTAATACAAAAAAAACACCGACAAAAAATTGTCAGTGTTTTTTTAATTAAAATAAATCATTATTTAATTGGTTTCCATGCCCAATTTTCGACTTCAGGTAAATCAACACCTTCATCACGAATGAATTGATGATGTTTAGCAATTATGCTGTCCATTTTAGCAACAAATTGTCCATATTCTTCAGCATTTGGTAAGCTTAATACCGCTGATTTAGCGAGATCGAAACGATCCATTTGGTTAAGCACACGCATATCAAACGGTGTGGTAATATCTCCATTTTCACGGTAGCCATGAACAAAGAGATTATGGTTATGGCGGTCAAAGAATAAATCACGAATTAATCCTTCATAACCGTGGAAGGCAAAAATTATTGGGCTTTCCTTAGTAAAGTAGGCATCAAACTCTGCATCACTTAACCCGCGAGGATCCAATTTTTGACTACGTAGTTTCAATAAATCAACGATATTGATAAAACGAATCTTTAATTCGGGAATAGCTTTATGCAAAATAGAAATAGCTGCAAGGCTTTCCAAATTTGGTTCTGTTCCTGCTGCAGCAATTACTAAGTCAGGTTTTGCATTATCATCAGTTGAAGCCCAATCAATAATTTTTAATCCATTATCAACTAGTTCTTTGGCTTCGGCTGCTGAATAAAATTGCTGACGTGGATGTTTTGAAGAAACAATCAAGTTAATTTTTTCGCGATCATTTAATACATGGGACATTACAGCTAATAAACTGTTAGCATCTGCAGGCAAATACTCACGAATAAATTCAGGCTTTTTATCAGCTAGGTGACCTAAAATACCAGGATCTTGATGGGTATAGCCATTATGATCTTGTTGGAATACGGTTGAACTCGCCATAACATTCAATGAAGGTATCTCACTACGCCAGCTTTGTTCCTTTGCTTTACGCAACCATTTAAAATGTTGAGCAAGCATTGAATCAACAACACGTAAGAATGCCTCATAACTGACAAACAAACCGTGTCTTCCTGTTAATGCGTAACCTTCAAGCCAACCTTCATCTTGATGTTCTGATAACTGTGAATCAATAACACGACCGTCAGGAGCTAGAAATTGATCAAAAGGTTCATGAATGTTTTCAAGCCACTGACGCTTTGTAGCTTCAAAAATTGGAGAGAGTCGGTTAGACATTGTTTCATCAGGTCCAAAAATTCTGAAATTATGGTTTTCAGAATTTAACTTAATTACATCGCGCAAATATTTACCTAACACAGTCATATCCTGTGCAACTTCCTGACCTTGTTTTTCAGTATCAATCACATAGTCACGGAAGTCAGGCAAAATTAAATTTTTGATTAGGTTACCAGGGTTGGTATGAGGATTTGCTCCCATACGATGTTTTCCGATGGGGGTAATCGCAGCAATTTCCTTCTTTAACCGTCCATCCTTGTCGAATAGTTCTTCTGGACGATAACTTTTGAGCCATTCAACTAATTTATCTGCATGTTGCATATCATTTTGATCTACAGGAATTGGAATCTGATGTGCACGGAATGATTTTTCAATTGGTTCACCATCCCATTCTTTAGGACCAGTCCATCCCTTTGGTGTACGGAAAATAATCATTGGCCAGCTTGGAAGTGTGGCATCATTGTTTTCACGTGCATTTTTTTGAATTGTATGAATACCTTCGATTGCTTTGTCCAATGCTGCTGCCATTGCAGGATGCAACTTTGTAGGGTCATCTCCTTCCACGAGGATTGGGTCCCATCCCATTCCGTGGAAGTATTCTTGCAATTGTTCGTTAGATTGACGCGAAAGAATTGTTGGATTTGAAATCTTAAATCCGTTTAAATCCAGAATAGGTAAGACGGCGCCATCATTGATAGGATTGATAAATTTGTTAGATTGCCAAGATGTTGCAAGTGGACCAGTCTCGGCTTCGCCATCACCCACGACCGCAGCAACTATTAAATCTGGATTGTCAAAAATAGCACCTACTGAATGAGATAATGAGTATCCTAATTCTCCACCTTCGTGAATCGAACCAGGAGTTTCTGGTGCAGCATGAGACGCAACTCCACCAGGGAATGAGAATTGTTTGAATAGTTTCTTCATTCCAGCAGTATCCTGTGTGATTTCAGGATAAATTTCTGTATAGCTGCCATCCAAGTATGAATTTGAAACCATAACTTGTCCGCCGTGTCCAGGTCCTTCAACATAAAACATATTCAAGTTATATTTGTTAATGACACGATTTAAGTGAGCGTAGATGAAATTTTGACCTGCAATTGTACCCCAATGGCCAATGGGCTTTACTTTTACATCGTCGGCAGTTAAAGGACGGTCAAGTAAAGGGTTGTCTTTTAGGTATAGTTGTCCAACGGAAACATAATTAGCTGCACGCCAAAAGGCATCGACTAAGTTTAAATATTCTGGTGATGAGTAATCTTGGGTCATTATAGTTACCTCCTTGAGATTGTGGTTAATCAGCTTGTTTATATGTTTATAATAACCTAAACTCATTTAAAGTTCAACTTAATTATATATTGGTACGCTCCAATATATAACGAAAATAATATTCTTTAATTCTAGTTGACAAGACACCCCTAGACAAGACATAATCATCTTATATTAAGAAATCTTTACATCTAACTATCGATGGGGGAGCGTTATAGATGACAACGAATAAAAATGAAACTAATAAATTACTACTTACTACTGGAATGGCTTGGTTATTTGATGCAATGGATGTTGGAATGCTTTCATTCATTATAGCTGCACTAAAAACAGAATGGAATTTGAGTGAATCACAAATGGGTTGGATTGGAAGTATCAGTTCTATCGGAATGGCGGTTGGAGCGATTTTTTTCGGTATATTAGCCGATCGCTTTGGTAGAAAAGATATCCTAATCATTACATTGCTATTATTTTCGATAACTACTGGTTTTTCTGCATTTACAACTACGTATACGCTTTTTTTGATTCTTCGTTTTTTCGTTGGTGCAGGACTAGGTGGTGAACTTCCTGTTGCTTCGACCTTAGTTTCTGAAAATGTACCGTTTAAATCTAGAGGAAGAATTGTTGTCTTACTAGAAAGTTTTTGGGCCGGTGGTTGGATTCTTGCAGCCGTTATTTCGTACTTTATTATTCCTTCATGGGGTTGGCGGGTTGCATTATTGATTTCTGCGTTACCAGCTTTTTATGCACTGTATTTAAGATACGGTTTAAAAGAAAGTATGGTTGTTTGGAATAAAAAAATAAAAAAACAACCGTTGTTAAAAGAAAATTTACTTAATTTGTGGAATTCTCATTATTATAAGACAACAATTATGCTTTGGATTGTGTGGTTTATGGTTGTTTTTTCTTATTACGGAATGTTTTTGTGGTTACCTAGCGTAGTCATATTAAAAGGATATGGATTGATGCATAGTTTTGGATATACATTAATTATGACATTAGCCCAGTTACCAGGATATTTTGTTGCAGCTTGGTTAATTGAAAAGTGGGGACGAAAATGGGTTCTAACAACTTTTTTGGTAGGAACGGCGATTAGTGCGGTAGGATTCGGGAGTGCTTCAACTTTAATTTCACTGCTACTTTTTGGAATATTGTTATCGTTTTTTAATCTTGGAGCTTGGGGAGCATTATATGCATACTCACCAGAACAATATCCTACAAGCGTACGTGCTTCTGGTACGGGAATTGCAGCTGGAGTCGGAAGATTAGGCGGAATCTTAGGGCCATTAATGGTTGGTGAAATGTTAACTAAGCAGTACTCATTTACGATTATTTTTAGCATTTTTTGTATAGCGATATTGTTTGCAGTTTTAGCAATTATAATACTGGGTAAAGAAACGAAGGGGATTAAATTAGAGTAAAGTTAATTGATTTTATGATTAGTGATCAAGTTGGAAATAAAAAGTTAGTTATTATGTATGTCACTAGTAATAGACTTATGTAAAAAACTAAGGTAATTAGATGAATATCTCACTATGAAATTATGTTAAAGTAAAAGTATCTATACTAAAGTTTTTTTGAGTAAGGTTTCTTTTTTTAAAATTTTTAATAAAGAAGGTTAAAAATGATAATCACAACTGTATTTATTGATAGAGACGGGACTGTTGGTGGAAATGGACATTTTAAGATGATTGAAGATTTTAAACCTTATGCTGGTTTTGGCGAAGTGATTAGAAAATTAAAAGAATCAAAGATTGCTGTCTATTGTCTAACGAATCAAACACATATTAATTCTGGTGATATGGATTATGAAGATTTAAAAAAATCAATGGTGAAACTTGGATTTGATGACGTTTTTGTTTGTCCCCATACTGAATTTGAGAATTGTGAATGTCGTAAACCTAAGAGAGGCTTGATTGAGCAAGCTCACAAAAAATATAATTTCTCCAATGAATCAGCGATAATTATTGGAGATAGTTATAAATCAGATATGCGATTAGCCATGAAAGAAAGTATCTTGGGTATTCACGTAGCGACAGGAAGAAAGGAAGTTCGAAATGATTATCACTTAGATAATATAAATATAATTGAAACAAAAGATATAGTTTCAGCTTGCACTTGGATAATAAAAAACAATTGTTAATTAGTTGGTAACACAAAATAATTGAAATATTTTTGATCGTTATCTCCTATTAGCGGACTATAACTCTGGATGAAACCATAATTTTGAAATGCTTTGCGTCTTTCAGTATTTTCAGGAATAACTTTAGAAGCGATTTTGCTGCAAGCAAAGATTTTAACTAGTGGTTCTATGATTATTTTTAATAACTCTAAAACAATCTGTGATTTCTCAAAGTCACTGCGTAAATCTAATCTTAGAATTAAAAAGTTGTTAAATTTATCAACCTTTGAAACACGTTTGAATATTTCAAAAGTACCAATTGCTTCATTGTTTTTCTTATTTAAAATACTGAATCTAACAAAACCATTAAGTTTATATTCCTCATTCCAATAATTTATAGCCTTCTCCATGCGAGACAATGTATCATAAAAAAGTCGTCTCCGTCACAATTATCTGAATTAAAAAAAGGAACGGACATCTTATCACTGTAAACTTTTAACAAGTCTTCCTTATCATTTAAAGTTGTTCTTCTTAGTAAGAAATTGCTATTTTCTATTATTGGGCAAGTCCTATAGATATCAGTTTTCATTTTATTTTCTTACTTTCTGTGTGTTTAAGAATAATACTAATAATTTAGAAACATTTTGCCAAACATATGTTCTAGTGTAAAGCTAGGATTTTATTTTTTAGTATACTGCTTTTTTTGTACATAAATATGTACCTCTTGTATTCATAAAATTGCTTCTTATCTGCAATTCCAGTAATTCTTTCTAGAGCTTTGGTACACTTCTAATAACAAAAAGGGAGTGTGAAGATAATGAAAATGATTACAAGTAATTTAACCAAAAAATATGATCGAAAAATAGCAGTTAATAATCTTAGTATTGAAGTTCCTGCACATTCGTTGGTTGCATTTTTAGGCCACAATGGTGCTGGGAAATCGACAACAATCTCAATGTTGATTGGAATTTTGCAACCAACTTCAGGAAGAATTGAATATTTTGATGATAATGGCCAAAGAAGGAAACCTAAGATAGGCGTTGTTTTTCAAAACAGCATTCTGGATGAAGAATTAACTGTTACCGAAAATCTGATTTTGCGTGCAAAGATGCAGAATAAAGAGTCTGTTAAAAACATCGATAAGTTTTCTAAATTACTAGGCTTGACGAGTTTTATCAATGAGCGTTATGGGAACTTGTCGGGAGGTCAAAGAAGAAGAGTCGATATTGCACGAGCTTTATTGGATAATCCCGATTTTTTATTTTTGGATGAACCAACAACGGGCTTAGATATTCAAACAAGATCGGCGATTTGGAAATTATTGAATAATTTAAGAAAAGAAGCTGGCATAACTATTTTTTTAACAACTCATTACTTAGAGGAAGCAGAAGATGCTAGTCTGGTTTATGTAGTCAATCATGGTAAAGTAATTGCCAAAGGACCTGCACAAGTAATTATTACAGAAAATACGACAAATTATTTGCAGATCGAATGCACTAAAAGAATTGACTTAACTGTGGATTTCCAAGAATTAGGGCCAAATCTGTATCGGATAGCTAATGTTTCTGTGCAAGATGCAATTGATTTCTTGCATGCCAATCAAAAAACAATTAAACATTTTGAGTACCATAAGGGGACGCTTAATGATGCATTCATGAATTTGACTGGAAAGGAGTTGCAATAAAATGCTACCACTTATTCAGAGAAACTTAAAATTATTTTTTCGTAATCGTGCTGGAGTTTTTTTCTCATTGTTAGGAGCACTAATCTCCTTTATATTATTTGTTGTATTCTTGAAAGCAAATATGCTTGATTCATGGAATCAGTTAAAGCATCCTGCAAGAATGTTTGATTTCTGGGTAATCGGGGGAACATTAGCAGTGACAGGGATTACAACCACACTGAGTGCGTTGTCAAGAATGACATCTGATACAGAACGACATGTATATGAGGATTTAATTCTAACAGGTTTGAGTCGCCTTAAAATTCAGATTAGTTATATTTTAGCTGCAACGATTATTGGCACAGTACTGCAGGGAGTACTCTACTTTGTAATGGTTTTTTATTTTAATAAAACTGATGGAATTCAAATTGAGTGGTCAATTAGTTTACAATTATTTAGCGTTGCACTTCTATCCTCATTTTCAGCGGCATTACTTAATTTTGCACTAGTCTATTTCATGCGTAGTGTTGATACAGTTGGTAAATTCTCATCAATTGTTGGTGCAATGTCCGGATTTCTTGTAGGGACATATATTCCCGTGGGAGTATTGCCAGAATTCGCACAAAATCTTGTGAAATTAACACCGGGAGCCTATGTGGCAGCTATCTATCGCCAGTTATTAATGCATGATATACTTAAAAATGTTAATACGAATATCTTAGGAAATTTAAAAAAAGAGTTAGGAATTGGTATTACTTTAAATAGTCACCTGACATCTCTTGGACAGAATGTAGGAATAGTTAGTGGTGTTACACTTGTTTTGTTAGTAGTGATTGTTATTATTAATACTTATTATCAAAGAAAACGAAGAGTAGGTATGGAGTGAATTTATATGAAGATTCGATTTGAACATGATGATACACTTCAAGATGAAATTGATGTTGTTGTAAGGGCGAGTAGCCAAAATGATAAAGCAAGAACATTGATTGAATATGTTAAACGGTTCAAGCAAGAATCAAGTAAGATAGTACCAGTTAAAACAATTGACCGTATTGTAATTATTAAAGTAGAAGATATTATTTTAGCAGATGTACAAAAGGATACATTAACGATTGAGACCGTTAATGATCAATATATAATGCAAGAAAGATTATATAAGTTCATGCAGAAGCTTCCTAGTGAACTATTCGTTCAAGTGTCTAAGCATGCAGTAATTAACATTGATTATTTGATTGCACTTGAAGATAGTTTTGCCGGTGCAATGACTGCTCGGTTAGAGAAAAATTTGCGGACAAATATTAGTCGTAAATTTTTGGGTGAGCTTGAAAAACATTTAGGATTGTGAGGATAAGAGGTGGTTTATATGTTAAAAAAAATTAAAGATTTATTGAATTCTTTTTTAATTGGAGTCGGTTTCGGATCAACTGTCTATCTTTTGTTTATCGCATTTGGGGTAGAACATGAACCCACTATGTTTAACATTTTTAGTGTTCTATTAATAAGCGGGCTAATTGGCATATTCTCTTTGATTTTTGATGTGGTTGAGTGGTCATATCTGAGTACATTATTTATTCATTTTTTAGGTACCTTTAGCCTAGTAATGCTGATGATTTGGATAAATGACTGGCCTGTTTGGCAAGAATTTATCAGTTTTTTCTTGAATTTTGTTGGAATCTACTTAATTATCTGGTTTATAGTGAAATTAAAGTTATCCGCGAGTGTGAACAGTGTTAATCAAAGATTGCGAGAACGTAATGAAAGACATAAACAACGTTGATTTACTGAAAGTTAATATTAATTAGACACATTTATTGAGAATGGTTAGAATAAGAAGTAATCTAAAATTCAAAATGAGTGTAGAAAATGACAAAAAAAAGTATGCAACTATATATTAATTTCAGCTTCATCCTAATGGTTATTGTTATTTGCAGAGAAATCAGTTTGCCCGCGGTTTTGGGAGTATTTACTACCAATCGACATGTTGCTTTATTGAGTGATTTTGGTGCTCCAGGAATGCCTACTAGATATCTTTTTAAGCATTGGGAATTTATTGATGGAATATTATTTATTTTAGGTATTCCATTTTACTATCAACACTTAAAGCCTATCAGTCGTAGATATGCTAGATTTTTTGCAGGTCTTGTAGTTATTTATGGTATCGGTGACTGCCTTTTTTCTGCAATATTTGACTATTCTGGGAGTTATTTTGCAAATTGGCATAGTATGCTGCATGCTTTTGGTTCACTAGTTGGCTGTGGTGCGTTATTCATGGCAAATTGTTTACTAATCCTATTGTTATTGTTTGATAATCAGTTACATTTTGTAAAACTCTTTGTTAGTACTCAACTGGTTAGCATGGTGGCTTGTATTTTGTGTCTCTTTATGGAATCTTACCCAACAGTAGCAAGTTCATTACAAATTGTTGGATTAGATGGATTGTATATGCCATTGTTAATTTTGGGACTAGCAGCTGGTTTAAAGAAAATAAAAAAGTTATTTCTTCAAATTATTTTCAAAATTAACAAAGACGTGTGACATAAGAGATTAAAAATTGGGAGAATTAGTCAGGAAAGTAGATTGCAAAATTTTGCATACATTAAAAAAGGGTACTGGGGCACTTCATTCTTACCCAGTACCTCTATTTTATTATGAACAAATAGATTTCATAATATAAATGTAGCATTTAAATATTCATTTTTACGAGGTTCTTTGAATAATTTTCTTCAGGTTTTACATATGCAAATGCAGCAGTCAAAATAATGTTATAGGAAGCTTCAACTAAATGTTGATCAATCGCTGAACTAATAATGACTAACGTTAGAAATGCTAGTAGGCCATAGGAATTTAACTTATAGAATTTATTTAGTAAATAAAATATGAGCATTAAGACGAATGAAGATAATAAAACACCTGAAATTACTAGGAGACGAATATACGAAGAATCGACATAAAAATAGTTTGCAGGTAGTTGTGGCTGAATAGTACCATTACTGATTTCAATCAAATGTCTACCGAAAAAAGAGATACCATGTTGTTTTAGCGCAATAAATCCGAAAAACAAGCGATTTGATAATAAATGATTTAGCATTTGAGACCAAGCCCAGTGAGGATTGTATGTATATGCTAAAAGAATATTAACAGCGATATAAAGACTCACAAAAACAGCGATTCCACGAAATTTAATTGTATCAATCAGATACTTGAACCATTTATTCTTAAGACCAATTACCCAAAGTAATAGCATCAATATAAAATCTAGACGGGCATTTGTAAGTACAAAAATAATTCCAATTAT
Source organism: Liquorilactobacillus hordei DSM 19519 (assembly GCF_019443985.1). Lineage (NCBI taxonomy): Bacteria > Bacillati > Bacillota > Bacilli > Lactobacillales > Lactobacillaceae > Liquorilactobacillus > Liquorilactobacillus hordei. The sequence continues at coordinate 1,367,479 of NZ_CP049303.1, forward strand.
TCCTAAACTAAGCAAATGTTCAACGAGTCTAAGCTGCAGTTTTCGCCATGCATAAAATGCAGTCAGCAAGTAAAAGAAACGAGCTGCTAAATCAGTAGGTGTTAAGAAGCCCAAAGATAGGCGTAAGACATATTTATTATCAAGCCTTGTAATAATTTGTTCCGGAATGATTTTAAAAATACAAGCTATGATTATTATAAAAATACAAAACACTTCAACTCCGAGATAAGTCTTAAGAATATTTTCAAAGTCAACTTCATAGGCACCGATAATGAAAAACGAGAAATAAAAAATATTGGAATCATGTGAAATTCTTGTTGTTAGATAGAAAATAATTAAAATACTGAGTACAATGGCTTTCTTTTTTAATGTTAAGTCATCCAATATAAAGAATTTAAAGGCAACAACTAACGCTATGATTTTTGTTAAGAAAAAAATTTGATTCATAGTTATTATTCTTGGTACAAAATAACTAAGTTGAATTGTCATTAAAAATAAAAAAAATGCCAAACAAACAATATATAGATTACTACGTTGTTGTTTTAGGCGATACAAAATCGACACAGTTTTTCCCCCGATTCAAAAAACAATATATCTTTGTCGCTATTATACTCTAATTTATCAAGATTTTCATTTTTAAATGTTGAATAAAAAAATAAAAAGAGTACACAAATAAAAAAGGCCAAAACAAGTTTTTATAAAAATATTAATTATAAGGATTGTAGTTTCTTTGACTTAAACTTTTCCTCTTTTTTTAAGTACGATTCCATATCCTATAAGAATTATTCCAATTAAGATAAATAAAAAAGAGAATGAACCATTGATATTCATGGAGGTAGAAGTAACTGAAAAGTTTAGTTCAGGAATCTCAAAAAAAGATAAAATAAGTGCTGATAATAAAGAAATGCCTCCTAAGACATTAAAAAAACGACTTTTATTCATAATGCTCCCCCTTTATTACTAAAATTATAAAATATAATTACCAACAAGACAAGAATACTAAAGTGAGAAATAAATAAGTGAAATTTTAACCAGTATAAACTTACTATTAAGAAATTGTATTGTTTTTACGATATCATTATGATATTATAACGATATTCAAAAAAGTGTTGTTTAATAATTATTTTAAGGAGTGTATTAGTTATGATTAAGAACAATGAAAATAAAGAACAAGCAAAAGCATATATTAGTCAATTAATGATGATTTTTAAAAATTATCAACAAAAATCTCCTGAATTGCTTGATATTATTGATGTATTAGAACAAGTTTATAAAAGGCTTGATGATGCTAAAAAGCCTGAAATACTAGTTAATAGATTAGTTAATTATATTCGTAGTAATTCCTTGAAAGGAAAAATATATTATCCGACTAAGGAAGAAAAAATAATTATTAATCTAGCATTTATTGGTCAAAAAGCTGGTTTTAATAGTCAATATAATGCAGATTTTTCAGATAAGTCCCAATTTTATCATTTCAATGAAGTGATTCCTTACCATAATAGATAAGAAGTGTGAAAATATTGATTACTAAATGATATCATAATCTTAAATAATAGATGATGGAAAATTATTTTTTAATAATGTTGTGTTTTTTCTGTTAATTCAGTTGGAGGTTGAAATGAATTTTCTGTTTTTAGCTACAGGTCTGATGTTTGTATTTTTGGTTAGTTGGTTTGCAAGTAGTGATCGGAAGAATGTAAAGTACAAAAGAATAGTGATCTTATTTTTATTACAAATTATAATTTCTTTTCTATCATTACATACTGCAGGTGGAATTAAAATTTTATCTGAGATTTCAGCATTTTTTAATTGGTTAATGACCCAAGCTGCCGGTGGGGTTGATTTCGTTTTTGGTGGATTAATGATCAAGAGTGGTAGCAGCGTATTCTTCTTGAGCGTATTAATGCCTATTGTTTTTATTTCTGCTTTGATTGGAATTTTGAACTATATTAAAGTTCTACCATTCATAATTAAGTGGACGGGTTGGATTCTTAACAAGGTTACGCATGTAGGTGAGTTAGAGAGTTATTTTGCTGTTTCAACAGCAATTTTGGGACAGCCAGAAGTTTATTTAACTGTTAAAGAACAAATTCCAAAACTCAATTCAAAAAGGCTCTATACAATCTGTGCTTCTGCAATGAGTGCGGTCTCAGCATCACTGATTGCTTCTTATATGAAAATGATTCCCGGAAAATTTGTGGTAGTTGCTGTTTTCTTGAATATTTTGTCCGCATTAATTGTTTCGTGCATTATAAATCCATATGAGATTGATGAGAATGAAACAATTAAGATTGATTCAATTAGTGAACAACCATTTTTTGAAGTTCTTGGAAACTATATAACGGATGGTTTTAAGCTAGCAGTTGCGGTTGGTGCAATGCTGATTGGATTTGTAGCTTTGATCACTTTTTTGAATAATTCATTTTTAGCTGTAATTCATATCTCCTTTACTACGATCCTAGGATACATCTTCTCGCCGATTGCATGGTTGATGGGTGTGTCAAACAAGGATATTATTAAGGTTGGTGGTTTAATGGCTACTAAGTTATTAACCAATGAATTTGTAGCAATGGGTGACCTACAAGGAATGACGGCTCATTTGTCAACTAAAGCAAATGCAATTATCTCTTCATATTTGGTCTCTTTTGCTAATTTTGGAACCATTGGTATTGCAACCGGCTCGATTAAAGCAATCAGCCAAAAGCAGGGTACCTACGTGGCAAAATTCTCAATGAAACTTTTATTAGGAGCAACACTTGCTTCAATTTTAACAGGAACAATTGTTGGCTTATATTATTAATTGAGGGAGTGTGACACAAGTGAAGTGCCTTACAAAACTTGGACATGTAAATCAAGTTTTGGAGGTGCTTTTTTGACACGTAATTATACCTACAGCTTTAAGTTGAAAGTAGTTAAAGAATATTTAAATGGTGAAAATTCACTCCACACACTGTGTCTGAAATATAAGATGCCGAGTGATACTCCATTAGTAATTTGGGTGTCGCGTTATAAAGCTTTTGGCCCTACCGGTCTTAAACAGCTTAAACGCCGACACTATTCTAATGATTTCAAGGTAGCGGTTATTACCTATTACTTGAACCATTCTACCAGTATTCAAAAAACAGCCATCCACTTTGATATCAGCCACACAGTCGTTTATAATTGGCTTAAATTAATGCGGCAATTTGGAATTAAAGCCGTAATTTCATCTAAGATAGGACGACCCAAGATGGTTAAGAAAAAGAAAGAAACATCCAAGAAAAAGACCGAACAACAGTTAATAGAGAGACAACAAAAACAAATCAGACATTTAGAACAGGAACTTTCCTATACTAAAATTGAGAATGTTTATCTAAAAAAATTGGATGCCGTAATTCGAAACAAAAAATAGCACTAAAAGTTAAAACAATTAACGAATTACGGCGTGATTATCCCTTTATTACGCTCTTAAAAGTTGCGGGACTTGCGCGTTCGACGTATTACTATCATTTAGCTTGTCTAAACCGGCCTGATAAATATCGTCAGGTTAAACAAATTATTCGGCAAGAATTTGCCCGCTCTCATCAAACTTATGGTTATCGTCGCATGAGATTTGTTTTAAAACAGCATCATGTTAAACTTTGTCTAGAAACTGTTCGTAAAATTATGTTCTCTATGGGTCTGAAAGTTACTCTTTTTTCAAAACATTCTGGGCGGTACAACTCATATCATGGTCATGTTGGACAGGTGGTACCTAACTTGCTCAAGCAACAATTCAAGGCCCATAAACCATATACTGTTTTGCATACTGACGTCAGTCAGTTTAAACTTACGTGTGGAAAATGGGGTTATATTTCGACAGTTATTGATGAGGCTAGTAATGAAGTTTTAGCCGCTAAAGTTAGTTCAACACCCAATCGTGTTTTAATCGATCAAACCCTTGAGACAGTCATTAAAAAGATTCCCGCAACAACTAAACCAATTCTACACTCTGATCAAGGATGGCAATATCAAATGACCAATTATCAAGCTAAACTAAGACATCATCATTTCATTCAAAGCATGTCTCGTAAGGGAAATTGTTTAGACAATGCCCCAGTTGAGAGCTTTTTCAGTATGCTTAAACGTGAATGTTTAAGGCGCATTAAGGTTACTTCGCTCAGTGAACTAAGTACATTAGTGGAACATTATGTTGCTTGGTATAATAACCAGCGAATTTCACTTAAGCGTCACGGATTAACTCCAGTCGAATATCGTAAACAGTATCTAACTAATAATTAAAACAAACATGTCCAACTTTTTTAAGGCAGTACAAAGTCGAGAAAATTTGAGTACTAACTCGAAATTACGAATATAGCGGGTAATTCGCTATGAGTAATTCGAAGTTAGACGGAGAATTTTGACTTATGAAACACGTTTATACGGAATAAATAGAGGAACTGAATCAAAATTTAACTTTTGACCCAGCCACATATATCCGCAATTTATTAATATGAACACTCTAAGATTAGTTCTGATCTTAATTGGTGAAAATCAGTTAATATCAGAGCTTTTTTCATTGAAGATTAAGCTAATCATGACTTGTAGTCTTTTTATTTATTTTATAGAGTATACTTCTTTTATTATCACTTAAAAGGAGTTCGCTAATGGAGGATCTAAGGTTATAATTAATCAGTGATATTTAAACAAATTAGTAAAGAGGGTATATGATGAATAAACGTCTCATTAACTTTTTATTCAAAATCGACAATATTACAGAACATTGGAAATCTCTTTTAATAATACGCAAGTCAATTACAATTTTGTTTCCGTTCATTTTGGTGGGTGTATATGTTGAATTGATAAGCGATGCCGTTTTTCATAAACATGGATTCTTGAATAATATTTACCACATTAATCAGTGGTTACCAGGATTTAAAATTTTTTCTAGATACTTCACAATATTAGATTTGAGTATAAATGGGGTAATTTCTATTGCGTTAACTTTTCTAATAGCTGAAATTACGATACAAAGAACATCCAAAAATGAACTGGTTGCGGGCGTGACAGCTGCCTTTTCATTTATGATAATGAATTTTAATAGGGGAATTTTGGGACATACGAGCAATCATGAAACTAGCTGGTTCTTGGAAGGAAACCTAGGTTACAGTGGTATTTTTATTGCAATAATTGTTGGTCTAGTTACTGGATGGATATTTAATCATTTTGCAGTCTCAAATACAGATAAGGGTACGGGTAGAGAAGGCCTTTTTGAGCAAAGATTGTCACTTGCAACACAAATTCACAAAACGCTAAAACCAGCTCTGATAACTTTAGCCTTTTTTGGAGTTTTTAGTTGTATAGTGAGTTTCTTAATTAAATTAAGTGCTAACGGGTTATTATCCAACCCATTAGAATTTTCATTTACGGGATATAGCTTGGTATTGGGTTCCGCAATCTTATCATTAATGTTGAATAATTTTATCTGGTTACTTGGGTTAATTGGTTACTTTGACTTTAATAACATTAATTCAAGTAATATGGTCCAAAATTTAGAATATGCGATTCAACACGGATCTTCTTGGGGCGCCCCGAATCCAATATCACTTCATACTTTGGTTGATAGTTTTGCTAATATTGGTGGTCCAGGAATGGCGTTGTCGCTTTTCATTGCAATAATCTGGCGTTCACGTGATAAAGATATCCAAATAATTGGAAAAACTAGTCTCTTACCAAGTATTTTCAATGTTAATCAGTCGCCTTTAGTAGGAATTGCATTATTATATGATCCATTGTTAATCATCCCTTTCATATGTACACCGATGGTTAGTATTATTATTACTTGGTCTGCACTAAAATTGAACTTTATGCCACCTTCAGTGTATCCAGTTAGTGAAACAACTCCCGGTTTTTTAGCAGGTTGGCTTGGAACAGGCGGAACATGGCAAGCATTTTTGATTAGTATTATAAATCTTTTGGCTGCAGTTGCACTTTATCTACCTTTTGTTTTACTGCATAATTACTTTGAAAGTATGCGCAAAGGAGGAGCAACTAATGAAGTTTAAGTGGCTTTTTTGGGGAGTCGGTGTACTTGCATTGTTAGCAATATGTATTCCGGCCTATAATTGGAATCACAATAATATTGCTCGTTTGAGGAACTCTGGTAAAACTCAAATGGCACCAATTATTATGGTTCCGGGTTCAAGTGCAACTAAAAATCGTTTTGATAGTTTAATTAGTGAATTAGGACATGAGGCACCAAAAAATCATAGTGTATTGAAGATGGTAGTTAAAAAGGATGGTAAAATTACCACCACAGGAACAATTCAACATAATGATAATCAGCCATTTATCGTTGTCAGCTTTGAAAATAATAAAGACGGTAAAGTTAATATCGATAAACAAGCTGTTTGGCTAAGCAGTGCTTTTAAACAGTTGGTGCGAACGTATCATTTTAACCATTTTTCTGCCCTGGGGCATTCTAATGGTGGTTTGATACTGACCTTATTTCTTGAAAAATATCTCAAAAAAACACCTTCTGTCAGGATTGACAAGTTAATGACAATTGCTAGTCCATATAATATGGAAGAAAAAAGTACGACGTATAAAACAGCGATGTTTAAAGAACTATATACTTATCTCGAAGGACTCCCAGAATCATTGGTTATGTATTCAATTGCTGGGACCGAAAATTATAATGGGGATGGGACAGTCCCGTACAATAGTGTCAATTTTGCTAAGTATATTTTTCAAGATCAGATTAAGAATTTTACCGAAATCACTGTTACTGGTGCTAACACAGCGCATTCTGATTTACCACAAAACAAGCAGATTGTGTCTTTGATTGGACAATACATTTTGAGAGAAGACTTCTCTAGAAAAATGGGTCAAATGCAAAGAAAGTAATTTCTTAAAAAGGAGTAAAAATGACATATAAAGTTGATTTTAAAAATATTGAAATAGCTGGTTTGGAAAGTTCTCCGTTGGCTGTCTCACTAGCTGGACTTCGGGCTAATGAGGCCCGTTATTTTTGGAATAAATATAAATTCGAATATATCGTTTATCCAGCAAACGAGAAGAATAAAGAAATTCAGTGGTTGAATAATCTTTTGAAAGAAGAGAGAAACTTAGAATTTGGATCACCTATTTTAGAAGTTATGATTTATGAGGACGAAAATATATATTGGCCCGAATTTATTTATCAAAATGGAATGATTATTAATGTACTCTATGAGAAAAATGAAAATAAACCCAAAAGAGCAGTTGGATTGAAACTTTGTGAGAACATGGAAGTCCCAGATGAATTGCAAGATAAATTTAAATTTGCACGGCAACGGTCAAAGTTAGCTGGAACAATTCGCGGAAGTTATTTTAAATTAAGAAATAAATGGCTTTAGATTTTGATTTAGTAGTTTATTTGTAATGAATAAATGTGTTTCACAAATTCGAGTCAGCAATCGAAATTCTCCCAACTTGTGTTACATTCTAATTGGGTGAGAATATGCGAAGTACAGCGAAATTACTTGTGCTACTTAAAACTGGATATCAAAGAATATTAAAAGATAATTTAGTAGGTATATATCTTCATGGTTCATTTGTTCTAGGGTCATTTAACGAAGCAATTAGCGATTTGGACTATCTGGTTGTTACTTATAAACCTCTTTCTTTGGTTGAGTAGGAAAAGCTTATGAAATATACAATTGATAATTTATGGTCAGTGGCTCCAGCAAAAGGATTGGAGTTTCATGTTGTTTTACTGGAGAATACATTAAATTTTAACGAACCTGTACCTTTTGAACTGCATTTTTCTAAACAACATTATGAAGCCTATCTTGATGACCCTAAGGGATACGTGAATAAAATGCATGGATCAGATCCGGATTTGACTGCACATTTGATGATTGTCACAAAAGTTGGAAAAGTTTTAATTGGAAAATCAATCAAAAAAGTGTTTTGTCAAATCCCAAGTTCAGCTTACTGGAATAGCATTTTATATGATATTTCAAGTGCTAAGTCTATGATCGTGGAACATCCTATGTACACAACACTAAATCTCTGTCGGGCACTTGTTTATAAGAAAGAGTCTGTAATTGATTCAAAACTCTCAGGAGGTCAATGGGGATTAAAGAAACTTCCTGCAAGATATCGTAAGATTGTGAAGAAAGCCCTAGTTGAATATACTTCAAGTGGTATGACTAAGAAATGTAAAGAAAAGTATGACGAGCTAGTTTTGATTGAATTTGCAGAATATATGTTGAACAAAATTAATGAATAAAAGGTGCAGTGAAGAATATACAAAGATAAAAATTCAATCATTGCTTAATTTTTCATTGATCGCTTCTCATAGTTAAGATTATCAGAATAGATTACAATTACTTTAAAGTTGAGGTGTTATTATGCAACAATTGGTCAATAATAATTTAATTCACTATGAAATAATAGGAACAGGGGTACCAGTTGTTTTTCTTCATGGGTTATGTTTGGATCTGAATTCTATGGAATATCAATATGAACCTGCGTTTACGGGGAAAAATTATCAGAGAATTTATGTTGACCTTCCTGGTATGGGAAAAAGCCAGTCTTTCTATGATGTTCAGCCATCTGGTGATTATTTGATAGAATTAATTATAAAGTTTCTTGATGCAATTAAAATTAATAATTTCTATCTTTGCGGACATTCCTATGGAGGATATTTAAGTTTAGGAATTGCTCATAAATATTCTGAACGTGTAAAAGGCTTATTCCTAACGTGTCCGGTGGTAACTGCAAATTCCAATCAAAGAATTATTGAAACACACATTAACATCCAAAAAGATGGGTTTGAAGTTCCAGATAACGAATATACAGAAGATTTTATCGGGATGAATGTTATGATTAATGAAGTTTCATGGCAAAAATATGTAACTGAGGTCGTTCCTGGGCTTAAAAACTGTGATTTTAAATTTATTAAAAATTTGCAAGCTGATAATTTTTATCATTATGAATTTAAAAATGAACATGAACTAAAAAAATGGGAATCTGACATTCCTACTTTTCTTTTACTAGGTAAACATGATCAAATTGTTGGGTTTAAAGAACAAGTAAGTATGGCGCACAATTTTAATAGATGTGATCTATTAATCTTAGAACAACTTACCAATTGATCAGCCTAAAATGTTGGAGAACTGCATTGATTATTTCTTTGACTAAAAGATTTTAGAGTTATGGAATCATTTTTTAAAATTATTAGCGAGACAGCGAGGAATATTTGATGGAATTAAAAAAAATGAATTTAAAAGATTATGAAAAATATATTGTGGGAACCATTAAGGAATATGCTTCTGAAAAAGTGAAGGCAGGTACATGGCCCGCTGATGAAGCAACAAAATTGGCTGAAGAAGAGTATAGTCGTTTGCTTCCAGATGGTCTAGACACAAAAGAAAACTATTTTTATACTTTCAATGTCGAGCAAAATACAATAGGCTATCTGTGGTTAGCTAAGAACAAAGTAAATCCCGAAGATGCCTTTATTTATGATTTTGCAGTTGAACCTGAATTTCAAAACAAGGGATTTGGTACCCAAGCAATGGGTGAAATTTTCATAGCGGCAAAGGCATTGGGCTTTAAGAAAATTGGATTACACGTTTTTGGTAAAAATGAACGAGCAATACATGTTTATAATAAGCTTGGTTTTATTCCAACAGATATTACTATGAGTCGTGATCTATAAAAGATTGTATGGCTAGTTAAGCTTGATATTTTTATAAAAATTTTATTACAGCTACTTGATACACTTCAAATGATACAATTATTCATAGTTTTAAGAGCTATTTTATTCTTCTAATGATATTAAAATTGGTAAATATAATTTTCTATTAATAAAAGTATTGGTTTAAAAATAGACTTTTTTGTCTAATTTTTAAATCAATACTTTTTACTGCATTATTATAATTTTTTGCAAGAAAAGTGATAAAGTTAATTTTTTTTGAACTGACTTTAGTTAGTATGAAAAAAGTACAATCAATAATTGGATCTGTGCTAAAAGTTAAATTTTGAACCAACCTAATTATTTTGTATAAACGTGTTCTGTAAGCCAAAATTCTCTAGCTACTTCAAATTACTCATGGCAAAGAACTCGCTATGTTCGTAATTTCTAGTTAGTACTCAAACCTTCCGACTTTGTACTGCTTTTTTTCTTCGATCTGTCCATAGTGCAATGGGAGATGAAATTAAAACAAGTAAGGAACCTAAAATATAGGTATGACCAAACGCATTACTAAGTTTTTGTTGTTTTTCGTGCCTGATATTATTAAATACTTTAATTAAAGCTTGCTTCTGGGATAATAACTTTATTGAGGTTAAAACCTGTTGCTGCTTTTTTGATACTATAGTTGTTGTTGCATTAAGCTTTGCGGAGTTTAAAACAAATGGAGTAAGCTCAATGTTCTTTTTACTAATGGTATTTAATTCATCATTTAGTGCAACCGATCTTTTAGTAGTTGTAACTGTTGCTTCATTAATTTTTAATTCAGCTTGATATAATTTTCCATAGTTTGAATTAGGTTTAGGTATAGGCAATTCTTTTGTTGATTTAGCTGCATCTATAAGCTTTTCTTTCAACTTTTTTTGCCTATTTTTAGTAGCAATTGTTGTTGAACTTGTATCGGCAAACATTTTGGCTAATTCAGTGTGTACAGTTGTTTTCACCTTTGTTGATGGTTGTTGTTTATCTATGAATTGAAGTGAATTGAGCTTAATCTCATTTTTAGCGGAAGTCACATTTGCATCTAATACGGTTACTAGAATTGCAACTCCTAGGCAGGTTCCAATTTGACGTGCAGCATTTACAATTCCTGAACCAATTCCACTCTTATTTTGAGGTAGATATTTTACGGAAGCCACCAGGGATACGCAAGAGAGTCCAAAGCCAATACCATTTAAAATTATGAAGACAACCATTATTTGTTTAGGAGTATCAACCTTAATAAATGATAATAAAAATAGGCTAGCTGCCATGATGATTAGTCCTGATAAAGTAACAGGAATTGCTCCTACTTTTTCAAATAATTTAGTTCCTAGAGGCATCGCTATTACGATAGTTAATGAAATAGGCATAATTATTAGTGCTGAAGTTAACGCGGAATAATTCAAGACATCTTGTAAAAAATAATTAAAAATCAACATTGGACAGATCAAGGCAAAACCCGTGATGAAATAAACGAGACTGGAAGCAGTCAGTGTTATTTCTCGAGATAAGTCTAATTCTAAGAGTGGATTTTTTATTTTGTGTTCTACAAGAATAAAAATAACGAGTGAAATAAAGCCACCAGCTAGACAACTTAATATTAAAATCGAATTCCATCCATACTGCCTTCCTTCTAACATACCAAAGGTTAGTGTACTTAAACCAAGTGTCAGAAGAATGGTTCCCAATATATCAATTTTACCTGCTAATGTTTCGTCATAAGACTCAGTTACCCAAATTGAAATGATGATAAAAGAAATAATGGTTAGAGGGATATTAATCCCAAAAACTTCACGCCACGAAGCATATTCAAGAATTATTCCTCCGATTGGTGGTCCACTCGCAGCAGCTAAGGCAGTCACAGCTCCAACAATACTAGCAATCTTAGCCGTATTCTTTTTCCCGAAAATTTCAATACCCATAGGTAAAACAATCGGAGTAATAATAGCACCACCAATGCCTTGAAAAAAACGAAAGGTAACTAATTCTATTAAAGAATGTGAAATCATACACGCTGCAGAAAAAATACCAAATAATGCTAAACCTAGCAGCATTATTTTTTTTCTTCCATAGCGATCCGCAATTTTTGATCCAGTAATCATAAAAACTGCGAGAGTGAGCGTATAGATAGTTGAAACCCAGCTAACACTGGTAATGCTCGTATCGAAATGGGACATGATTTTAGGCAAGGCAATATTTACAATCGTACTGTCTAATGTTCCCATAAACATTGCAATTGTTAAACCAACAAAACTTATAACTTTGACACCTTTTGACATAAATTTCCTCCTTTCGGTAACACTTGATTCTAAAGGTGACAAATGTTACCTTTGACTTAGTCTATAATATAATTAAAGAAAGGGTAAAACAATAGAATTTAAGCAAAAGAAACAAATTCAATATATTTGTAACCTATTCTATTTTAAGGAGGAAAATTTTATGAGTGGGAAGGAAAGAATGATCGAACAATCAAAACAATGGTTAAGTGAGTCATTAATTGAATTGATGAAATCTGAAGATTTTCAGGATATTTCAATCACTGAGATTGCGCAGCAAGCTGAACTATCACGAAAAACTTTTTATCACTCCTTCAAAAATAAAGAAGCATTGGTCAATTATTTTTGTGACAAATTATTTGACTCGTACTTCCAACGATTAATGAAGCAGGTCCCAAGTCCGGGAGTCACAATGCTCGATAATACATTAGACATATTTTTAAATTTCTGGTGGGAGCAAAAAGATATTATTAGACTGTTGATTAATCAAGGCCTTTTTGATCATATGAATGAAATTTGGCAGCAAAAGGCAATTCCAAGATATAATGAGTTTGCTGCTCCTTGGCATGTAAATGGCAGTGCAAAAAATGTGGCGTATGTAATGGCATTTCAACTAGGCGGGTTTACTAATATTTTGCGAGTATGGTTGAGTCAAGACGAGCCTGAATCACCAACTGAAATTAAGAAGATCATGATAGGTGCAATTCAGCAATTAGCAGATAGTATTAAGTAATTAAAAACCAAATGTTCAAAAATTATAATTTAAGTAGCTGTAACCTATGTACGATACCAATCTCAAAAAATTTTATATCGCGGGTTCTTTTAGGTATGTTTCGCTGATAAATGAGTTGTCTGCTAGATTAGAAAGTTTAGGTTTTACTAGAACTTATGACTGGACAAAAAATGGAAAAGCAGATAGTTTTGAGAAACTTTCGAAGATTGCCAACAAAGAATATAAAGGTATAAGGGACTGTGACTTTTTAATTTTTTTATTTCCAGGAGGAAAGGGTGCAAATGTTGAATTTGGGATTGCTACAGCCCTCAAAAAGAAAATTTATTTATTAGACTTAACTAATGAAATTCAAGACTTTGAGAAAACCAGCACATTTTATTATTTAGATAATGTTTATCGTTTTGCAGGTAATGTTGATGATTTTCCAAAATTTATTGAAGTGCAAGAAGTAAAAGTTGACTAACTATATGAAAATAAATAATTTCAAAGTTAATGTAAAAAAAAGCCCTAAAGAAAAGCAAGGTTAAGAAAAAAGTAATCTTCTTTAGAAGATTTTACGACAAAAAATAAACATACTTCATCTTTTAAAAATACTTTATTCATTGGTTGTTAGTATGATAGGAGTAATAAATAATTGAGGAAGGTGAAATTTATGTTAGTTAATTATCGATTTTACTTACCTGTTATAACAATTACACCTATCAAAATAGGGATATTTTTTCTAATGTGTGCTCTTATTTATTGGTCACATACTTCATTTCCTAAGATAAATAAGCGTAATCTTTTAAAGAGTTTATTTACTTTCTATCTGTTTTGTGTGGCACAGTTAACCATCAGTATTAATATATATACACCTCGAACATACATTGAGATGCTGCGTTCGGCTAATGGGTTTGGATATTTTGAGGCTATTGAATGGCATCCACTGGAAATGTATAAAACAATCTACACGGCTGCTTCACAATATACGATTGTTGGAAATTTGGTAATGCTTATCCCATTAACATTATTTATTTCACTTCTATGGGAAGATAAAGCAACCTTCAAGAAAATGTTTACTATTTCGTTTTTAACTTCGCTAACTATTGAAACTTCACAATTATTGTTATCTTATATTTATCTGGAACATCGTCTTTTTGATCTCAACGATTTATTACAAAATACGTTAGGCGGATTGATTGGTTTTGTTATTTTTATTGGTATACGAAAAATAGTTCCAAATCTTGTTAGTCAAAGAAAATTGACGGCGAAAATATAGAATAGTTTAATAAAAAAACTTCGGAGAGGATAATCTTCTCCGAAGTTTTTTATTTACTAATCTAATATATACTTTTGACAAATTGGTATACAAAATTATTGACCCAAGCTAGATTTATTGAACATAGCGTTAATAACATTTTTGTTCTAATAAATATTCTGACAGTCTTTATATAGTGGAACTTACATTACAAAGACATCCAGAATGCATACAATTTTTTAATGATTCGGGTACCTTTCTTATTCATATTAAAGTATTCCATTCGTTTGCTGGAAAACTAGTTATTTTTTATCTCCAACCAGCTAAAAGGGCTTTAATTCCCATTAAGAATTGTTCTTCACTAGTAAATTGTTTATCTTGGAGTGATGCTAGAAGATTGGACAGTAGCTGTGATTCATTTTGCAAGTCCTTCATCAAGGAAGAATTGACTTGACCACCTTGCTCGGGTTCAATCGCTTCTGCCCAAACAAATCCTAGGGTATATGCAGTTAATGAATTAATCAAAAAAACAGTTGTTGGCTTAATAACTAAACCATTTTCTTTTAATTTAACCAAAATATTTTCTACTAACATAAATTCTGATTTAGTTACTAAGGGATGAGTTGAAATCAAAGGTAGCGCATTGGGATGTTTTAGCAGTGTTTCGCGTAAATGACTCATGATAACGATAATTTGTTCTTGCCAATCGTTGTAAATCGAATTCTTTTTTTCCAATAAAGCAGTTTGCCAAATCCATTCAACCAAGCCATCAAAAAGGGCACCCTGATTAGGAAAATAACGATAAACAGCCATTGGTGAGACATTCATATCTTGTCCTAATCTGCGCATCGAAAACTTTTGAAGCCCCGATTGATCTATAAGCTTAAGTGTAATGTTTAAGATGTAAGCCTTGCTAAGTGTTTCTTTCGTAGGTTTGGCAGAATTCATGCTAGTTATTTCCTTCTTTCAATGGTTGAAAATGAAATCCAATTAGTGATAATAAACAAAAAATAAGTGTCATGGACCATAGAATACTTAGATGCGGAACAATTGTAGCAAAATTACCATGATCCAAGCTAATTTTCTTGATAGCCAAAAGTCCCCAGTAGGCGGGATCAATTCGAGCCAAAACTTTTGCCCATCGAGGAAATGAAGTAACTGGTGACAGACTTCCACCCAATCCAGCCATTAAAATACCTAGTAAATTAGATAAAGATAGTGCAATGGCAGAGGATTTTGACCAACTGACAAGCATAATTCCAAAAAAAGTCAGCGTTGCAGCAAATGAAATAATAATCATGACAAAAGCAAACCAATTCCCATTAATTCGGAATTTAAAGACTAGGACGCTGATAAGAATTACCGTGCCGAGTTGGAAAACTTGAATTAAATATGCTACAACGGCCTTTCCAGTTATTATTTCCGTTAAAGAAGTAGCTGAAATTTGTTGTCTGTCCCATGTATTCCAAATAGTTTCATCAAAGAACATTTGAATTATTAGTTGGATTGAAAAGAACGAAAAGAGAATTGTCAGCCCTGGAATAACTTGCTCAGCGCCATTAGTGTGGATATATCCTTCAGCGTTTAACTGTATTTTTGCCGCTGGTAACATAAAGGGGGCCATAATTAGTGGAACAAGAATCATAATAAATTGTACCGTAGGATCTGCAAATTGCAAATGACTATTTAATTTTATTACTGCAAACAACTGCTTAATTTTCATTTGAAATACTCTTTTCTAATAATGTTTGATAAGCAGATTCTAAGTCTGCTTTTATAATTTTGATATTCATTAAGGGAGTCTGATTGATTTGGGGATTGTTAAGTAACTCTTTTAAAATAGTTATACACTGTTTATTACTATTTAAATTTGTCAACTTCAAATGATTATCTTCTTTTTTCCATCCTTTTAAAGAAGGAATTGCTTTTTCAAAGTAGAGCTCTAATGATGGCCTTGCATAAATTTGCAGAATTTCCTCTAAACTTCCAGTAGCTTGAATTGCACCATTATTAAGAAAAATAATTTTTGCATTAAGTGCTTCCATCTCTTGTAGATAGTGGGTGGTATAAATAAAATTCATACCTTGCTTACTTAACATTTTAATTGCATGAATAATTTGATTGCGCGAATTAACATCTGCACCAACGGTTGGTTCGTCAAGAAAAATAATTTTTGCATGACTCATTAGAGCAATTGCAGAATGGAGACGTCTTTTTTGACCACCGCTCAAGTCAGCTGCTTTTTTGTTTTTTAAATCGTTTAAATTGAAGATTGAGGAGACATACAGATATTTTTCTTCAATTTGTGCAGATGATAAACCATTAATGGCACCAAAATTTTGTAAATTTTGTTTGATGGTTAATTGTGGGTAAATTCCTAATTCTTGTGGAGCAATTCCAAGATATTTTCTTAAGCTATGCTTATTCTTAAGTAACGATTTCTCCAATATTTCAACCTCACCATTATCTGGTAAGAGCAAACCAGTCATAATTTTGATGAGTGTTGATTTTCCTGCGCCATTTGGTCCCAATAAACCAATAATTTCTCCCTTTTTAATTTCCAGGTCGATATTTTTTAAAACAGGATGTTGATTAAATTCTTTACAAATTTTAGTTAACTTAATTGCAGTTGTCATTATTTCCTCCTTAGTTTACTTTGTAACCCTTGTTTACATTGTAAACTAAAAGAGAAAAAATACAAGTACTAGCAAAAATTAGTTATAACAATTAATGATTTCTGTTAGTACTTATATTTATCAGCTAATGATAGAAGTTAAACAAATACTAGAGTAATACTTGTCAAATTGATAATAACTCCTCAGCTGTGGGTACCATCAAAATCAAAAATATACTCTTGCACACAAATCACTCCTATGTTAGTTAGTAAAAAAATAAGCTTAATACTATTTTTTATAATATAAATATAACATTATTCTTATTGACTAAATATGAAAATATTTTTTAACTAAGAAGATGCAAATTTTATTTGATATACAAAAAGCTAGATCAAAATTTAAGTTTTGTTTTCTTTCTTTGTACTTTTCACATGTTAAAATAAAATAGTATAGCAAGTTATGTATAAATAGAAATGGTGGGATTAGAGTGAACCTTAATTCTTTAAAATACTTTGTTGATGTCATCAAACTTGGAAATTTTACAGCTGCAGGTAAGGAAAACTTAGTAGCACAGGCAAGTATTTCACAGCAAATACAACAGTTAGAGAATCACTTTGATTGTTTGCTAATTGATCGTTCTAAAAATCCCGTGGTCCCTACAGAGAAAGGAAGGGTGCTATTTGAGGAATCAGAGAAAGTATTGAAACAATTTACATTGCTAGAAAAAGCGATGCAAGAAAATGTTTCAAAAAAAATAAGAATTCAATATTCATCAATTATGGATATTCAGATATTGGCTGAAATATTGGATGAGATAACCCCGATAGATGATTTTAATATTGAAATTGAAAAAGTAAGTTTAAGTAATATTGCAAGGTGTTTGAATCAAAAAAAATATGATTTTGCAGTGACTTTTGATTCCGAATTTTATGAAGAAATTGATATTGAGACACTAGTTCTTTATCAAGGAGAGTATTTAGCTGGTGTTGGAACACATCATCCATTATATAAAAGTAAATCACTAACTATGAAACAAGTCTATGAATCAGAGTTGATAATGTTAAGTCCAGAAAAAATTGGTAAATCATATCAATTAATGCTCAATAGGTCACTAAATAAACAATTAGAACCCCAAATCTCAAGTTTTGCTGATGATGTAGAGAGTGAGTTACTACTAATTCAGCAAAAAAAATTATTAGGTTTTTTCCCTGAACATTACCCACTAAATCTCAATAATAATTTGATAAATCTCATACCAATTATCGATAATCCTCATAAATATAAGATAGTTTTAGCATATAAAGAAAAAAATTTGGATAAAAGAAGTCGCATTTTTTTAAATACAGTAAAGAAATTCAAACAAGATAGGAAAAACCAATGATAGCATTTAATTTTCATATTAGACTTTGTGATTATTTTCACCTATTATTAAGATAATATCAAAGGAGGATTTAAATATGGCGAAAATTATACTTACAGGTGTTGATGGTAATCTTGGTTCGGTTGCTGCTGCAGAATTAATGAAACTTACTGAAAAAGAGAATTTGCTTTTTTGTGGATATAATACTGACGTATTGGCATCTTATGCAAGAGAGGGAGTTGAGACTCAACAAACTGATTTTAACAATCTAGAAGGATTAGCAGATAAATTCATTGGCGCTGATGTACTCGCTTTAATATCTATGCCATTTGTTGGCGAAAAAAGGCAAAGGGCTCACAAAAATGTAGTTGATGCAGCAAAAGAAGCTGGGGTAAAGAAAATTATCTATACTTCCTTGGTTAATGCTGCTGATGTAACAAATCCAAGCATTGAAAAGATTGATCATGCCTTCACTGAGAATTATATCAAAAAGAGTAACTTAGATTATATCTTTTTACGTAATTCACAATATGCAGAAGCGATGATTACGAATTACTTTACCTTTGTAAACCAAGGATCGAATTTACAGAATAATCAAGGTGAAGGTAAAATGGCTTATATTTCAAGAAAAGATTGTGCTAAAGCAGTTGCTTATGCCTTATTAGCTGATAATCTGCATCATAAAATTCTGAATATTAATGGCAAACAATTGCTGACTATTTCTGAGTTCATTGAAATTGGTAATGAAAAAACCGGAAATCATGTTAAATATCAATTTGTTTCTGATGAAGAAAACTACGCTATTTTTGATTCGATGGGTGTTCCCCGCACAACAGAAGGACAATTCAAAAAGGATTCTGAAGCTCCGTTTTCTTCAGATGGCATGGTAACATTCGGGCAAGCAATTCGAGAAAATAAAATGTCTAATTTTACTAAAGATTTTGAATATCTAACTGGTGATGAACCAATAAGTGTCCAATTTATGTTTGAACATTCAGAAAAATTTCAAATAGGGCAACGTCATTCGCTGGATAAGTAAATATCTACTATACCTATCAATGAAGGGAAGTATGTGACTTATGTATAAAACAGATGTGGTTGTTGTAGGAGCTGGCGCTGCAGGAATTGGAGCTGCACTCACTCTGGTAGATGCAGGCCAAAAAGTTATCTTATTAGAAAAAGGTAACAAATTTGGTGGTGCTGGAATGTTTGGGGCACAAGGATTATTTGCAGTTGAAAGTAGGTTACAAAAAGAAGCAGGTGTTAGTTATTCAGTAAAAGACGCATATCATGACTTGGTAGATTATGCTCATTACCGTGTTGATTTAAAAACTGTAAAAAAAATTGTGGAATATTCTGCAAGCACTATTGATTGGTTGCAAAAGCATGGATTGAAAACAGAGTTGGTAAATAATACACAGGAAGTGCATCAAAAAAATCTGCAGACTTATCATCAATATATTGATAAATTTACAGGCTTTTCACATTTAATTGAGCATTTAGAAAAAGAGCATGGCATCTTACTAACTGAGACTTCAGGAGAAAAAATTTTGCTGGATACTGATGGACAGGTTAGTGGTGTGCAAGTTCTCCATCAAGGAAAAACAGAAGAAATTTTGTGTAAAGCAGTTATTATTGCTGATGGCGGTTTTATTGGTGATCAACAACTAGTAAAAGAGTATTTAGAGATTAATTACGAAAATCTGTATAGCATGGGAGAACGTAAGGCAACTGGTGATGGACTAAAAATGTTAGAGAACATTGGCGCGGACACTAAGCAACCTCATCTGTTTGAAAATCATGCTGCTTCAGTTATATCTAAAGATAATTTAAAGTGGCATAATAACTCAATTTTTTCACTGACAAATATTCCATTATTATGGATTAATTCAAGAGGTCAAAGATTTGTTAATGAAGATATTTGTTATGATTTTGCATTATGGGGTAATGTCACTTATAAGGCGGGCGGTTTCTATTATTATTTATTGGATGAGAAACTTGTATCGTTTCTTACCAAGAATAGCTTGGATTGGACAGATTCTTTTGAGAGAACCTTTAAAACCTTAGCACATGAGCCAATGACTTATAAAATTGGTCCCTTTAATAACTTGAAAGCTGATCTCAATGAAGCAATTGAACAAAAAACGGGTTGGATTGGTAATTCAATTGCAGATTTGGCAGAGAAAATTAATGTTTCTAGTACAGTGCTAGAAAATACAATTAAATCTTATAATAATTTAGTAAAAGCAGGTAAAGATTCAGAGTTTTATAAAGCTGATCAGTTTATGAAGTTTTCTTTAAAAAAAGAACCTTTTTATGCAATTAAGGCTTGTTCGACCACTTTGGGAACACTAGGCGGAGTACAGGTAGATGATAATTTTAATGTATTGGATAAAAATGGTGAGGTTATGCAGAGTGTTTTTGCTGTTGGAAATACTGCAGCCACAAATATGTTTGCAGACTCCTATCCCACAATTGAAGGTTTAAGTTGTGCTTTTGCATGGAATTCTGGGAGGATCGCTGGTGAAACAGCAGTTAATCTTGTTCATAAAAATTAATCTTTGAACTATAAGGTGTTTTATTTAATAAAATTTATTACGCCGTGTAACGTAACATCGTTTATGAAGGCTACTATATCAGATTTTTCATAGGTATTATAGTTACCAATCCAAAACTTAATTACTCCTAGAACAGCTGAGATAGTATAGTTTGTTAATATATCAGTTTGTTTTGTTAATTTCTTGTTATTTGTTAGCTGTTTAAATGTCATAATGTTTTGTTCAATTAAAAACTCTCTTAATTTTTCTTGAAAAGAAATATTTCCAGTTTTATTTAAAAGTGCATTTACCATATGAATGTTTTCCTCAATAGTTGTTAGAATTTGTTCAATAAAGCTTATCAACATGTTTTTGAAGTTTCTTCAAAAAAGGTGTCAGCATTACTTTGAATAATGCCAAAATTGCTTTAGCCGGAATACGTGAACACATTGGTAAAATAAAAATACTTGCGATCAATAATGGGTTGCACATTGCAGTTCAGCAACATCCAAATGTACTTCAAAAAATTATACTAAATATGGCAATCAAATATTTGGAGAAAAAGCAGCATAGAGTATAAAAAAATCGTTCTAACTGTTCAAGGTAATAATAAATATGCAAAAAAAAAAGCGTTTCGATAAAAAGAAACGCTTTTTTGTATTAAAACGGGGCACTTCAAAGTTAAATTTTGATTCAGTTCCTCTATTTATTCCGTATAAACGTGTTTCATAAGTCAAAATTCTCCGTCTAACTTCGAATTACTCATAGCAAAGTACTTGCTATGTTCGTAATTTCAAGTTAGTACTCAAATTTTCCCGACTTTGTACTGCCTTAAAAAAGTTGGACATGTTTGTTTTAATTATTAGTTAGATACTGTTTACGATATTCGACTGGAGTTAATCCGTGACGCTTAAGTGAAATTCGCTGGTTATTATACCAAGCAACATAATGTTCCACTAATGTACTTAGTTCACTGAGCGAAGTAACCTTAATGCGCCTTAAACATTCACGTTTAAGCATACTGAAAAAGCTCTCAACTGGGGCATTGTCTAAACAATTTCCCTTACGAGACATGCTTTGAATGAAATGATGATGTCTTAGTTTAGCTTGATAATTGGTCATTTGATATTGCCACCCTTGATCAGAGTGTAGAATTGGTTTAGTGGTTGCGGGAATTTTTTTAATGACTGTTTCAAGGGTTTGATCGATCAAAACACGATTGGGTGTTGAACTAACTTTAGCGGCTAAAACTTCATTACTAGCCTCATCAATAACTGTCGAAATATAACCCCATTTTCCACACGTAAGTTTAAAGGGGCTGTGCCATAAGTCCTTCAAAATAGAAGAGATTAGTGAAAATCGTTCTTTGATTTTCACTAATCTCTTCTTTTTGTTTATAAAACAGTTATAATTGGTGCCTTTCGCCACCAATTTTCTAATATTCATTGCCATCAAGGCAATTCCAGCTTCCCTTTTTACCTTCTCAAGACCTCTAACCGAAAATTTTTTAAAACCCAAACAAGCCTTCAATCCACCAAAAACTGATTCAACATCTATTTTACGTTGTCCGTAAATTGAACCAGTTTGGTGATTTGAAAGCAACTTGCGTTCCTTAGCTTTGAAATACTCCCATGCGCTATTAATACTTATTTTACGAGGATTTCCGTTTTTAGTGAATGCTCGGTGATCAATTTTAAAATCGTTATCGTATTTGTTTGCCTGATACTCTTTAAATTCACGTACAAATCCGTACTTATCTTTGCGCTTACGGTAAGCATAAAAACTAAATCTAACTCCCTGCAGATCAATAAAATAATCGTCTTTAGGATGATACGCCCAATTCATGACCTTACGGTCATCACTTTTCCATTTGCGACTATTTTCTTTTAACATTGTCCCATATGGAATTAACGCTGTATGTTCAGGTAATTCATCTTCGAGATATCGATAATTTGATTCTGAACCGTATCCTGCATCAGCCACAATATACTTACCTAAAGTTCCAGCTGCTTTTTGTTGCTGTAAAAAAGGAATTAATGTTTTGGTATCTCCTGGATTTTGAAAAATGCCGAAGGCAGTTACAAATTGTTTACTTGTGGCGATTTGTAGATTATAAGCCGGTTTTAGCTGTCCGTTGAGCATTGGATCTTCCTTAACACGCATGAAAGTTGCATCATGATCTGTTTTTGAATAACTATTTCTTTTACCATAAATTCTGGTTTGTATTTTATGAGCTAATAATTTAGTTTGCCGTAACTTAAGTTTTCGTTTTAAAGATTTTAGTTTTCGACGCCTTGACTTGTCTGGGTTTGGAGAGATATGTTCTTTTTCAATCTTTTTATTCAAATCTTTCAAGTCATTTTCTAACCGCAAGGTAATTTCATCAAGCATTTCTAAAGTAAGATCTGTCTCTGCTGGGAGCTGACACTTAAACTTAGCGTCATTTAATTCTTCCAGAAGGGTTATAATCGCAGAGCGATTAAGCTTGTCAAAACGAATCGTATTCTTACGCCAAACAAAACTATATTTATTGGCATCAGCTAAAATTTTAGTCCCGTCAATAAAAGTAACTTCATCAATAAAATTGTTTTGTTTCAGATATTTGGTTAGTTTTAGAATACATTGATTAATCAAGCTCTCAACTTCATCTGAAATTCTAAAACGACAAATTGTTCGGTAGGCTGGAACCTGTTCTTGTGTCAGCCAACGGGCTGCCAAATTCTCTTCTGCCAACGTATTAATACGGCGACTACTAAAGATACCTTTTGTGTACGCAAACAAAATTAATTTTAAAAGTACACGCAGATCATACTTACGCGGTCGTCCAAAGATGTAAGGATCATTAATTTTAAGGTCTTCAACTATTTGATTAATCATCCGTGCAGGATGATTTTCTTTTGGCTCCCAGTCAGTTTTAATACTAAGTACAGTCTGATTTATGTTATAATTATTGTACATTTTGATTATCCTTTCTATAGGGGTATTGTTTTTGAAAGTACTGGCTCCAACCAGTGCTTTTTTATTTTTAATTATACCAAAAGAGCTTCACCAGAAAAATCATTACTTTCTCTGGTGAAGCTCTTTCACTTAGGGACTTATGGCACAGCCCCTATGCAAAACAGTATATGGTTTATGGGCCTTGAATTGTTGCTTGAGCAAGTTAGGTACCACCTGTCCAACATGACCATGATATGAGTTGTACCGACCAGAATGTTTTGAAAAAAGAGTAACTTTCAGACCCATAGAAAACATAATTTTACGAACAGTTTCTAGACAAAGTTTAACATGATGCTGTTTTAAAACAAATCTCATGCGACGATAACCATAAGTTTGATGAGAGCGGGCAAATTCTTGCCGAATAATTTGTTTAACCTGACGATATTTATCAGGCCGGTTTAGACAAGCTAAATGATAGTAATACGTCGAACGCGCAAGTCCCGCAACTTTTAAGAGCGTAATAAAGGGATAATCACGCCGTAATTCGTTAATTGTTTTAACTTTTAGTGCTATTTTTTGTTTCGAATTACGGCATCCAATTTTTTTAGATAAACATTCTCAATTTTAGTATAGGAAAGTTCCTGTTCTAAATGTCTGATTTGTTTTTGTTGTCTCTCTATTAACTGTTGTTCGGTCTTTTTCTTGGATGTTTCTTTCTTTTTCTTAACCATCTTGGGTCGTCCTATCTTAGATGAAATTACGGCTTTAATTCCAAATTGCCGCATTAATTTAAGCCAATTATAAACGACTGTGTGGCTGATATCAAAGTGGATGGCTGTTTTTTGAATACTGGTAGAATGGTTCAAGTAATAGGTAATAACCGCTACCTTGAAATCATTAGAATAGTGTCGGCGTTTAAGCTGTTTAAGTCCGGTAGGACCAAAAGCTTTATAACGCGACACCCAAATTACTAATGGAGTATCACTCGGCATCTTATATTTCAGACACAGTGTGTGGAGTGAATTTTCACCATTTAAATATTCTTTAACTACTTTCAACTTAAAGCTGTAGGTATAATTACGTGTCAAAAAAGCACCTCCAAAACTTGATTTACATGTCCAAGTTTTGTAAGGCACTTCACTTATGGCACACTCCCGTGAATCTTAGAACTATTCTTCATGACCAAAGCGTTTAAGATATTCGCGAAATGATTCGTTATCGTTTATACTCCCATGTAATTTTTTTTCATACCAATTAATTTTATCTGTAAGAATTTCTAGATGTTTTTGTGTTTGTACTATCGAAGATTCTAGCTTAATTTGAGTTGATTTTAAAAGCGCAAGTCGTTTCTTTATTGTTGTGTCACCCTCTGCACGCCATGTAACATATTGTTTTAAGTCATCAATAGACATACCAGTGCCTTTTAGATGCTGAATGAACTTAAGCCATTCAATATCTTCTTTGAGAAAGTATCTTTGGCCATTTAAATTTCTAGGTATCTGTAATATACCTTCTTTTTCATAGTACCTAATTGTTGAATCAGGAATATGAAGTAGTTTTGCAGTTGTACCGATAGAATATTTAAATATTTGCTCTTTCATAAATATTTGATTCCTTCCACTTGACTTAAAGCTAACTTTAAGTAATAGAATAACACAAAAGTGTTCTTAAAGTATTAACTGAAGAAAGGAAGATATAGATGAATGAGAATAAAAATATAAAAAAAGGAATTGTTTTCCCTCTTGGCTTAAAAAACGATGCTTATGCAAAATATTTTATGGGACAGAGTTATTTAAATGAGCTAGTCAATGATTCAGATTTGAATGTAAGTGTTGGAGTGGTAACATTTGAGCCTCAATGCCGTAATAATTGGCACATCCATCATAATGGATATCAAATTTTATTAGTCACAGGCGGTGAAGGCTGGTATCAAGAAGAGGGGGAAATAGCTAAAAAATTAGTAGCAGGTGATGTAGTTGTTACACACGATGATATCAAGCATTGGCACGGGGCTACTAAGAATAGCTGGTTTTCGCATATTGCCATCACAGCAGGAAGGCCCGAATGGCTCGAAGCAGTTTCTGATAAAGAATATAATAAGTTGGAGGAGTAATTTTTTATGAAGAAAAAACAAACAGCTGGACATGATATTTTAGGAAGCTTTGCTCCAAAATTTGCAGAGTTAAATGATGATGTTTTATTTGATCAGATTTGGTCACGTGAAGAGCAGCTAGCGCTACATCAAAGAAGTTTAATTACTATTGCTGCATTGATTTCAACGGGGAATTTTGAACAACTTGATGCCCATCTTAAAATCGGAAAAGAAAATGGAATAACCAAAGCTGAAATTTCAGAAGTAATTACTCACTTAGCTTTTTATGTAGGCTGGCCGAAAGCGTGGTCGGCGTTTAATAGAGCTAAGTCTATATTTTAATTATTAATCTGAATCGGTTTTGAACACCTAGTTTTAAATTTAAAAAGACAAAATAATTATCTTGCATTGAAGTGGACTTTAAGGCTTAAAATATATTCAACAAAGGAAAAAAGAGGTTACTAATTATAGTCGATTTGTAAAGTAGGAAAGTGGGTTAATCAGTGATAGGGAGGATAATGAATGAATGTTAAAGAAACGAGTGAAATAACGGGTGTTTCAACTGCGGCAATTAGATATTATGAAAAAGAAAAATTGCTGCCAGAAATTGATAGAGATATTAATGGGAATCGCGAAATTGATGAGTGAATCATTAAACGAATTACATTTATTCTTAAGATGAGAGCAGCTGGAATGAGTGTAGATAATCTTAGAAAGTATATGCAGTTAGTTGATGCTCCAGGAGATAATGCACAGAAACAGATTGCTTTATTGAAAGAGCAATTAATACAGATGGAAGAAAAAAGAAATAATATTCAGGCTGCCGTTGAACTTTTACATTATAAATTAGACCATTATTATGATCACGTTAATTTAGCGGAAAAAGAATTAAAGCGGTTGGATCAGCAACATGATATAAGCAAGAAAATAAGAAATAACTAGTTAAGTTAATAGGAGGAATTTTAATGAAAGCAACAGTATTTATTAGACCTGGGGAGGTCAGCATAAAGGATGTACCTAAACCAAAGATTCAAAAATCATCAGATGCGATTATCCATGTAGTCAGAGCGAGCGTATGTGGTTCGGATTTATGGTGGTTTCGTGGAATTAGCAAAAGAGAAAGTAATACGTTTGTTGGTCACGAAGCAATTGGAATTGTCACTGAAACTGGTTCTGATGTTCAAAACGTTAAAATAGGAGATTTTGTGATTGCTCCATTCACTCACGGATGCGGGTATTGTGTCGCTTGTATGGCTGGTTTTGATGGTAATTGTCTAAATCAGGGAGAAAAAGATGGTTCAGGCTATCAAGCGGAGTATCTTCGCTTTCAAAACGCTGACTGGGCATTAATTAAGATTCCTGGAAAACCCGCTGATTACAGTGAGGAACAATTAAATTCGTTCGTGACTCTTTCGGATGTTATGGCAACCGGTTATCATGCAGCTGTAACTGCAGAAGTTGCTAAAGATGATACTGTTGTCGTAATTGGTGATGGTGCTGTTGGTTTGTGTGGAATAATTTCTGCCAAATTACGTGGAGCGAAAAGAATTATTGCCATGAGTAGACATGAGGATCGACAAAAACTAGCAATTGAATTTGGTGCAACGGATATAATCGCAAAACGCGGTGCAGAAGCTGTCGCAGAAGTGCTTGATTTAACAAATGGTGGGGCAGATGCCATTCTTGAATGTGTGGGGACCGAACTATCAACTGAAACTGCCGTAAAAGTAGGACACCCTGGAGCAATTGTTGGACGTGTTGGTGTTCCCCAAAACTCTCAAATGAATACCGACAGTCTCTTTTGGAGAAATATTGGTCTGCGAGGTGGAATAGCATCAGTAACCACATATGATAAGAAGTTATTATTACAAGCTGTTTTAAATGGAGAAATTAATCCCGGTAAGGTATTCACAAAAAAATTTGAGCTTGATGATGTGAAAAGTGCATATGAAGCAATGGATCAGCGTAAGGCAATTAAGTCTCTACTAATAATTGATAAATAATATTCTTTTAAATAGTTGCAATTGCAACTATTTTTTTGTTATTATTTTCCTATCCATTAATGAAACGAGATGTGTCTTTTATGAACGAAGATATTTTACGTAATATTGGGACAATTGCGAGAGCTCTTGATTCTATTAGCAATATCGAATTTAAAAAAATTCAACTTGAAAAAGGACAATATCTTTATTTAAGTAGAATTTTTGAAAATCCTGGAATTACCCAAAGAGAAATCTCAGAATTATTATGTGTTGATAAAACGACTACAAATCGTGCTATTACCCGTTTAATCGAAAAAAAATTGGTAATAAAGAAGGATGATCCTAGTAATCAAAAAAATAAACTCTTGTTTGCTACTTTGACTGGGGAAAAATTATATACAACTCTTAGAAAAGAGAGTGACTATTCAACCAAAATAGCTTTAACAGGACTTAGTGTTACAGAGGCGGAAGAATTAAATTATTTACTTCTAAAAATGACAAAAAATGTTGTTAACAATTGGAATGAAGTAAAAAAAGGATATAAGAGAGTATATTAAGGAGGTCATTTTAATGGTAACTAATTTAATAACAGTAACCAACAATGACATTGATACATTAAGACAAATTAGTATTGAAACTTTTTCAGACACTTTCGGAGCTGAGAATTCAAAAGAAGACTTAGAAAAATATTTAGAGTCTGCTTATGATTCACAGAAGCTAGAAAAAGAAGTTGAGAACCATGAAAGTAATTTTCAGTTCATTTACTATCAAAATCAGCTAGCGGGTTATCTCAAATTAAATATTGGTAGTGCACAATCGGAATTACAAAGCGATGACGCGTTAGAGGTCGAGCGAATTTATATTAAAAAAGAATTCAAGCGCTTAGGATTAGGAAAACAATTAATCTCATATGCCATTGATGAAGCTAAAAAAGCGCATAAGAAATACATCTGGTTAGGCGTTTGGGAACACAATGAGGGTGCGATTGTATTCTATCAGAAACAAGGTTTTGTTGAGTTTAGTGAACATATTTTTGATTTAGGCGGCGATGAACAACGTGATATTTTAATGAAAAAATCACTAATATAATAATTAAATCTGATGAAGAATAGAGGGGCTAGATCAAAAGCTGATTTTTGATTTAGTCTTTTTATTCTTTTATTATGTAAACGTATTTTATAAGGTAAAACTTTTCGTCTAACCTCAAATTATTCGTTTCAAAGTACTTAAATTTTATCATTTTGAGTTATACCTCAATAAAAATACTATTTAGAATTCTTCCCATTTCAGCCGGTGTTTCTTTCATTCCTTCACTTAGCCACTGAATCTGAATGGAAATTACTGCACCAGCTATAAATGAAGCAAAATACTGATTTCGTTGCCTCTTAGTTGAAGGGTTGATGATTTTTTGTTCTAGCAAAAAGAGTTACACGGTTCGAAAGGTCTTGATTAAAGTATTTGTTAAACCAGCATTAATGAGTAACGTGGTTTCAGTTGATTGTCGCTGCATTAATTGGAAGTATGCAGTCATAAATTGTGCAAAATCCATATGTGCAGCATGTGGCAAAATCCGCAAGTAGGATTTAATAGCCATTTCCTGATGGCGCGCTATGATTTCTTGCATAGACTTATAGTTTCGATAATAATAAGTACGCGAGACTCCTGCATTACGACACAAAGTTGAAACTGTAATGTCGCTGAGAGGGTAATCAGCTAGAAGAGATAAGAGTGCTTTGTGTATTCGATTGAGTTTTAGTTTTTTTGTTTCCTGAGGTGACATAGTTTACAAGTTTCCGCCTTTCTGTAACCTAATTATTTACTTCTAATATATCATTAATTACACTTACTGCATAACTTTAGTAAGGGGTAATTATTTTGAAGAAAAAACAAATTATTATTTTAGTAACGATGGCTTTAGGGATTTTCCTTTGCATGCTTGACACAACAGTAATGAATATTGCATTACCAGCAATTCAGACCGGACTTCACACAGATCTTAGGACACTTCAGTGGGCACTAAATGTCTATACAATCACTTTTGCAGCACTTACTATCCCATTAGGTAGAATTGCCGATCAGATAGGTCGTCATAAAGTCTATGTTGTAGGCCTAATTTTATTTTTTATTGGATCATTGTTATCTGCCACGAGTTCAACGGTCGCCTTGCTAATTGCTGGGCGCGAGGTTCAAAGTATTGGTGCTGCTATTGTTTTTCCAGCCAGTATGACAATTGGTATTAATACAGTTGAGTTGGATAAAAGAAATCAGGCAGTTGTGGTTTTAGGAATTACGCAGGGACTCGCTGCAGCTTTTGGGCCAACAATAGGAGGTCTGATTACCCAGTTATGGGGATGGAGAGGTATTTTTTACGTTAATATTCCCTTGGTATTATCAGCGATTGTTATGTGTGTGTATCTGCTGCCAATGCGCAAGGAAAAAGTTGTGCGAGCTAAAATCGATGTTATAGGAATGTTGTTGGCAATCGCTACATTGTTTTCGTTGACGCTTGCACTTGTCCAAGGAAGTGACTGGGGATGGACAAATAGTAAAATAATCTTTTTGTTTATCAGCTTTGCAGTGTCATTAGGATTATTCATCTGGCGTGAATCTAGTACTTCGGACCCTATGATTCGATTGGACTTATTTAAATACCGTCATTTTACAGGTGCTATAGTTGTAACAGTTCTTTCTGGAATATTTTTTGTTGGAATGATGGTATTGATGCCAAGTTTCTTCACCAAAGTTCAGGGCTATACCGAATTGGAAGCTGCTTTAATGATTACTCCAGCTTCAGTAATGGTTTTCTTGCTATCTCCAATTAGTGGATTACTTTTAAAAAAAGTAGGAAGCCGTTTATTAATTGCAATAGGCCTTTTTTTCCTAGCAGTTGGTTATGTAGTAATTTCGGTCATGAACCCGAATCTTTATTGGCAATTTGCTGTCGCATGTATTTTGATTGGTGCTGGCTATGGTATAATCATCGGCCCAATTACAGTTTTAAGTGCAGGTGATTTTACGGGTGAACTACTTACGGCATCACAAAGTGTAACAGGTGTTTTTAGACAGATTGGGACTGTGCTTGCCGTCGCAATTTTTGTTTCGGCACTCTCAACTAATCTAGGAATTGCAAAAGCTCAAGTATGGTCAACAGCACAAAATGAAATTAAAAAAGTATCCGTTAGTCATGTGAAAAAACAACAAATCTTGCAGACAACGCATAAAAATCTGTATGGTGAAAAAACCACAGCTGCGGTAAATCATCCTGCTGTTAGTTCCCGTGCAGAATCCAAAATAATTGAATCTGAAACAAAACATTATCTAGTAAATCACAATGGAACTCAGTGGCCAGATGCTATTAAGAAAAAGATCCGAAAAGAAATTACTGCAATTGTAAAAATAAAGGTTAAAAATGTTAACCGACAAGTTGCTAATTATCATGAAAACATCACAAAAATTGTTAAACAGAAGATGACACAGGCATTTATCAAACCATACCAAGTGGCAATGCCATTTGCATGGCTAATGCTAGTCACAGTTTTTATATTTGAAAAAACTAAGCGAAAGTCTAAGAATATTTAGGCAGCAATACTGAAATTAAATATTGTGATATACTTCGTTAAAAAAGCTTTGGTTGTATAAAGTAAAAGGAGCATAAAATGAGTAATATTCTACTTTCTTCACGGGCATTTATAAATAAAAAAATTACACGAAGTTTTATTAATTTACTAGGAAATGTAGATTTTGAGGCTGATCAGATAGTAATTATTGTTAACTCAGTCAAGGAAGGAAAGAATCATCCTAAAATGATTGAATTACAGAAAACTGTCCAAGCATTAGGGTTCAAAAATGTTATTTTATTTGATGTTTTAGCAGATAATCCCATTATTCTAGAAAATGCTAAGGCAGTTATTTTAAATGGTGGCTATGAATTTTTATTATTGGATAATTTAAAAAAAGCTGGCATCATTGATTTCTTGCAAAGTTTGGTTATAAAAGGAAAACCAATCTATGGAATAAGTGCTGGTGCAATTGTTTTGGGACCAGATCTTGATTTATATGATGAGCTTTACCCAGAAGATAATATTAATAATGATATAGATATGACTTCCATTAATGCAACTAGTTTTAGAATTTATCCGCATTATGATGTGCATTTGAAGTTAGACAGTCATTTACAAGAAGCTATAAAAAATTTTGAAAAAAAGACTGGAAAGTTAATTACTAGATTAACCAATGAACAGGGAATTTTAATCAAAAATGATGAAGGCGTCTTAATAGGTCCAGATAAATAATGTAACAACTTAACGCTCATATATTAAAAAGTTGTTATAAATAGAAATCGGAGGTTGATGATACATTATATATTATCAAATGATAAGTTCTTTTAGTTATGTTATAAGATAAAGTTTAAGCTGCCGAACCTTTATATAATTTTTAGTGAGAAATTCAGATGGGGGCTTAATTATTTTGAAGACAAAAATTATATACGGTTCTGCGCCATATTATTTGGCAAGCTTGGGACTACACTTAATAGGAATTACATTATTATTCATGGCAGCAGCAAAGCACCCCAGCTTTTGGGGATTAGGATTATTAGCATATTCATTGGGATTAAGGCATGCTTTCGATGCAGATCATATTGCCGCGATTGATAATACAGTGCGCAAGTTGATTCAACAAGACAAAAAATCTTACGGAGTAGGTTTTTATTTTTCTTTGGGACATTCGACAGTTGTTTTCCTAATGGCAATCTTGGTAAGTATCTCAGTTAAATGGGCTAAATTAAAATTACCCTTTTTAGAAATTGTAGGTGGAAGAATTGGTTCACTCGTTTCAGGCAGTTTCTTAATTGCAATAGCAGCCTTTAACTTTTTAGTACTTATCAGTCTCTATCGTTCATTGAAATCTATGAAGGACGGCTCAGTTGACGAAGATATTTTGAATAACATTCTGATGTCACGTGGCTTTTTGGCTAGAATTCTTAAACCATTTTTTAAATGCATAAATCGTTCATGGCAAATGTACCCAGTTGGATTTTTATTTGGACTAGGATTTGATACAGCAACCGAAATTGCATTGATTGCTCTTTCTGCAAGTACGGCTCAGTCAGGAATACCTACACTTGGCATCATTGCATTACCAGTTTTATTTGCGGCCGGAATGAATTTAATGGATACAACAGATTCTGTAATGATGTCAGGAGCCTATACATGGGCCTTTGACACACCAGTCAGAAAAGCATACTATAATTTAACTGTAACCACAATCTCTGTAATCGCAGCATTTCTAATTGGAGCAATTGAGTTGATCCAAGTCGCTACAAGTATGGCACATGCTCAAGGTGGAATTTGGACATGGATACAAAATATAGATTTTGGCTGGTTAGGATATGGACTAGTTCTTATGTTCTTAGCGATGTGGTTAATTGCTTATGGCATCTGGAGGCTTTTCATCAAGAAAAGAGAGACAACACTTTAAGTGAACCTATTAAGTAATCAGAAATGGTTGCTTTTTTTTCGTTCATTTTAATTACTGTATAAAATCAAAGATATAGTGAAAAGCTAAATTAATATTGAAAACACGTATCTATCTAGCAATAAAATTTATTATATAAGGCCTTGTTATTTCTCACACATCTATTTTCAAAAATCTTTGATAACAAGTTTAGTGGCCTTCTTCTAGGTGAAGCAACTATCTAGTGGGAAAAGTAAAAATGAATTAGTACCTTTTACTTCTATATTCAACGGTAAAACAGATAGCGATAATTTTAAAATATTAGATATGTGAAACATTAAGTCTTGTATATTTGAATAAAGTTTTTAAATTGAATAGATTATTCTTCTTTCTCAAGTTGGTTGATGGACTTACCATATATATCCTTCCATTCTTTTCTTCCATTTACTGACGATCCTGTAACAAACGAGGCAGCTGCCGATGGGCTAGTGAAGAGTATATCTTCTAAAAGAATAAAATTTTCATCATATTTGTGTTTAGCAAGTTCTCTATTTTTTAGTGTTGCTTTGCTAGCTGACTTTTCAACTTGGGTTTTTAACTTACTTCCTTTGAATACTACAAAGCCTTCACTTGTTTGTTTTCCCTTGGCAATAATTTTCTGACCTTTATGTGGTGTAATAGTTAAAGTGAGGATTGGTTCATCATCAACTAGCAGTCGAATGTTAACAGGTGTTACTTTGGTAATTACGGGTTCGAAGATGTTGTATCCTAATGCACCAATTACCAATTTTGTATAACTTATAAATTCTTCTAGCTCGGATTCTTTTTCTTCCGTTACATTACCAAGATTTGGTTCGTTTGAGTTTTTTACGATATATCTCTTGCCTTCAATTGCCATTTTTGTATACTTATTTTCAAGATAACTAATTTCAGTTGAACCAAAAGTGTTATTTGACGTAGTGAAAGCAACAGCTTCAGTCCAATAATCTTTGTTTGGATTTCTTTTGTGCTCCTGAAGTCTATATAAAATTCCTTCACCATTTTTTCTTACACCCGCCTGACCTATGTACACAATATTTTCTTGTGTTTCATCAGAAGTACTAAATAAGAAATACACGCCGGTTTGCTTTAGTGCTTTAATTTTTTTTGCTTGTTCTAATCCAGTTCTTGGAATTTTATATGCCACACCTGTCCAGTTTGCTAAGGTACATTTAATTCTTCCCTTTGGTGTCCCGTCCATTAAATACAACTGAATTGTTTTACCTCTTGTCATTTGTCGACGACCTTCCCCAACTATACCTGATATTTTCAATATTAATTATATCAGTTTGTGTACATTCATGTGTATTTTTCATTCACAATAAATTTTGTAGTTATTCGATATCAGCAGTAGAAATGAATATAATAAATGCGAAGATTGTAAAATTATTTGAAGTACAGGAAAATTGGTTGAGTACAAAAACTTTTTTTGATTTATTTTATCCAGTGATATAATAAAATAAATGTGTGGACAGTTTACTTGATAAAAAAGATAGAATAATATCTCAAATAAAAAATTGAGCATGACTTTAAATGCTCCTAAGTCAATATTTGGCACATGTTTTTCTAGACACTTGTTCTGATTCTTTCAGTGTTGAACCAATTAATATAATTTGAGATTCTGAGAATTAAGTCCTCAAAGCTTGAGAAGTGCGTTTGAAAAACGAATTCTCGTTTTAATAATGAATGAAAACCTTCTATTTGGCTATTATCGTAAGGATATCCTTGCTTAGAATACGAATGGAAGATTTGATGTCGTCTAAGCAAGTTTTCAACATCACAGCTCGTATATTGTGAACCCATATCTGAATGAAAATATGCTGGCCTTTTATGATGTTCAAGTGCTTGGTTAACTGTATCTACTACTAGTTTGGCATTCATCTGTCGTCCTATCTTATATGCGAGTATCTTATGAACTTTTGGCTCATATACTGAACTAAGATATACCCAAGTTCCAGGTCGTAGCTCAAGATAAGTAATATCAGCTCGCCAAGTACTAGCTTTTGGCTTGTTTTTGATCAGATTGGGACGTTGTAAATAATCAACATGAGTATTAGGCTTTTTAAAACGCCGATGCATGAGAGAGTGAATCTTCATTTCTTGCATTAGCCGAAAAATCCGTTTGACACCAACTATAATTCCCAGTCTATTTAATGCTAGTTTGATTCTTGGATAACCATAAGCGCGATAGTTTTCTTCCCAAATTTTTCGAATGCTTGCTTTTAAATGACGGTCAACACAATCGTGTTGACTAGGTTGATAGTTCAACCAATGGTAATAGGTGCTACGAGCTAATCTTAAAGTTGAGAGTATTAAGGATAGGCGGTGATAGGGTAACTGAATCTTAATGAAAGCAAGAGTTTTAACTCGCCCTAACGCTTTCCCAGTAACACCGCCGCAGCTTTTAAAATCTCCAATTCCTCCTTGAGACGTTGGTTCTCTTTTTGTAATTTTTTAAATTCTTTAGAAGTAACTTCAGTTCCATCATCAAGTTCAACTGATTTTGCATCTTTAATCCAGTTATGAATTGATGCAGGAGACACTGCATATTCTTCTGAGAGAGAACGAACTGATCTCTTTTCCTCGGTGTGCATTTTAATAATGCTTGCTTTAAAATCATCAGTATATCGTTTCATACAAAAACTCCTATCCTAGTTATTTTATTATGGCACAACTGTCTAAAGATTTGTGTACCAAATACTAGGATAAGAGCAAAACAACGTTTATTTAAATTATAAACAATTTGTTTAACTGGAGAAGTTGTGTTAATGGGTTAGTAATAAATTAAATAAGATTAAAAACAACCATAACCAAATACTGGAGGAGAATAATCAGCATGAGGGAAAAAAAATACAGTGCAGGATTAGTTTCACAAAGATTCTGGTTTTATGAAACTAAGCAATACATTGAGATGCTTAATGACAATAAAATTGATAAAGAGATTAAACAGCTTAGTGATGAAGTAAATATTTTTGGGGCTGTTAGTACCAGTCGTGCAAAAGAAATCTGCAATGCAGCAAGACGTCGCGCTAATATTTTAGGAAAAGATATGCAAGAATTTTTTCCAAGTTTAAATATTGATAATCAGAAAATTGTCATATTGATTTCAGTGCTTTTGTTGAATGATTTAATGTTAGAGTTCATGATGGAAGTTTACCAGTTTCAACTTCAAAGGGGTGTTTTGCAACTGACACCAACTGATTACAAGGCTTTTTTTTCTGAAAAGCAAAGAACCAATAAGGTGGTAGCTAGTTGGAAACCTTACACTTACAATCGTTTAGCAAGCAGTTATAAAAACTATTTACTTGAATCAGGTTTGATTCGCGAGACTAAGGGTGTTGATACTATAACACCCAAGATTTTAGATTCACGTGTTTTAAAATGGTTGAAATCTATTAATCGCTTGGACATTATAGAAGCAATAACTGGGGGAATATAGTAAATGAAAAAAACTATAGAAGATCGTTTTAGTGTTCTTGACAATACAATTAAATCAGATGATTTTCTAGCAAATCGAGGATTGGGAAATGAAGTTGGTTACTATATTTTTGATTACGATCCCAAAGATGAATTGTTAGTTCGTGAACACATCCATTATTTAGAAAACCAAAACTCATTAATAGTCGATGGCTTCAAACTTCAAGTATTTAATCTTTACGAAATTATGATGGAACTTCTTGAGTCAAAAAACTATCTGAATATTATCTCTCAATGGGAGAAAAAACACGATATTATGTTTGTAGCTACCCGCATTAATCGTCTGTTGAAGATGGAAGAGTTTAATGATAGTGAGATGTACTTTACAGATTACATCAGACACCGTGTGGGAAATAACTCCGTTGTAATTTTAACTGGTATTGGTGAAATTTATCCGTTAGTTCGTGCACATTCAATATTGAACAAAATGCATTTAGTTTACACAAAACGACCTGTTATTATGATGTATCCAGGAGAATATGATCGTTTGAGATTAACCATATTAAACACGAATCGTGATGCTAACTACTATAGGGCATTCAGAATTGATTAGGAGGGTAAGAAAATGAAAATTAACGATATGTTTTTAAAAGATATTCATCGAAATATTGAGGGCGTTATTACTGCTTCGAAAGCAACTGATGAACAAGTTTATCAGGAATTAGACGAATATGTTGTTACGAAGGAGCTTCAAGGGCATTTTAGGACATTTTTTGATGCCTATAAAAAGGGGATCACTGGAAATACAAACAAAATGGGTGTTTGGATTCAGGGATTCTTTGGTTCCGGTAAGTCTCACTTTTTAAAAATTCTTTCCTATATTCTTGAGAATAAAGAAATCAGTGGGAGAACGGCTTTTGATTTTCTTACTGAAGGTAATGAACAAACACGAAGAATTAAAGATCCGATGACTATCGCTAATATGGATTTGGCCGTTAAGACTCCAACAAATGTCATTCTCTTTAATGTAGAATCAAAGCATCAGACCGGGATTGAAGAAAAGAATAGCTTGGTAAATGTATTCCTGAAGGTTTTCAATGATAGCTTAGGATATTCGACTAATCCTAAAGTTGCTGATTTAGAACGACGTCTAGATAAAGCAGGAAAATATGGTGAATTTAAGGAAGTTTTCCAAAATAACAATGGAGTTGAATGGACTAAAGAACGGCATGAGGTTGATTTTATTCAGGACCCAGTAGTGGACACTTTGGTTAGTATCGGATATATGTCTGAAGATGCCGCAAAAACTTGGTTTAACAAATTGGAAGCTGACTATATTATCAGTATTGAAGAATTTGCTATGATGGTTGAGGAGTACCTTCAGTCAAAAGGTAATAATGAACATATTGTGTTTTTGGTGGATGAAATTGGACAATACATTGGTGGAAATAGTGATTTAACACTGCAGTTACAAACTATTGTTGAAGAACTTGGTGACAAATCTCATGGCAAGGCATGGGTAATTGTAACTAGTCAACAAGCTATTGATAAGATTACTGATATAGCTGGTGCTGCGGCCTTAGATTTTTCAAAAATTAAAGGGCGTTTCGAAACTACATTATCACTTTCATCTGCCAATGCAGACGAAGTTATTCAGAAACGTATACTTGCTAAAAATATAGCTGGTCAAGATTATTTAGAAGCCGTCTACCCAATTTATGAAAGTGATATTAAGCAAACCTTAATTTTTGAAGACAGTCCAGAGTTGAAGCTTTATAGTGGCTCTGAGAATTATGCGGATGTCTATCCGTTTATTCCTTACCAATTTAACCTATTAGCGAACATCCTAACACAAATCTCAAAACATTCCATTCAAGGAGCAAATCTCTCTCGGGGAGAACGTTCGTTACTCGCTTTTTTCAAAGAAACTGCTGAGCGAAATGCTGATAACGATAGTTCTGTTTTGGTCTCTTTAGATCAATTCTATCCGTCGCTTGAAAAATGGTTAAACGAAACTGACAATGCAAAGGTAATTAAACAAGCAGAAGAAAATACAAGAGTTGTACCGGATAAAAACGATCATTTCAACGTAGCAGTTTTGAAGGTTTTGTTTATGATTAAGTATGTGGATCAAAGTATCAAACCTACACTTAATAATATTACAAATCTGATGATTCGGCACGTAAATGAAGATAAATTAGTTCTTCGTAAAAAAGTTGAAGCCGCTTTGAAGATCCTAATCAGTGAGAATTTGATTCGCCAAAACTTGAAAAATTATGTATTTCAAACAGATGAAGAACAAGAAGTGACGCGTTTGATTAATAATATCGAATTGAATGAGACTGATGTTGAAGATAGGCTTGCTCGAGATATTTTGGATGATAAAATTGGGCGAAATCAATTTTCATATAAGAACTCTCATGTAGTGGGGCGCATGTTTGAAAATCGTTACAACTTTACGTATAACTTTTATGTAGATGATTACGCATATCGCAAAAATAGTAATCCTAATCTGGAAGTTAAGATTATTACACCTGACTGTCCCTTATGGAATAATGAAACACAACTTATCTTAGCAAGTACAAAAAATCAAATGTTGATTAAGTTGCCTGTAGATCAAGATTTTATGGCTCACATTAGAACATACTTAAAAGTTGAAAAGTACATTACCACTGCTAATACATCAAGTGCTATTAGGAACTTTGTAGCTGTTAAGGCTGAAAAAACATCTGAAAATCAAGAACTGAGTGATTCAATTAATGTTCAATTAAATGATTTTCTAAAGCAAGCGACATTCTACTTTAATAACAATAAGTTAGAAGTTTCGGGTTCTGATTTTAAATCACTTCTCAATGATGCTTTGCAACAAATGGCTAACCTTGTTTATTACAAGAATGATTTGATAGATTCAGCTGTTTCTGAATCAGATATTAATAGGCTATTAAAATGTAGTGAGGATGAGTTACTTGCACATTCAGAAAATCAAAATGTAGTTAATGATGTTAAACAATATATTTTATTACAGGAAAATAAGAACCTTACTGTGACGATGAAAACATTACGAGACAACTATCTTGATAAAGCACCATACGGATTTGTTAATGAAGATTTGGAGTGGGCAATTGCTCGCCTGTTTATGGAAGGAAGTATTAGTCTCTTTAAAAATGCAATACCACTAAATACTAACTCAGATATAAATGAAATTTCAAAGGCTATATCTGATCGCAAATCTCCAGAAAAAATTCGTGTGAAAATGCGTCAAAAGGCAAATGATGTCCAGAAAAAAATGGTTCATAATTTAGGTGAGGAATTATTTAAAAGTCGTAATATTGTAGACGAAAATAATGATGACACAACGCGCGTGCGATTCAATGAAAAAGCTCAAAGAATGATTTCTGAGCTGAATAGTTTCAAAGACACACCAGGTCATTATTATCCTCAATCAAGTGAAATTGGTAAAGCACTTGATGTCTTGCAACAAATCGTAAATGCTCGTGATACGAAATCATTCTTTGAGGTTTTAAAAAATAATGAAGAAGAGTTACTTGACTGGGCTGAAGACTACGAAGATATTCATAACTTCCATGCTAGTAATCAAAAATCAATCTGGGATAAGGCAAGAGATTATATTAGCCGCATAGAAGATAGTACTATTCAAGAACCCACCGATGAAATTAATTCAATCCTTGCAAGTATGAGAAATATCATGAAACAAACAATCCCATATCGTGATATTCCAAAACTAAGCGAATTGAATGGTCAGTATGAGACAGAATACATGAATTTCATGGAATCCAAGTCTAATGTTGCTGCTGATAAAATAAATACAATTAAGCAGGGTGTTCTAGAGGACTTGGACAGCCGCAATATTGGTGATAATTTTAAGACTGAAGTAGTTCAAAAATTTGATAATTTAATTCATACTTTAGCAAACGCGCAAACTCTTGACCAAATTGTGCTGCTCAAAGCTCAAGCTGATACATTGCGACATACTTTTACAAAAAAGTTCACTATAGAGGAAAATCGCAGACGTGAGGAAGCAGCTGAAAAAGCTGTACAAGGTGGTCAAGCTTATCTGACACCCACTAAATCAAGAGTTGTCCCAATTTCAGTTAAATCAGTTAAAAAGGTGAAAAATGTATATATGAAAGACCTGATTAAACCTCGCCAACGGATTAATTCTGAAGCAGATGTTGATATTTTCGTAAATAACTTGAAACAAGAGTTACTTTCAAAATTAAATGATGATAATGAATTAGATATTCTACTGTAATGGATAGGAGTGTTTTAAATGGATAAAAAAGCAATTAAAACTTTTGCTATGGAGTCTCGGATGAAACTCCGTGACAGTGTTATCAATAAATTGGCTAAGTTGGGTATTACAGATAGTGGTATTGAAGAAGTTACCAAGATTGGGAACGACATTATCGAAATTCCCTCAAATGGTGAACGTTTTACAGGTAAAGATGTTATTAATCGTACTAAGTTAGTTGAAGTGTTAAATTCACGTGAAAAGCAGATTGATCCAAAAGAAAAGACACGTGTAACAATCGCTTTTGACAACTTAGTTGAAGAAGTATCATACACTTGGTTTAATCGGTTAATCGCTATTCGCTTTATGGAAATAAATGGCTATTTACCAGGTCATCAACGTGTTCTTTCAAGTGAAGTTGTTGGGAAAAAAGAACCTGATATCATCACAAGTCTATTAGATTCGGAGTTGTATCAGGAAATGGATGCAGCAACTCAAGGCAAAGCAATGAAATTAATATCAGTTAACTCCGCTGATGCAGTAGATGAACTTTATCAACTTGTTTTTATCAAACAATGTAATAGTTTGAACCAACTGTTACCCGATTTATTTGAACATATTGATGACTACACGGAACTATTATTTACAATCTCGTACATAGATGATAATGGAGTGCTTGCAAACTTGTTGACGATCCCAGAAGAAGATTTCAACGTGGAAAAGGGCGGTCAAGTAGAAATTATTGGATGGATGTACCAATATTACAATACTGAGCCCAAAGATAAGGTATTTGCTCGTGGTCATCGTAAGATTCGTGCGGATGAAATCCCCGCTGCAACACAATTATTTACACCAGACTGGATTGTACGTTATATGGTACAAAATTCACTTGGTCGTTACTATATTGACCAAAAGATGGCTAATCCTGCGGAAACACGTACTGAGAAAGAAATTGCAGCTGAATTTGGGTGGAAATATTATTTACCAACTGCTGAACAACCTGAAGATGTACAGTTAAAAATTGCAGATGAACGTAAGAACAGAAGTGTTATTGCTTTACAAGAACTAAAACTGATTGATCTTTCAATGGGAAGTGGTCACATCCTTGTGTATGCTTTTGATGTTCTAATTCAGTTATACATCGCCGAAGGATATAGAAAACGGGATGCTGCAGAGTTAATTCTGATGAATAACCTTTACGGACTAGATATTGATAAGCGTGCCTTTCAATTGTCCTACTTTGCCTTAATGATGAAAGGACGTCAATATTCAAGACGGATTTTATTTAAGGATATCAAGCTAAATGTTTATGCTGTACCAGATAATTTAGGAATTGGTGAAACTGAACTTCAATTATTGAACATGGAATTTCCTAATCAACAAACTGCTCATCAAGATTTGTTGCGGTTAGTTGATGGATTCAAGGATGGCGCAGATTTAGGATCGTTGATTGAGTTTAAGGGAATCAATTTTGATAATCTAAAAGCTGGATTCGATAAAGGTACTGTGTCATTTTTGAATCATGCAATCAGTAAGATGGTACATGTTGGGGAGCTGTTACAACAAAAGTATGATATTGGAATTACGAATCCACCTTACATGAGTAGCTCAAGTATGAATAAAGAATTATCAAA
This sequence comes from Liquorilactobacillus hordei DSM 19519, assembly GCF_019443985.1. Classification (NCBI taxonomy): domain Bacteria; kingdom Bacillati; phylum Bacillota; class Bacilli; order Lactobacillales; family Lactobacillaceae; genus Liquorilactobacillus; species Liquorilactobacillus hordei. The sequence continues at coordinate 1,409,726 of NZ_CP049303.1, forward strand.
TTTTGTGAAGAAAAACTATCCAGATAGCAAAAGTGATTTATTTGGTGTATTTATTGAGCGGATTGAAAAGATGGTTAAATCATCAGGTTATTATGCAATGATTACGCAACATGCCTGGATGTTTTTATCTAGTTTTGAGAAACTACGTGGCAAAATTAATAGACAAACTATAATCAATATGACTCATTTAGGTACTCATGCTTTTGAAGAAATTGGTGGTGAAGTTGTTCAAACTACAGCTTTCGTAATGTCACCACTAAAATATAAAAACTATGTTGGTAGTTACTTAAGGCTTGTTGATTTCACAAATCACAAACTTAAAGAAACAAAAGTACTTGAAGCTATTGAAGCTGGAAATGCAGATTATTTTTATTCTACTATTCAGAATAATTTTACTAAAATTCCAGGACAGCCAATTTCGTATTGGGTAAGTGAAAACCTAATTCATGATTTTATTGTAGGAAAACAATTGGGTAATATGGCAGATGTAAAAAAAGGAATGTTTACTGGTCAAAATGATTTGTTCTTCAGGCAATGGACCGAACCTTCATTTAATAAAATCCAATTTGATGTCTGTAATAATGCAGAGATACAAAAAGAAGGTTACATTCCAATAAACAAAGGTGGAGATTTTAGACGATGGTATGGAAATGATGAGTTTGTAATGAAATTTGATTCCATTCATTATAGAATGATTGAAAGTAACAAAGGACACCGTTCTCCGTATTTTTATTTTAAACCTTGTGTCGAATGGACCAAAATTACTAGCGGAAAATTGGCACTTCGTTATTCTGAAAGTGGATTTGTAAATAACGATGCAAGTATGGCAATATATTCGGATGATGATAGCCTATTGAAGAAAATTCTTGGGATTACAAATACAAAAGTTAGTCAGTTATGTGTATCTGCACTTAATGAAAGTATGAATTATACGGCTGGTGACATAGCTAGGATTCCTATAATATTTACTAACCAAGATAATGCGATATCCGCAATAGCTAACAAGTGCATTGAACTGTCCCAACTTGATTGGAATTCATATGAAATTTCTTGGAATTTTAACAGGCACCCGCTAATATAGTAACCATCCACCAGCATAGCTGGTGGCTTTTTTAGGGGCTGTGCCATAAGTCCCTAAGTGAAAGAGCTTCACCAGAGAAAGTAATGATTTTTCTGGTGAAGCTCTTTTGGTATAATTAAAAATAAAAAAGCACTGGTTGGAGCCAGTACTTTCAAAAACAATACCCCTATAGAAAGGATAATCAAAATGTACAATAATTATAACATAAATCAGACTGTACTTAGTATTAAAACTGACTGGGAGCCAAAAGAAAATCATCCTGCACGGATGATTAATCAAATAGTTGAAGACCTTAAAATTAATGATCCTTACATCTTTGGACGACCGCGTAAGTATGATCTGCGTGTACTTTTAAAATTAATTTTGTTTGCGTACACAAAAGGTATCTTTAGTAGTCGCCGTATTAATACCTTGGCAGAGGAGAATTTGGCAGCCCGTTGGCTGACACAAGAACAGGTTCCAGCCTACCGAACAATTTGTCGTTTTAGAATTTCAGATGAAGTTGAGAGCTTGATTAATCAATGTATTCTAAAACTAACCAAATATCTGAAACAAAACAATTTTATTGATGAAGTTACTTTTATTGACGGGACTAAAATTTTAGCTGATGCCAATAAATATAGTTTTGTTTGGCGTAAGAATACGATTCGTTTTGACAAGCTTAATCGCTCTGCGATTATAACCCTTCTGGAAGAATTAAATGACGCTAAGTTTAAGTGTCAGCTCCCAGCAGAGACAGATCTTACTTTAGAAATGCTTGATGAAATTACCTTGCGGTTAGAAAATGACTTGAAAGATTTGAATAAAAAGATTGAAAAAGAACATATCTCTCCAAACCCAGACAAGTCAAGGCGTCGAAAACTAAAATCTTTAAAACGAAAACTTAAGTTACGGCAAACTAAATTATTAGCTCATAAAATACAAACCAGAATTTATGGTAAAAGAAATAGTTATTCAAAAACAGATCATGATGCAACTTTCATGCGTGTTAAGGAAGATCCAATGCTCAACGGACAGCTAAAACCGGCTTATAATCTACAAATCGCCACAAGTAAACAATTTGTAACTGCCTTCGGCATTTTTCAAAATCCAGGAGATACCAAAACATTAATTCCTTTTTTACAGCAACAAAAAGCAGCTGGAACTTTAGGTAAGTATATTGTGGCTGATGCAGGATACGGTTCAGAATCAAATTATCGATATCTCGAAGATGAATTACCTGAACATACAGCGTTAATTCCATATGGGACAATGTTAAAAGAAAATAGTCGCAAATGGAAAAGTGATGACCGTAAGGTCATGAATTGGGCGTATCATCCTAAAGACGATTATTTTATTGATCTGCAGGGAGTTAGATTTAGTTTTTATGCTTACCGTAAGCGCAAAGATAAGTACGGATTTGTACGTGAATTTAAAGAGTATCAGGCAAACAAATACGATAACGATTTTAAAATTGATCACCGAGCATTCACTAAAAACGGAAATCCTCGTAAAATAAGTATTAATAGCGCATGGGAGTATTTCAAAGCTAAGGAACGCAAGTTGCTTTCAAATCACCAAACTGGTTCAATTTACGGACAACGTAAAATAGATGTTGAATCAGTTTTTGGTGGATTGAAGGCTTGTTTGGGTTTTAAAAAATTTTCGGTTAGAGGTCTTGAGAAGGTAAAAAGGGAAGCTGGAATTGCCTTGATGGCAATGAATATTAGAAAATTGGTGGCGAAAGGCACCAATTATAACTGTTTTATAAACCAAAAGAAGAGATTAGTGAAAATCAAAGAACGATTTTCACTAATCTCTTCTATTTTGAAGGACTTATGGCACAGCCCCTTGCCTCAACGCAAAAAGTCCCCTTAATGCGCCCAACAAAACACTACCAACCGCTACCGCATTATTTTAATCTCATTTTGACTTTTTAAATGGATCAATATATTCCCGTTTACTAATTCTATCATTGACCTGATCCTCTGCTTCTTGTTCTTGAATGTATTTCTGGATAATTCTTTGATTTAACCCAACCATGCTAACATAATATCCGCGTGCCCAAAAACTTCTATTGCCGTAATTATATTTTAAATTGGCATGTCTTTCATGAATTATAACGGCGCTCCTCCCTTTCAAATATCCCATAAATCTAGAAATATTCATCTAAAGTAAAAACTCCCTTTCGATTTTAGTCTTGGTTGGTAGCCAAAAACTATTATATCGAAAGGGAGTTTTTCACCCCCACAAGTAAAACTTGTGGTTTATTCGCAAATATAAATAAAAAAGAAGCAAATATTTTATTTAAGTGCTTGCTTCTTTTTATTCAAATTAAAGGGTGTCGAGAAAAGTCCCATGATTGTTCAAAGGAATCCCACTCTGCTTTAGAAATGTTTATATTGGTTTTCGCAAATTCTTCAATTATACAATTTGTAGTTTTTACCAAAGGTAATGCGTTTATATTTCCCTTTTGGAAGTTCAATGTTGGATTTAATAAATTTAAATAGTATTTTACTACCTTGCTGTTAAGATAAGATAATACATATTTTTTTTTGCACTCTGGGACAATTGCAAAAGATCCACTAGCATCAAATAAAAATCCCTCAACACAATATCGAGCAGCAAAATTTCTACTCGAAAGTGATGACCAAGTGATTTGGGAATGAAATATATAATCTAGATTAAACGCATGTGCTGGAATTTTCCCATTTTTATTTTTCAGATTTCTTATACAGCTCCCATCATTTTCCCAGTTAATAACAAATTCATTATTTCCATACCATCTTTTGAATTCACCGCCTTTACTATAAGGAAACCACTTTTTCTCTGATGCTGATGCTGTTTGTCTGTTTGGTACTAACAAGCCTATTTTATCTCTTCCAATTTCATGCCACATTCTTATGAAATGTTTATTATTACCAGTAATCATACCTGCCCTAGTGTGGTAAATATCTTCAAAACTGGCATTACTTGCAAAAATATTAAAGGTATTTTCGCTTACCCAAAACGATATCGGACTACCCGGAATTTTTGTAAAACTCTCCTGGTTTGTTTGGTAAACATAACTCACAGTTGGATTCTTAACTCCCTCAAGAACCTTCGCTTTTTGAACTTCCATACCACCACGAAAATCAGACAGTTTGAAATAATTTCCAACAGGTTCATTTTTGGTATTTTTAATTGTAAAACAACAAACTGGAACAGTGGCCTCTTCAAATGCCGAGTATTCCATTTGAACTAGGTTTGAGAGACTTTTATCGGTAATTAAAAAAGTGCGTAGTTCTTCGTAAGACTTAATGAACATCCATACAAATGGTGTCATAAATCCTGCATATCCATCCTTAACAAGCATTTGGCTGTTCATTTTGATAAATACAGAGAACAAGTCTGTTTTAACTTCTGGATAATTATTTTTGACGTATTTATCAAGTATATTACTCATTTTATTTAAGTACGGAGGATTAGTTACCACGGTTGTATATTTTGAGACAATGACTTCAACAATGTCGAGAAGTTTTGCTATTTTTTCATGAGCTTCAGGTAATTGATAAAGAATATCCATATCAGAAAAATTATCAAATACATTTACAAACTCACGCAATTCAGCAATTTTTTTCTTTTTTACACTGTTAAAGTGCAAGACTGATCCAATTTCTGTTGCATGAGCAAACTGTTCAAGAATAGATTTAAGTTGATTGAGTTTTTTTGTGAATTCAGTCCGTGGAAGAGTTGAGAGTTCATCTAAACGCTCAAAATATTCAGTTGGAATATCTTCAGAGTCGATAAATTGATATAAATTCAACTTTACATTTTTATTTAGAATTTTCCGATTGTATTCCCGACCTTTCATCATGATAGCAAAATAAGCCAATTGATAGGCACGTTTATCAATTTCTAAACCGTATAAATTATTAGTCATAATGAATTCAGCTGCATCACGCTCACGATAGCCTTCAGCAACGTAAAGCTGCATGAATACGTCAAAAGCATAAACTAAAATATGCCCAGATCCCATAGCATTATCCAAAAGTTTTAGTTCTTGTAAAGCAAAATCATTCTGATAGTGCTTTCATCATAATTCTCATGATCAGTTTTGTTTCTCGTTCCTCCATTTCTTTAATGATATGAAGATACACACTCTGAGTTGTGGTTACATCTTTATGTCCAAGTCTTCGACTAACACTTAAAATATTGACATCTTTAAACAAAAGAATAGAAGCATGAGTGTGTCGTAAACCATGAAACGAAATAGGGGAGATATTGAGTTTAGTACAAAGCTTTTCGAGATGACGGTTAATGGTAGCACTAACAGGCAATCTACCATCTTCATTTTCACAAATTTTTTGCTGTGGTTTTTTAAATTTTCTGATACGCATCATATTTTTGATTACGTGGAGTGTTTTTGTATCTACGTCAATGGTTCGAACAGAACTTGAGTTTTTTGTCGGTTTGAAACCAGTATGATATTTGTAATCCCAAGTCTTATTTACAATGATAAGTTTATTTTTAAAACTAATATCTTCAACAGTCAATCCGAGGACTTCTGCGAACCTAAGTCCAGTCATCGCCGAGAGATAAATAATAAAATCATAAGAGTTAGTCGAAATTTTAGTTGCTCGAATTAAGGCTTGCCATTCTGAATAAGAGTGGAACATTACTTTTTCTTTAACTTTTTCACGACCAGTTATAATCGCTTTACGCGTAAAATCCGTGTCAATAATTCCTTCTTCAAGTGCGTCAATGACTGCTGCCCGAATTTGTTTATGAAATCCTGAAGTGGTGCGTTTAGCATGAGTTTTTGCAAATCTATTCAAAACAGTTTGGTAGTTTTGTCGAGTTACCTTGTTGAATTTGATATCACCAAAGTATTTTTTAATATGTTGATGTGTGTTTTGGTACTTTACGTAAGTAACTGAAGAAATTGCTGGTTTTTTGAATGTTTCCATCCATTCAAAAAAATAGTTATCGAGTGTCAAGTTTGTAGTCATTTGAATGTTTCTCCTCCTAATTATTCATACATAATAAGAATATGACTTTACAGCAAAAAAATTAACAACTAATAATACAAATGTTATAAAAACACAGTATAATGTAAAATAGAGATAAATGGGGGGGTTGTAAAGTGGCTATATTAATCAAAGATAAATTCGAGGCATGGAAGAAGGAATCGCAAGATCGCTTTAACCAGTTGAAATCAAATGAAGAGGAATTAAACAAAATTTTTATTAAACTTTATGGGTTACAAGATGAGCTTGATTATCATGTAGATGATAGAGAAATATCTGTTTCTTTAGCGGATCGTAAACGTGATATTAAATCGTTGATTAGTTATGCAGTTGGATGCATGTTCGGGAGATACTCATTAGATGAAGAAGGACTTATCTTTGCTGGTGGAGACTTCGATATATCCCGTTACCATAAATTTAAGCCAGATGTAGATAACATTTTATTAATTACGGATGATGAATATTTCCAAGATGATCAAAGTGATATTGTAATAAAATTCATAGAATTCATCTCTACTGTCTATGGAAAAGAAACATTAGAAGAGAATTTAGACTATATTTCAGATGTTCTACCCGGTAATGGAACAAGTCGTGCAAAGATTCGAAAGTATTTTGTATCTAAATTCTATACTGACCATATGACAACTTATAAAAAACGTCCAATCTATTGGCAATTTGATTCTGGAAAAGCAAATGGTGTGAAAGCATTAATGTATTTACATCGATATGATGAGAACTTGCTTGGACATTTACGCATTGATTATGTTACAAAATTGAGTCAAGCTTACAATTCTCGAATTGAATTACGTGAAAGTCAAAAATTAGCAACATCAAATGCTGGGCAATCAGCTCAATACGATAAAGAAATTAGCAAAATTAAAAAACAATTAAAAGAGCTGTATGAGTTTGATGAGAAGCTTGGACACCTTGCTTTAAAGAAAATTTCTCTTGATTTGGATGATGGAGTAATTGTGAACTATGATAAACTACAACGTGATCCAGATAGCGGAGAGAGATTTTTGATTTTGACTAAAGGTGTAAAAGAACCTTAAGGAGAAAAAAGATGGCAGATTTAAATTTAAGTCAAATTCAAACTCGTTTGAATGAGCTTTTCGTAACTTATGGAGAACGTAAACTCATTTTTTGGTTTGATCCAGAAAAAGAATTTGAGGAAGATATTGATAAAGCACGTATTCAACTAAGGGATGCCAAAATCTACAAACTTGAGCCACATACTCAGCTTATGACTAAACGATTCTTTGAAATCGAAGATACAAAAAATAACTATCTAGTCTATGCTCCGTTTAAAAAAATGGATGATGATGATGAAAATAATCATCTATTGAGCATATTAAAATATTCAAGTCAATTTAGTGCAGATCGGATTTCGCTTATAATGACACAACTTAATATTCCATCGGATTTACACGATATAATGAAAAGTCATGCCAAGTTCTTCAAAGCAAAATCCCGTATATCTGCTTTTGAAAAACTCATGACTACTGAAATCAAATCTAAACAGGAACTTGAAATAACATTAATAGCTGTTGTGGCAAAAGCAAACATGGCTCAAATTTATAGTATTATTCAAGCTTTGTTGGTTGATTATGCCAATGATTCAAGCAACTTGTATGATCAACTAGCGAGTTTTGATTTACAAGAGGTGCTCTGGAAATATATCTCTAAATACTATGGGTATACTTCTGAGAAACCAACAATTCAAAAATTAGCCATCTCATTTTTTGCAAATGCTTTCTATGGCCAGCTAGGACATCAAGAATTACCACCTAGCTTAAAAGAATATGAAGTTCTTAATCAAACAACTGCAATTGTTTCGTTTATGGATGGTGTGATGAACGATTCCCGTTACATGGTAATATTTGATAAGTTAAGCAGAGATATCTACTGCCTGATTGGAGGAGACAAACTTCTTTCTAAAGTGCCTATCGAAGAATTATTGGCAGCGGATATATTTGAGCCGATTCACGATCTGGTAATTCAATATTATATTCGTCAATTAATGAGCGGAGACTTAACACCAACAATTAGTGGAATAACATTGTCAGATGCATTGATACTTAAAGAACGGTCACATTTTGGTCTTAAATATGTGCATCAATATGAAGCAATTTTGAATGCTCAGAAGATACTAAAATATGTCTTAAATACTAATTATAACCAGTTTACATCTGTTGTTAAGGATTATGAAACATCATCTTATTTGGTAGATCGATATTATCGTAAGTTTATTTGGCATCTAGATAAATTTGCTAGACAAGATCAGTTTACTAAACTACAAATGCTGGTTGAAAAACAATATAGGTCATTTTTGGATGAGATTGGTCGCTTGTGGAATGACTTATTACAATTAGATGAAAGAACATCAATGCTTGACTTCTACGATAAATTTGCAAAAAATAAAATAAAAACTGTTGTAATCATTTCAGACGCGTTACGTTATGAAATAGCGAAGGAAATTCAACAATTTCTTGAACAAGAAAAAAAATACTCGGCAAAGATGAATACAATTTTCACAGTATTGCCTTCAGTAACGGAATTCGGTAAGGCTGCTTCATTACGTGGAAGTCATGGATCTTATGAATATATTAAAGATACGGATATTCGAGTAAATGGTCTGAAAACACAAGGTACAGCTGCAAGAGACAAAATTCTTAAAGAAAAAAATTCAAATTCATTAGCAACTACTTATGAAAAAGTTATGGAGAAGTCAAGTGCAAAAGAACTCCGTGACGTGTTTAACGGTCAGGATGTGATTTATCTTTATCATGATAAAATAGATGCCACTGGGGATAAAATTGGAACAGAGCCTCAAGTATTTGATGCAGTAGAAAAGACGATTAATGAACTGATAACACTTATTCAATTTATTTCAAATGGTGCAAATGTTTATCGCTTTATTATCACAAGCGATCATGGATTTATTTACACAAGATCTAGGGTGGAGGAACATGAAAAAATTGAGAATCCATCTAGTTCTGATTTAGATCATATTGAGCGACGGTTCATTATTAGTAAAAACCATTATGATGAAATTGGTATTGGTTCTGTAAAACTAGGAGATGTATTGCATAATGAAGATGAACGTTATGTTCATTTTCCAGAAACTTCAGCTATTTTCAAAAAGGCTGGTGGTGGTCAGAACTATGTTCATGGTGGTTCATCCCCTCAGGAGATGATAGTTCCTGTATTGGAAATAGGTGTAGCTCGTGGCTCAGCACAAAAAGAAACAGTTACAATTCAATTAATGACTGCTAAACGAAAGATTATTGGCTTATCTGTTGCTTTGGAGTTTTATCAAACAGAAGCGATTAGTGATTCCGTGACAAAAGCTCAATATTCGCTTTATTTTGAAAATAAGAATGGAAATCTAATTACCAACCAAAACACTTATTATGCTGACTCAACTTCTAGTCAATCGAGTGAACGATTCACGAATTTTACCTTTGATTTCGTAAATCGTAATTACGATACAAACGAAAAAGTTTATTTAGTAGTAAAAAATGAAGAAACAAAAGTTGAAACTGAGAGAGTTGAATTTACCATTGATAATCCATTTGCTGGTGGATTTGGATTCGATATTTAGGAGGAAGTTAGTGGATCAAGTCATTTTAGATAAACTGGTAGCAAATTTTCCCGGAAAGATTGTTCGGAAAGATTTAACCAAAAAAATTAAAGAAGGCGCGAATGTTCCTGTTTATGTGTTGGAATATTTATTGGGAATGTACGCTTCATCTTTGGATGAACAACTCGTTGAAAAGGGAGTAGAAAATGTTAAAAATATTTTAGCCCGCAATTATGTTCGCCCAGATGAAGCTGAGAAAGTGAAAGCAAAGATTCGTGAAAATGGTGGTTACACGGTTATTGATAAAGTCAGTGTTTCCTTGAATGAGAGAAAAGATCAATATGAAGCCGAATTTTCAAACCTAGGTCTGTCGGCTGTTCGTATTAGTGAGGAATACCCTAAAAAATATGATCGACTACTGGGTGGCGGTATTTGGTGTATCGTTCAAATGGAATACTGGTTTGATGAAAATGATCAGCAAAATTCACCATTTATTGCAAGAAAAGTAGATCCAATTCAAATGCCGGGTCTTGACATTGAAGAGTTTAAAAGAGGAAGAGCTGCCTTTACTGAAAAAGAGTGGATTGATGTTGTTCTCAGATCTGTTGGAATGGAACCAACTCAATTTGATGAACGAGTTAAATGGTTGCACTTAGCACGTTTAGTTCCTTTAATTGAAAATAATTTCAATTTGTGTGAACTTGGTCCACGTGGTACTGGAAAGTCGCATATTTATAAAGAAATTTCACCAAATTCAATATTAGTATCTGGTGGTCAAACTACGGTAGCTAATTTATTTTATAACATGGCTCGCCGTACGATGGGGTTAGTCGGTATGTGGGATACGGTTGCATTTGACGAAGTAGCAGGAATTAATGTAAAAAATGGTGATTTGATTCAGATTATGAAAGATTACATGGCATCTGGATCATTTGCTCGTGGTAAAGAAGAGAAGAATGCCTCAGCTTCAATGGTGTTTGTCGGAAATATTAATCAAAGTGTAGATGTAATATTAAAGACATCGAACCTATTTGAACCATTCCCTGAAAAAATGGGCACAGATTCTGCTTTTCTCGACCGAATACATTGTTATCTTCCAGGGTGGGAAATTCCAAAATACCGGCCTGATTTTTTTACGAATGACTATGGCTTCATTACAGATTACTATGCGGAAGTAATGCGAGAATTACGCAAAACAACTTACAGTGATGCTATTGATAAGTATTTTAAACTTGGTTCTCAGTTGAACCAACGCGATACGGTTGCAGTAAAGAAAATGGTGTCAGGGTTGATTAAGTTAGTTTATCCGCACGGTAAATTTGGTAAAAAAGAAGTTGAAAAAGTTCTTAAATTTGCAATTGAAATGCGGCGACGTGTTAAGGAGCAACTTAAGAAAATTGGTGGTATGGAATTCTTCGATGTTAATTTATCATATATTGATTTAGAAGAAAATCATGAAGAGTATGTGTCAGTTCCTGAGCAAGGTAGTGGGAAACTAATTCCTGAAGGTAGTGGGAAACCAGGTCATATCTACTCAGCATCAATTGGTACAAGTGGACGTATTGGAGCATTTAAGTTTGAAACACAGATGGTGGCTGGAAATGGTAAATTTAAGGCCACAGGACTGGGGAGTGATTCAGGAGCTAAAGAAAAGGCCGATTCAGCTTACAAATACTTAAATGCCAATGCAGTGACAATCAATTCATCTATTTCGATGATTACCCATGATTTTGTATTTAACACGCAGGATCTGAATGGTGTTGGGAATCCTATATTTTTGTCATTGCCAACAATGATTGCTTTATGTTCTGTCTCCTTGAATAAGCCTGTTGTTGCAAGTATGGCTGTCTTAGGTGACATAACAATTGGTGGTACTTTAATTCGCGTGACAAACCTTGCCGATATGATGCAAGTGGCACGCGATTCAGGGGCCAAGAAAATCTTAGTACCAATGGCGAATGCAGCAGATTTAGCAACGGTACCACCCGAATTGATGTCAACGTTCAATATCATCTTTTACAGTACACCTGAAGATGCAGTATTTAAAGCTTTAGGTGTTGAATAATTAATATACCATCTTTAAATCTAGTCGATTCATTCGTACAAGAAAACATTCACTACATGAGTAGAAAGTAGAAAAGCTGAAATAACATTAAATTTAAGATATGATTGCTCAACAGGAAACATGATTATCTTAAAATAATGTATAGTATTAGTAACTCATTATATTTAGTAAATTCGGATGCTATATTTTTGCAAAACTACTTGCTAAATATCCAGAAGCTTTGCACTGACTTTGATTATCACAAAAAGAAGTTGAACCGCAATAATAATTACGGCACAACTTCTTTTTTATACTTAAATAAAATTATTTTTTCCCAAACCTATTTGTAAGCAACATTGCTGGTAGCGCAGTTAATAGTGCAGCGATAGAAATAATCAGAAATCCATACTGAAATGAGTGAACTTTGATTAGTTCTAAATGATGCTGCAAAAATATTTTCACATAAGCTGGATTGCCATGAAACTTATTGACTGCAAGATTGTGTTTAAAAGATACAATATTTGAGTTTACATAAGCAGTAACTAAAGTTGAAATCAATGCGGATCCGAATGCACTACCGATGTTTTGAACAATTCGAGAACCAATAGAAGCAGCAGGAATTTCAGCTTTTTCCATCCCAGTATACGTGTCAGTCATTAATGGCATTAGGATTCCTCCAGCGCCAATTCCACGAATGAATAAAATGGCAGCGATAATCCAATAAGATGTTGTAGCATCAATCCAATAAAATGGAAGGGTTCCTATAAATGTAATCAAAAGGCTGCCAAAGACAACATATTTTGCACCAATACGGTCAGTTAATTTACCTGTAAGAGGGCGCGATATCAACATACCGATACCTTGAGGAATTAGTGCAAGTCCGGCTGCCATGACACTCATATTGTGAACATCTTGAAAAAATAGTGGCAACAATAGCATTGCACCATTTAGAACTGTACCGGCAATAAAAAGACCAATGATAGAGCCATTAAAGGAATTATGGCTAAATAATTTCAATGGTAAGACAACTGTTTCTTTCATTTTCAAAGCCCAAATAATATATAAGAATATTAATGCTAAACCTATACCAACAAACAACAATGTTTTCTGGTTCAAAAAATTAGCTGCACTAGAGGCCTTAACAATTCCGTAGATAATTGCGGTGGTTGCAGTTGCAAGCAATATTATTCCTGTAAGATCCATCTTAGCTGTTTTATTTTGTGCAGGGTAATGCGGCATTTTCCAAATAATTAATATAATTGAGATAATACCTACCGGAATATTTACCCAAAAAATCCAATGCCAGGAGAGATATTTTATGATGACTCCGCCAAAAATTGGACCAAGCAGAGGCCCAAGAATCATGGGTAAACCAACTGTTGCCATCATTTGTCCCGTCACCTTTTGGCCAGCTGTTTGTACCAATAAGGTTGTCAAGATTGGGATAATCAGTCCACCAGCAAACCCTTGTATCAATCTCGCACCTATAAGAAAATTAATATTGGGTGAAATTGCAGATAAAACTGATCCAATTGCGAAGAGGATTTCCCCCATTAAAAAAACGTGCTTACCATCAAATTTATTTAATAGCCAACTAGAGAATGGAACTGCAATACCCGTTGCTAATACATATCCTGTAATAGTCCATTGAACAATTTCAACAGAACTGTTTAAATCTTTAACTAATGTATGAATAGCGATGTTTACCATTGTTGAATCAAGTAATGGAGCCATTGCACCAAGCACCAGAATCCAAGCAGTAACCATCACTGATTTTGGAATATCAGAATTTTTTCCAGACATAAATTTATCCTCCTAATAAGAAACTTATAGTATCCTAAAGCTACACATGTTATATTACTCTATGAAGCATAAAAGTCAATAAGAAACTGAAAGTATCTTAAAGAGGTGTTATTTATGGGGAATATTAGACGCAGGGGAGCCGAACTAGAAAGTGCTATTTATGAGGTTGTACGTAAAATTGTGGATAAAGAAGGGGTAGAAGGACTTACATTTCAGAAAGTTGCAGAGTTAGCAGGAACCAGTAAATCTGTAATTTATCGTCGGTGGGAAACACCACTTGAACTTGCTATTTCAGCATTTCAAGCAAGGATTAAACTTGAAAATAACGGTAGTGTTGATAAGCTTGTTTTAACTGGTAAGAATTTACAGGATGATCTTTTTCAATTAATGGACCGTTTTCTTATCAGTATTGACGCATTAGGAGAACCTTTTTTAAGAAGTGTCTTAGTTGAGATTGGTACACAACCAAATGCAACTGTACTCCAACTAATGGAAAGAAATTCAGAAATTGATTTACGGGCTATAAATCGAATACTGGATCGAGCAAGAGCTCGTGGAGAGCAGGTAAAAGCGGATATCTCGAATGATGTGAAATTACTACCCTTTGAGTGGCTTCGCTATAAAATGTTTTTACGAAAAAACATCAGTACTGATATGATAGAGACTTTGATTAATGAAATTTTGTTACCAGTTTATTTAGAAAGTCAATAACTGAATAGATACAAATTGCTGGGAAAAAGTAAGATTAGTCGATTAAATATGAATTGGGGTATTTTTATGCGTAAATTAAATATTTTTATAATTATTTTATTAATGGTGGTTGTTTCAGGGTGTAGTCTTCAAAAAAAGGAAAAAGCAGTTGATGATAACGTTAAAGCAACGACAAATAAAACACTGCAGGCTGAATCAAAGACTTGGACTTTCAATCAAGGTATCAGTTCAAAGCAGACTAAGGACCAAGGTGTTTCAAAACAGATAACTAGTTCAGTGGTTTCGAAAACTGATGCACTTTCTAGCTGGACTACCTCTAAAGGACAATTTATTTCTAGTTCAGTTAATTATAAAAGAGTTTCGTTAAAAAAGTGGAAACAAAATATGCTTAAAAACTATATAAAAAGTGCACAAAAAAGTATCCATTTAATGAGTGTTGCACAAGTAAATGATTCATTAAAAAAGCTAGGTTCAGACATTAGAGTCCGTAAATTATCTGATTTAGTTTTCCTAGAAACAAAAACAAATGGTATGACACTTCCTGAAGCTTTTGTTGCCAAAGGACATCATCTATATTCGATTAATATCCAATATGTTGATACTAAGCAAACGATAACAATTGCACGAGGTCAATCATTTACTGATACAAGTACAAAAAAGGCAACTAGCCAAATTTCATTAAATAAATTAAATGGTACATGGATTGCACCAGAAACTACGACCAGTTCAAGTGATACTGGTAAAATTATGATTGAAGATGGTTATATGTATCAACATCGATACAATAGTTATGAGCGTTCCGCAATTCAGAAATTGAGTTCATATTCATTAATATCACTAAACCAGAATATAACTTATGCTGCGCAAAAAGTTAATGCAGCTAATGCTGGCTATCAATTAACGCAAAAAGCTGTTGCTAGTGGGGATAGTTTAGGTTATTTGTATCTCTTTGTTAATGAAAATCAGTTAGTACGGATAGGGCAAGGGACAACTACTACGTACAAAAAAACAAGTACACTTGTAGCTGCAAGTGATTTGCCACAAGACGATATTACTACTTTTGAGGAAATGGATCAGAAACATCCTGGTGAAACAGCTTCAACTATTACGGTTGATGCTAGTGCACCTGTTGTAGGTATGAGTAATAGCATTAAATATTTAACCGCTACAGATGCTGGTCAAATTATTGACAACATAGTGATTAACTAATGATCAGATTTCGGTTATAACATGGATATTTATTTTTATGCTACTAGTTGGTATTATCGGTATAAAAGTAACTTCTGGTCATTAAAAAGAGAGTGGTTGGATTGAAAAAAAGGTAATTGATCAGTTTACCCAGTAATGATTCTTCCTTTTCAAAAATAATGGAGGTTGGCAATGCTACAATATAACAATCAAGCTGAATTAGTTGAAAAAATTAAATTTTCGTACTCTAGATTTATTAATGAATTTAATGATATTTCGGAGGATCAAAGAAATGTATTACTTGTTTCAGTTGATAGAACTCCGTCACAGATGTTGTCTTATCAATTAGGCTGGGGAACGCTTTTATTATCTTGGGAGCAACAAGAAAAAACAGGTAAAACTGTGATCACACCAACTCCTGACTTCAAGTGGAATAATCTTGGTGGACTGTATCAACAGTTTTATAATGATTTTGGCGAGCAATCACTAATTGCACAACGTGAACAATTGAATTATTTGGTTCAACAAGTGTGCGATTGGATACTCACTTTATCAACTGATGAGTTGTTTGGACTTCATCAACGAAATTGGGCTAACAACAAAGCTCAATGGCCATTATGGAAATGGATTCATATCAATACAGTTGCTCCATTTACTAATTTTCGTCCTAAAATAAGAAAATGGAAAAAATTATATAATAATACACAATATTGATTGATATCAAAGAATAATTTTTATTTACTAAAAAGATGGGATGGCTTGATGGTTCTCAATTTAACGATGACTATCAAAAGGTCACTAAATTAAATTTGACAGTATTCTCCACTAAATGAGCGGGGGAGCTGTGTTAAAGTTAAAAGCTGCTAAGAATTGAGTAGCTTTTTTTTGCAGTTCAAAAAAATTTTTCTTTATAGTCAAAAAGCAAAGCTCCCTCACTGAGTAGGGAACTTTGCTTTCATTTTGAAATAAAAACCAATTATTCAACATTTAGATATTTATTTTCACAATAATATCCTCTGCCACCAACATAAACTTTTTCAACTTCATCATTATTATTAGTTACTAATTTAACTAATATTTCAGACGGTAGTTTTAGAGAATGTCCCTGTTCAAATATATATGTGTCTTTATGCAGATGAAGATTTTCATAAAGGTGGCAAGCTAGTGCACCATTTGAAGTTCCAGTCGCCGATTCTTCATCAATATCATACAGAGGTGCAAAATTTCTACATATAATTCGATCATCTTTAAAAGTATATAAATGCATTCCGACTACATCATAGTACTCACTGATTTCCTTAATTTTTTCAAAATTAGGTTGTAATGTATTTAGATTTCTTTCTTTTTTTATGGGAATTAAAATATCTTTTAAACCAGTTGAAGCAATTTGAATTGGATATTTATTATCCAAATGCTCAATATTAAAGCATTTAACAAATTTTTCTGGTGTAACGACATCATAATATATCGGTTTAGCTTGCTCCATAAAGGTAAGATCATCTTCGATATTAATAGCGAGAATGCCACTTTTAGTTTCAATTGTGTACTGAGTCTTGGAAAGTTTCTTTAAATAACCTAATGCAGTAAACGCACCAATTGTAGCGTGACCACATAGAGCAACTTCATCTTTTGGTGTAAAATACTCAAATTTATAATCAGCTCTTTCTGATTTGATATAAACACAGTCTCTGCATAACCTAATTGTTTAGCAATTGATTTTTTCTGAGTAGTAGTCAATGATTGTTCAAATAGTACTATTCCTGCTTTATTTCCACCCTTATTATCTTTGCTAAATGCACTTGCAACATGGACTTTTACTTTCATAAGACACCTGCTTTCTACACATAAAATTGGATTATAGCATAGAAAATATTATCTTTCTAGTTCCTCATTGACTTAAGAAACATGTTTATAGCAAATCTTTATTTCAATCATCAAACGCTTATAAATAATTAAGAACAATTATTTCTTTGAACGAAAATAGTTTTTATACTTGCTAAAAATGATAAAATTCTCTCGAGGTGAAAATAATATGAATCAAGCAAGTAGGCTTTTAATAATAAAACAGATGCTAAATGAAAAAGATGAATTGACCACAAAAGATTTAGCGGAATATTTTAAAGTTTCATTTGACACTGTGCGCAGATATGTTTTGAGATTGGCCTCAACTGGTCAAGCAGTTCGTTTTCATGGTGGAATAATGAATAATAATCTGAATGATGTTCCTGGATATCGTATACGATCACATGTCCGTTCCTCAGTCAAAGCAAGTATGGCAGCTGCTGCAGAGAAGATGGTAATATCTAAACGACTATATTTTATTGGAACGTCAACAACGCTTGTGTTATTATGCCAACTTCTAAATAAGAAGAACATAACAGTAATTACAAATTCTATAGATAATGCACTGAATTTATCTCAAAACACACTTCCTCGAGTTGAGTTACTTGGTGGCCAATTAGATAAAGGCAATCGTTATACTTATTCACTAGAAACTCTGACACAATTAGATTCTTTCACATTTGATACCATGTTTGTTGGCACATCAAGGGTATGTGAAGAAGGAATTTATGTAGTTGATAAAGATGACGCAGTTATTTTAAAAAAAGCTATTGTGCGTTCCAAAAGAATTGTCGTCATTGCCGAACAGTATAAATTTAACTCAGAACAATCATCACCTTACAAATTAGCTGACTGTTCTGAAATTGATGTACTTATTACAGATAATAAATTGTCCGAAGCATATAAAAAATGGTTTAAAAAAACTATTGAAGTAAAATATATCAAAGTTAAGGAGGGAGAATAATGATTAAGCATATTTTTCTTGATATGGATAATACTTTGTTAAATTCTCAAGGAAGAATCAGTTATCAAACTACTAAGTTTCTGAGAGAAATAAAAATCCCAATTACATTGGTTTCTGCCAGAGCTCCAATGGAAATGGACTTCGCTATTAGAAACTTAGCTTTAAGAAATGCCCAAGTATCATTTAACGGAGGTCTAATTTTTGAAAAAAAACAAAGTGAAAAGGCGAAAATTTTTTCATTACCGCTTGAGTATGCAGATACTTATAAACTACTAAATTTAATTACTGATCATCCAGATGTATCAATTAGCTGGTATACAAAGAATATGTGGTATACTCGCAAAATTGATAACGGAATTCTTTATGAATCTAACCTAACAGGACTTCAACCAGAACTCTTAAACAATATTAACCAGGAAAGTTTAAAAAACAATCCGGTTTATAAGATAATGATTATTTGCTTTGATAATGGTAAATTAAAACAGATTGCGCAGAAAATCAATGGACTTTCTTTGAATATAGCAGCTAAATTTTCTGGCCAAAATTATTTAGAGATAACCAGTTCTAACGCAACTAAAAATAATGCAATTGCTTATATCCAATCAAGCGAGGATTTAAAAAAATCAGAATTAGCTGCTTTTGGCGATGGTCAAAATGATATCGAAATGTTCAAGTCGGTTGGAACTCCGATTGCAATGAAAAATGCATCGTCAGAGGTTAAAGAATATGCAAGGTTTATTACATTGTCCAATGATGAAGATGGAATTATACACGGAATTAAAAATTACATTCTATAAATTTATAAAAAAAGGTGGCACATGCAAAGCTCATTAGTTCTAATAATGACTATGTATGTGTTTTTTATGATAAGAAAAGTTATAAGTTTTTCTTTTCTATAACTTAAAAACATATAAAACTTAATTATACAAATTACCAATTTTTTTATCCTTGTTATAGGCAATACCTATATATAATAATTAAAAAAGCCAATTATTATTTTAACTTTTTCTATGTTAGAGTTAACCACAATAAATAGTATATGAAGGAGTTATTTAATATGACAACAACAATTGTGGGTTTTCCACGCATTGGAGCACAACGTGAATTGAAATTTGCGACTGAAAAATATTTCCGTAACCAAATAACTGCAAAAGACTTAAGAAAAGTCGGCAAAGAATTACGAAAAAGACATTGGCTGGAATTACAACATGCTGGAATAGAGCAAATTCCTAGTAACGATTTTTCCTTTTATGACAATCTCTTGGACACCACTTTTTTATTCAATGCAATTCCAGTAGAGATTAAAAACTCATCTTTATCCAATCTTGATAAATACTTCGCATTAGCTCGAGGCTATCAAGGAGAAGAAGGGGACTTCAAAGCATGGCCCATGAAGAAATGGTTTAACACCAATTATCATTACCTTGTACCGCAATTAACTAATGACAATAGTTTTCAATATCATGGTGGGAAAATTATTAATGAATTTCTTGAGGCAAAAGAACTTGGAATAATCACTCGCCCAACTATTATTGGACCATTTACACTACTAAAACTCTCCGAATTTGGTATAGGTGTAACAGCTGAAGATTTTACTCAGAACTTGCTTACTGCATATGGTGACTTAATTGCGGATTTATCTGCAAACGGTGCAAAATGGATTCAGATTGATGAACCATCTCTTGTCTATGACCTAACTAGTTCTGAAATTCAATGGGTTTATGATTTCTACCAGCGACTACTTACTAAGAAGGACAAAACCAAAATATTGTTGCAAACTTACTTCGGTGATATTCGGGATATCTATCATCAATTACTAACTCTTGATTTCGATGGTATTGGACTTGACTTTATTGAAGGAAAAGAAACCAAAAAGCTTGTTGAATCAGGATTTCCTGAAGATAAAGTTTTGTTTGCAGGAATTGTCAACGGTAAAAATATTTGGCGCAATAATTATCAAACAACTTTGAACTTATTAGATAGTTTACCTATTAAAAAAGTAATTTTGTCAACTTCCTGTTCACTATTACACGTTCCGTATACTGTTTCTGCAGAACCATTTGCGCCAAATATTAAAAAGCACTTTGCATTTGCAAGTGAAAAATTAACTGAATTAAAAGAGTTAGATCTACTGCAACAAAATCAACAATTAGGTTTACTCCAGACAAATCAAAAATTATTTGCGGCTTCAAGAGTTGAAGAAAACTTAGAACTTCACCAACAGATTGAAAAATTAACTGAAACAGATTTTATACGCAAACCCGACTTTGAAGAGCGTCGTTTAAAACAAGAAGACGCATTGCATTTGCCACTCTTGCCAACAACGACAATTGGTTCTTTCCCACAGACCAGAGAAGTTAAACATGCCCGTGTTGCATTACGCAAAGACGAACTTAGCCAAGCCGAGTATGATAAATTTATTAAACAACATATTCAAGAATGTATTAAATGGCAAGAAGATGTCGGTTTTGATGTTTTGGTCCATGGAGAATTTGAACGCAATGATATGGTCGAATATTTTGGGCAACGTTTATCCGGTTATCTTTTCACTAAAAATGGTTGGGTACAGTCTTATGGAACAAGAGCAGTCAAGCCACCAATTATTTGGGGAGATGTTAGTCGTAAAGAGCCAATTACAGTTAAGTGGTCAGCTTACGCACAAAGTCTTACTAACAAACCTGTTAAAGGTATGTTGACTGGACCCGTAACTATTTTAAATTGGTCGTTTCCTCGTGAAGATATCTCTTTAGAGGAGTCAACTCTACAGATCGCACTGGCAATCCAGGCTGAAGTTCTTGATTTGGAAAAAAATGGAATTAATATTATTCAAATTGATGAAGCTGCATTACGTGAAAAACTTCCGTTACGTAAGAGTGACTGGAATAGTGAATATCTTGACTGGGCTATTCCTGCTTTTCGACTAGTACACAGCAAAGTTAAGGCAACAACTCAGATTCATACACATATGTGCTACAGTGAATTCGGTGATATTATTCAAGCAATTGATCAAATGGATGCAGATGTTATTTCATTCGAAGCATCCCGTTCTAACTTAGAAATTTTGCAGCAATTGCAAGATAAACACTTCAAAACCCTTGTTGGTCCAGGAGTATATGATATTCATTCTCCAAGAATACCTACGAAAACAGAAATTATTAATGAATTACACCAAATATTGGCAAAAGTTCCACAGCAAAATATTTGGGTAAATCCTGATTGTGGTTTAAAGACGCGAGGTGAGCGTGAAGCCAAAGCTAGCCTAGTTAATTTAACTGAGGCAACAAGAATAATTCGAAGGGAGTTAACAGATGGACAAGATACTAACTAAACCACATCTATCCTTCGAGGTTTTTCCTCCGTCAGCTAGTATTAAAAACCCTAAGATCTATCAAACAGTTCAAGCACTTGGTGACCTGCATCCTGAATTTATTAGTGTTACCTGCAATAATAAGCAACTTGATTTCGAAGACTCGACTTTGAAAGTAGCTTCATATATTGAAAATGAATTGCAAGTACCAGGGGTTGTTCACTTAACTGCACGGTATTTTGACAAAAAACAAATTGATTATATTCTAGCGGAACTTAAAAAACGTGGAATTAGCAATATTTTGGTACTACGTGGTGATTTAGTACCTGGAAAAGTACCTAAAAGTGATTTCAAGTATGCAAGTGATCTAATTGACTATATTAAGCAAAGGGACAGTACTTTCAAGATTTTTGGAGCTTGTTACCCCGAGGGTCATCCAGAATCACCTAACAAAGTGACTGATATTAGGCAGTTACAAACTAAGGTAGCTGCTGGGTATGATTGCTTAATAACACAGATGTTTTTTTCTAATGAAACTTTTTACCAATTTGAAGAAGATTGTGCTTTAGCCAATATTGATGTTCCTATTCTTGCGGGAATTATGCCAATTGTTAATCGCTCTCAAGCACTTCATGTAGTTCAAAATAGTGCTAGTTTTTTACCTAAGAAGTTCGTAGCGATGCTTGATAGATACCAAACTAATCCAGCTGCACTTAAAGCTGCCGGGCTTGCTTATGCAATTAACCAGATTGTTGATTTGGTAACACAGAATGTAGATGGTATACATTTATATACAATGAACCATCCTGATGTTGCACGTCATATTTATCAGGAAACGCAAACATTATTTGCAATGTAATGCAATACAGAACCTCACAAATTAAAATGGATTGTATATTTTGATGTCGTTTATTAAAAACGCAACATAATAATAAAATTTATTTTCAAATAAAAAACCGTCATACTATATGTACTAAATGATGTGAACTCTTAAAGTTGGATTTAGTGTCCAATTTTAGGAGGAAACACATCACAACGTGGCATACTATGATGGTTTTTTAATTCACTTAAAAATTGAGAAGGGTAATATTACTCAAACTTTTAATGATTATTATCTTTAACATTTTTTTTAAAGCTTTTTTCTCCAAATAATGAAATTCCCCAACCACTCAAAAGACCAACCAGCATAAATGGTAAGAAATCCAATCCAATGCTGTAAAGTGGAATATTAGCTGTTGCCCACGAATTAATATTTGCAATAAATGATAGCTTTGCAAAAATAGGTGGCAGGTTATGAATGAGATCAAGAATTGCAGGAATCATTGTTAAAATAATAGTTGAGCGATAAATAAACGAATTTCGTCCAATAAATGGTTTTAATATTCCCAGAATAATTAATGCAATCGCTAATGGATATAAGAAACTAAGGATTGGTGATGAATAAAGAATAATCTGTTCCAAGCCGAAGTTTGCAATACAAAAAGAAACAAGCGTTGACATGAGTAAAAAGCGATGATAACCAATTTTAGGGAAGCGGTGTCCCCAATCTTCTGAAAGAGAAGTAATTAATCCGATTGCTGTTGTCAGACATGCTAACAGTGTCAAAGCTGCCAAAATAGCTGCACCGGCTAAACCTGTATAATGTTCCATAATAGTTGTAAAAGCACTACCACCATCGGCACTCATTTTAGTATAAGCCAAACTGGAGGCACCTAAAGCGATCAGAAAAATATATATTAAAGCTTCGAATCCCATGGTTAAAATACCGATTTTTGCAACTGAACGTGAACGTGCTTTTTCTTTATGTTGACCAAAAAGCTTTAAAGCTGCGACAATTGTTACCCCAAAACCAAGACCAGCAAGTGCATCCATTGTATTGTATCCTTGGAGGAAACCATTAATAAATGAACCTGTTCCTTTTCCAGTAGCTGGTAGTAATGCGACACTTCGTAAATCAGTTCCTTTCAGAAAGAAGGCAATAAAGAAAAGAATTGCTAGAAGTAAGACAAAAAGCGGATTAAGAATTTTTCCAACATTACGGGTGATTTTACCTTCATTAAAAGAAAGAATACAAACAGTGCCGAAAAAAAGGAAGGAAAAAATCAGCAATCCTATGTGAGTCCATGCTTTCGGGATGAACGGTTGAACTCCAATTGAGAATGTAACTGTGGCGGTTCTTGGAGTTGCAATTAGCAATCCTAATGAAGCATGAGTCAGAATCAAGAAGGCAAGTGAGAATTTTTTCCCAGCTGGAAGTGCTAAATCATACATACTGTTACTCTCAGTCATACTGATTGCCAAAATAGATAGAAGCGGTAAGCAGATTGCAGAGAGCAAAAAGCCGATTGCAGCAGGTTCCCAATTTTGACCTGACATCTGACCTAGATGAATTGGAAATATTAAATTGCCGGCACCAAAGAACATCCCGAATAATAATGATGCTAAAATAATATATTGCTTGTTTGATAATTTTTCTGAATTATCCATGTGTATTCCTCCTTAGAAACTATGTACTATGTGATTTTCTGATAGAAAAAAAGGGGCTGTGCCATAAGTCCCTAAGTGAAAGAGCTTCACCAGAGAAAGTAATGATTTTTCTGGTGAAGCTCTTTTGGTATAATTAAAAATAAAAAAGCACTGATTGCAGCCAGTGCCTTTAAAAACAATCCCCTCATAGAAAGGATAATCAAAATGTACAATAATTATAACATAAATCAGACTGTACTTAGTATTAAAACTGACTGGGAGCCAAAAGAAAATCATCCTGCACGGATGATTAATCAAATAGTTGAAGACCTTAAAATTAATGATCCTTACATCTTTGGACGACCACGTAAGTATGATCTGCGTGTACTTTTAAAATTAATTTTGTTTGCGTACACAAAAGGTATCTTTAGTAGTCGCCGTATTAATACGTTGGCAGAGGAGAATTTGGCAGCCCGTTGGCTGACACAAGAACAGGTTCCAGCCTACCGAACAATTTGTCGTTTTAGAATTTCAGATGAAGTTGAGAGCTTGATTAATCAATGTATTCTAAAACTAACCAAATATCTGAAACAAAACAATTTTATTGATGAAGTTACTTTTATTGACGGGACTAAAATTTTAGCTGATGCCAATAAATATAGTTTTGTTTGGCGTAAGAATACGATTCGTTTTGACAAGCTTAATCGCTCTGCGATTATAACCCTTCTGGAAGAATTAAATGATGCTAAGTTTAAGTGTCAACTCCCAGCAGAGACAGATCTTACTTTAGAAATGCTTGATGAAATTACCTTGCGGTTAGAAAATGACTTGAAAGATTTGAATAAAAAGATTGAAAAAGAACATATCTCTCCAAACCCAGACAAGTCAAGGCGTCGAAAACTAAAATCTTTAAAACGAAAACTTAAGTTACGGCAAACTAAATTATTAGCTCATAAAATACAAACCAGAATTTATGGTAAAAGAAATAGTTATTCAAAAACAGATCATGATGCAACTTTCATGCGTGTTAAGGAAGATCCAATGCTCAACGGACAGCTAAAACCGGCTTATAATCTACAAATCGCCACAAGTAAACAATTTGTAACTGCCTTCGGCATTTTTCAAAATCCAGGAGATACCAAAACATTAATTCCTTTTTTACAGCAACAAAAAGCAGCTGGAACTTTAGGTAAGTATATTGTGGCTGATGCAGGATACGGTTCAGAATCAAATTATCGATATCTCGAAGATGAATTACCTGAACATACAGCGTTAATTCCATATGGGACAATGTTAAAAGAAAATAGTCGCAAATGGAAAAGTGATGACCGTAAGGTCATGAATTGGGCGTATCATCCTAAAGACGATTATTTTATTGATCTGCAGGGAGTTAGATTTAGTTTTTATGCTTACCGTAAGCGCAAAGATAAGTACGGATTTGTACGTGAATTTAAAGAGTATCAGGCAAACAAATACGATAACGATTTTAAAATTGATCACCGAGCATTCACTAAAAACGGAAATCCTCGTAAAATAAGTATTAATAGCGCATGGGAGTATTTCAAAGCTAAGGAACGCAAGTTGCTTTCAAATCACCAAACTGGTTCAATTTACGGACAACGTAAAATAGATGTTGAATCAGTTTTTGGTGGATTGAAGGCTTGTTTGGGTTTTAAAAAATTTTCGGTTAGAGGTCTTGAGAAGGTAAAAAGGGAAGCTGGAATTGCCTTGATGGCAATGAATATTAGAAAATTGGTGGCGAAAGGCACCAATTATAACTGTTTTATAAACCAAAAGAAGAGATTAGTGAAAATCAAAGAACGATTTTCACTAATCTCTTCTATTTTGAAGGACTTATGGCACAGCCCCGTCTTCACGTGTTACCACCTTTATTTTCACTCATTTCGCAATGATTGACTCAAAAAGTACGGCTCGATTTTATTCAAGCGATACTCCATTGCTGTAATGGGCGCAATCCCAGTAACTACTACAATTAAAAATCATAGTTACAACTTGTAGCTTACTTTCATTTTCGTTCCAACTGCCTCGTTGCACCAGTAGGAGGCTCTCTTAAAATTATCCCGAAAATTACTCTTCTACGCATCGTCTTTCGTGTATTCCGTTATCATTAGCTAGAAGTTTATAAAAATAATGCGAAGTTGTCAAGTCTAGTTTTGTATTTTTTTAATTGTTAGCGCCTTTATTAAAAATGATATTGCTTCCAATTTATTTAAAAGAAAACAAGTATTTATCAAGTTGATAAATGCCATAAATAATACTGTGCTATAATTTTAACTGTATTTTATAACTAAATTGTTAAAAAAGGATAGGTTGAAATGAGAAAGATATTTTTATTTTTAGTATCAATTTTTATTTTTGGGGGTATAAACTTTTCTACTGTAGTTTATGCAAAAAACGTTCACAGAATCAATAATCAACAACTAAAAGAAGTTATTAGTAAAATGACGCTCTCACAAAAAATTGCACAAATGTATATTATAACTACAAAAGGCACTCAATCAGAATCAGCTATAGCTATTAAACAATATCAACCGGGAGGCATAATTTTATTTGGAAATGATTTTAAAAATCAAACAAAGCAAAACTTCATTGCTAACATGCAAAACTATAAAAATCAGGCAAATTTATCCTTAATAATTGGTACAGATCAAGAAGGAGGGACAGTTTCACGGTTATCATCAAATCCTTCTTTGACTAATAACAAAACTTTTGCTTCACCACAACAACTTTATCAAGCAGGCGGTAGAAAAGGTGTAGTCAAAGCTGCTGGAGATACGGCAAAAATTTTGAATTCTTTACAAATTAATCTTAACTTTGCACCCGTAGCTGATGTTTCAACTGACCCAAATAGTTTTATTTATGAAAGATCTTTGGGGCTAGATTATAAACAAACAGCGCACATTATTAAAGAGGAAGTTGCACAAATTCAAAAAAATAAAGTTGCAGCTAGTTTAAAACATTTTCCTGGATATGGTACAGCTGGGGATACTCATACAGGATTTGCAACAACAACTCGCACACTTACCAATTTTGAGAATAGTGATTTTTTACCGTTTAAAGCTGGTATTAAGGCAGGAGCACAAACTGTTTTAGTTTCACATATTTTTGTTACTTCGATTGATTCTGAATATCCAGCTTCATTGTCACCGAAAATCCATCAACTTTTACGAAAGAAATTAAAATTTAAAAAAGTAATTATAACTGATGATTTGAGTATGGGAGCAATTACTAAATTTGCGGCTGACAAACATATTTCACCTGACTTACTCGCAGTAGAAGCTGGAAACGATATGTTACTCAGCAATAATATTGTTGATGGTACTTCAAGTATTGTACAAGCTGTCAAAAATAAGCAAATTAAAGAGAGCCAAATTAATAAATCTGTTTATCGTATTTTAAAATTAAAGAGGGACTTAGGAATTTTAAACCAAAAAAGTATTAAGAATCAGCAAAGAAATTAAAGAATTTCTTTAATTTTCGTTGATGTTAGTTTTTTTACGTTGTATCATATATGTATAAATATTTATTTTGGGGGAATACATAATGAAACTTTGTTCAAATTGTCATTCAGAAATGGAAGACAGTACTAAATTTTGTACCAATTGTGGTGCAAAAATGATTATCGAAGGGGACCAAAAAGAAGCAACTACAGCTTCTCAATCTCCAGAAACTAGTGATAGTTCAAAAAACAGGGGAAACTCCTCAATAGACACACAGGCTTTACAAAATGCGCTTCAAGGTTATTGGGGTTGGTTACTTGCATCATGGAAAAAACCTTTTGAGGCACAAAAAACTACTAAATATGCAGGTTTGTTAACTCTATTTTTAGAAAGTTTATTTTTTACTTTAGGTATTGGACATTGGGTTCAAAAGGCAACTTCAGCGGCAACAAATACAGCTAACAACATATTAGGAGCATTTTCAAATACTTCATCTAGTTATAATAATTCATATTCAATTGGTATTGGGTTTTATCTTACTATTATCCTAACAATTTGGCTTGCAGCTGTAGCTATGATTGGGGTTGCATTTTTAATTCATCATGCAGTCGGTAAAAATTTAGGTGAAGAAAAATTCATTGATTATCTAAATAAATTGTCCCATTATAGTAGTTCAATTCTTTTGTTAACAATACTTTTTTTCTTAATCTCTTTATCTGGAATAAGTACTGTTTCAATGTTAGTCATCATTCTAATAATAACTTTGATTTCTACTATTTGGGAAATAGCTATTATTTGTGGGGTTGTTGAACTTAAAGAAGCAAATCAACTGGATCGGATTTATGGAGCAACAATTACAGTTGCAATCTGTATTGTGATTGAATTAATTGCTCTTTCAATAGTTATGTCTCAATTAGGAGATACACTTGGTTCGTTCTTTACTTCATTACTTAACGGGGGAGGTTTGTAAAAATGGCCTCAGAAATATTTTGTCCGGAATGTGGTAGTAAAATTAAGGCGGGTCTTGCTTTTTGCCCAAATTGTGGTCATAAATTGAGTCAAATAAATGCTTCTACAAAAAAAGATGACTCTACCACCACAGAATCTTCTTTGCAACGTAGTGGGAATGCTACTGCGGTGCAACAGCCTAAAAAACCGCTTGATAAGCGCTTAATTGGTGCTTTTTTCGTTATTATTGTAATAATAGTTGGGGGTTATTTTGGATTAAAAGATTATTACCAACCACAAAAACAGTTCAATCGAATAATTACAGCAATGGGAAATCCTGATAAGAGCTTGGCTAAATATATAAAAACCAATGATCCAACTTTACAGAATAAGATTTCTGATAAGAATCTAAAACCAATTCAAAAATATTTTGAAAAAAACAAACAAGCATTGGCCGAGTTAAAAACAACTCTTCAGCAAGGCTCAACATATAACAATACCTACTCAATTGAACAAAGTGGAAAGGCTTGGCTCTTCTTTCCTCGCTATAAGGTCAATGTTGCCGCAGCTTATGTAACGCTTTCGACTAATCATTCTGGAGTCACTTTTTATCAAGATGGTAAGAAATTGACAACAACTACAAATGCAAATTATAGCAAAAAAGTTGGACCAGTATTCCCTGGGTTGTACACTTTTAAATCTGGAGGAACAATATCTGGAAAAAAACTTGTTAATACTTCGAGTAGCACACTGGTTTCAGGATCACAGAATTTGTCTTTGAATTTAAGAATTGCAACTTTCACAATTAGTGGTAGCAAAGGTTCAACTGTCTACCTGAACAATAAAAAAGTTGGTGTATTAAATAATAGCGGAAAGCTCAAGTTTAAAGATTACCCAATTAGTAACAATTTAAGTGCATATCTTACACTTAAAGTTTCTGGTAAGACTGTTAAATCCAAAACAGTCAACGTCAGCAATAAATTAGCCTATGGCTATCAAACTATTTCACCGTCATTTGAAGGTGTTGTTTCTAAAAGTGATGCGGAAGAACTGTTGGGAAATGCTTTTTCTGGTACAGAATACGGAACAGAGGATTCAGCAACAGCGGAACTTTTTGTTGGTCAAGAGAGTAATTCAAGTTACAACGATTTATTGAAATTCTTTGATTCTTTCAAAACGAATGATAATATTGAAACCTATAACTCAGAAATTTCAAAAATTAATTCAGTGACTCCATCAGGGAAGAACAAGGCTATTGTTTCTTATTCAGTAAAATATACCTTTACTACTAGTGGAGATTCAGGGGATTCAACCAAAGTTCAGCAATTCACCTATCCTAATGCAGAAATTGTTAAACAAAATGGTGAATATAAAATTCAAACAATTGGTGTCACTCAATCAGCTGATTGGGAAAAGGATTACTCTGACTAGGGTTGTTAAGTAACTGGATTAGAAGCAAAAAATAGTTCCTGTACAACTATTTTAAAACTTTATATCTATGAGAAATGAGTGTACATATACATGTAGCTCATTTTTTTAATTTGGAAATTTTCATTCCGCGACTTTATATATAAAGTAAATAGCCTTATTTCATTGAGAATTCTTTGATTAGTAAAATAAAAAATGATAACATAGCAATGGTTCTGTTAGACTAAGAGAAAGAGGGTAATAAAGTGGACAACGAATGGATTGAAATTTCAAATGCATATCAAAATAATTTAAAAAATATTTCTGTTAAGGTGCCAAAACATCAATTAACAGTGTTTACAGGTGTTTCGGGTTCTGGTAAATCGACTTTGGTTTTTGACACGTTAGTCGCACAATCAAGACGCGAATTAAATGACACATTTTCAAGTTACATCCAGCATATGTTGCCTAAATATGGGAGACCAGAAGTTAACGATATTATCAATCTTCCGATAGCCATTCCAATTGAACAAAGAAAAATGTCTGGCAATATTAGATCAACTGTTGGTACATATACTGAAATATATACTTTTTTAAGACTACTTTTTTCAAGGATAGGTAAACCCTTTGTTGGTTATTCTGACGTTTTTTCTTTCAATCATCCCCAAGGAAAGTGTGAGGTTTGTGATGGCTTGGGGTTTACAAAAGAAATTAATTTGCATTATCTAGTCGACTTCAACCAATCTTTGAATGAGGATCCAATTAATTTCCCAACTTTTGGTAATGGTGCATGGCGCTGGAAACGCTATGCTTATAGCGGTTTGTTTGATTTAAATAAAAAAATCAAGGACTATTCACCAGAAGAACTCAACTTATTTCTTTATGTCCCTCAACAAAAGTTAACATCACCTCCTGAAAAATGGCCTAAAACTGCATTATACGAAGGGTTATTACCTAGAATCAAAAGAAGTATCATAAATACCTCTGAAGGGAAACGTCACAAAAAGCAACTTGAGAATTTTGTCGTAACTGAAGTATGTTCCGCTTGCAATGGTTCAAGGCTTAATGAAAAGTCACTTAGTTGCAAGATTGAAAAGCAAAGTATTAGTGACTTAGTTTCCATGCCGATTGACGAATTAATACTTTTCATAAAAAGTATTAATAGTACATTGGTTGAAGATGTGATTGCACAAATTATTAAGCGTTTAGAAGCATTAATTACAATTGGTTTAGGTTATCTGAACTTGGCAAGAAGTACTGACACATTGTCAGGTGGTGAAGCACAAAGAATTAGAATTGCTAAACATATTACAAGTTCCTTGAACGATGTCATGTATGTTTTAGATGAACCAAGTTCGGGACTACACCCTAAAGACATTGAACGAATCTATAATTGTTTAAATATTTTAAAAAAACAAGGTAATACGATTATTTTAGTTGAACATAATCCCTTACTAATTGAAAAAGCTGATTATATTATTGATGTTGGCCCCGGACCCGGTGAGGCTGGCGGCCAAATTCAATTTGCCGGAACATATGATGATTTTAAACATGCAGATACCATTACAAGTTCTGCGTTGCGTGAAAAGCAAAATGAACAAATTGAACCCCAGACATTTAACAACTGGTTTTCGGTACAAAACCAAAACATGAATACATTAACAAACATCTCTGTGAAGTTCCCTTTAAATTCATTAACTGTACTTTGCGGTGTAGCTGGTTCTGGAAAGACCTCACTTGCAAAGATTATTAGGTTAGAGCTTGAAAAAGAAAACGTTGACGTTATTAATATTTCACAAAAAAATATTGGTATCAGTCTTAGGTCAACACCCATGACATATTTAGATATTTTTAATGATATTAGAAAATTATTTGCTAAAGCAAACAAAGTCAGCGCAGCGCTATTCAGCTATAATTCAAAAGGGGCCTGCCCAAACTGCAATGGTAAAGGTGTTATAGTAAATGATATGTACTTTATGGATGACGTTGTATCAGAATGTGAATTATGTCACGGTACTCGCTATGCCAGTGAGATTCTACAGTATAAATACAATAAAAAAACAATAGTTGATGTGTTATCGATGACAGTTAGCCAAGCACTGAGCTTTTTTGATGGAGAGCCTAAAATCTCCGTTGGTTTACAGGCTATTTATGATGTTGGTCTTGGATATTTGAAATTGAATCAATCTCTGAAAACATTATCTGGCGGAGAATTACAGCGGATCAAACTCTCAAGCTTTTTACAAAAAAAGGGCAGTGTCTATATGATTGATGAACCTACGAATGGATTGCATTTAAGAGATATTGATCGGCTATTACAGCTTTTTGCTAAATTAATTGAAAACGGAAATACTGTTGTTATTATTGAACACAGTCTTAAAGTCATTCGCAGGGCTGACTGGTTAATTGAGATGGGACCTGAGGGAGGAAAGAACGGAGGTAAGGTCATGTTCTCTGGTACTTATAAGGAATTAAAAAATTCAAAAGATTCAATTACAAGACCTTATTTATAAAAAAGCTTATATTAAAGTGAGAAAGAATTTGCTGATTAGTTAAAAATATGGGGCTGAGTCAAAGAGTTAAAAATTTGATTCAGTCCCTTTATTTATTAAGATATTCGTAGACTAGAAGATAAAATGTAACTAGAAGTAATTTGGTTATATTAAAATAAAATTACTTATCTGTCCCTCTCTTTAAATATTCCTTTTGTTTATTTTCCCAATAAATTTTATCCTCATTAGTAATCCTGCGAATTGTTCTTGCAGGATTTCCCGCAGCAACAGTATTATCAGGAATGTCTTTTGTCACAATTGAACCCGCACCAATGACAACATTATTACCAATTTTAACACCTGGACAAACTACTGTATTTCCACCAATCCAGACATTATTACCAATCGTAATTTGATGTCCATATTCAAGTTGTTTGTTTCGTACATCTGCATCTATTGGATGACCAGCAGTATAGAGTGAAACCCTCGGGCTTAGCATAACCTGATTACCAATCCTAATTGGTGCAACATCCAAAAATATGCAATCATAGTTTGCATAAAAGTGGCTTCCAATATGCAAATTTGAAGCATAGTCCATTCTTACCGGTACCTCAATGTAAGCATCTTGTGTTGGACAATCAATCATTGAATTAAGTAACTTGCTACGCTCTGGACCTTGATCGACTGGTATAACTTCATTATATAGATAAGTCCATTGTTTTGCTTTCATCCTCATCTGCACCAATTCCGCGTCGCTTGAATTATATAATTCTCCTGCGATCATTAACTCTCGTTCGTTCAATATAAAAACCTCCTTATAAAAAATAAATTACAAGATATAAATTAACATATTTAGAATAGTCTTAAAGGACAACTTTAAAAGTACCTAGTATCATTTTTATGGTATTGAGCATATTTTCTACGATAAGCACTAGGTGTTACTCCTTTCCATGCTTTAAAATTTCGATAAAATGTTTTATCACTTGCAAAGCCACATTCGCCAGCAATATAACCAACTGCTTTATTTGTTTCCAGAAGTAAACGTCTGGCATTTAACAACCTAACTAAGCGAATATATTTATTTACAGACATTTGTACAGTATAGCCAAATTGTTGATTAAGTGTTGTCAATGAAACATGAAATTGTGAAGCAATCATAGTTCCCGTTATTTGTCGTGAATAGTCCTCATTAATTACATTCATAACTGTATCAACCAACAAAGAATTTGGATTAATATCTTGTTCAATCATAGGAGTTGTAAAAGATTCAGCTAATATTGCCAATACCATGAAAAAATGACTTAAAATTTTCATTCTTATAACGTCATTTGTCTGGCAATGGATAAGATCATGAATTGCTATAAAATGCTTTTTCAAGGCTTCATATGCAGCAGTAGTTGATTTTGACAAATTTTCATTTTGCAAATTAATCTGCCAATTGGGACTACTTAATAATGATGATTGCAGGACACTATCATCCACGATTAAGCCAAATTCTAACCAATCTACCTTTGAAGGACCACTTATACTATGAATAACACGATGATTGATCGCCTATATATCACCTGGATGATATTCTTTTGTAACCCCATCTGTTACAAACTTTAATGCAGTGCCAGTCACCAAATAGTTTATTTCAATTCCATGATGCCAGTGAGGAGGAACATTAACACCTTTTGTTGCATCATGTTCATAGTATTTAAATGGCAGTCTAGGTGTAAATTGAACGTTCTCATATTGAATAGTCAAGTTTAATCATCTCGCTTAAAAAGTCCAGATTTTTGAAATGTCAAAATAATATATGATGTCGAAATTATAGCATACTCAATCTTCGCGAACAAAGATGCGTACGTTTTTCAGTAGCTAAGTCAATAAAATGACACTAACTGGTTTCAATAATGTCCCTTTAAGAACCAGGTATTATGATAGGGTATTGATAAGATAATCTTGAAACACATTTCTAATTAATTAATAATCATTTTCAAGCTGTCAGATTACTATAAGTGAAAGGAATGAGGAACATGTCTATCAAATTAGTCGCCATTGATATAGATGATACATTACTAAATTCAAAGGGAGAATTGCTATCTAGTACAATCAATGCTGTTAAGAGTGTAATGGAACATAACATCAAAGTGGTTCTGTGTACAGGAAGACCATTAGCAGGAGTTAAGAATTATCTTAACGATTTGGGGATTGAAGGTAATGAGCAATATGTTATCACATATAATGGGGCGGTAATCGAGTCAGTAGCCGGTCATATCATTAATACTAGACTTGTTGACAATGCCCATTACCGTTCATTAACTGATTTTGGTCAAAAACACGATATTCCTTTTAATGTTCTTGATAATATGAGTACAATCTATACAGCCAATCAAAATGTAAATAGGATGACAGTTATACAAGCGTGGGAAAATAATGCAGGAATCCTTATACGAACTCCCACAGAAATGCCAGCGGATTTTGAAATTGCTAAAGGGCTTTTTGTCGGCGAAAAAGATTTATTAGATAAAGTTGAACCATTAATTGTACAAACTTTCGCTAAAGAACTTTATATCGTGCGTTCAAGCATAAATTTTCTTGAAGTAATGAATCTCTCTGTCAACAAAGGGCAAGCTTTAAAAGATATTTCGTCAATTCTAAATATAAATGCAGATGAAGTAATGGCTATTGGGGATGAAAAAAATGATATTCCCATGTTTAACTTTGCTGGATTAGCTGTTGCAATGAAAAATGGTTCTGAGTTAGCTAAAAAACATGCAGACTATATTACTGATACAAATGACTCTGATGGTTTAGCAAAGGCTCTTCAAAAGTCTATCTTAAATAAGATCAAATAACCAAATTATTCTTATATATAATTCCTATAGATACCTTTTCTTTGTCTCTGCAAAACTGTATCATTACTCCTATGAGGGAGGAGATTCTTTGAAAAAAATTTTGTTATTGTTAGCCGATGGTTTTGAATCTTATGAAGCAAGTGTTTTTACTGATGTTTTTGGATGGAACTTATATGAAGGAAATCGTCAGACCGAATTATTCTCTGTTGGGTTACATGACACCTTAAAGTGTACTTGGGGTTATTCTTGCGTACCAAATTATCAATTATCTGAAATTAACTTAGATGATTACGATGCACTTGCAATTCCAGGGGGCTTTGAAGAAGCTGACTTTTATGCTGATGCCTTTGATGAACAATTTTTAAATGTAATTCGCTACTTTGACTCTAGGAATAAGCCGATTGCAGCAATTTGTGTTGCAGCTCTTTCGCTTGGAAAAAGTGGTGTTTTGAAGGGAAGAAGTGCTACAACATATTATTATCCAAATAATCCTAGACAAAAACAGCTTGAGGACTTTGGAGCAATAGTACTTAAGAAAAAAAGTATTGTAGTTGATAGAAATATTATAACTTCTTCTTCTCCTGCAACTGCTTTAGATGTAGCTTTCTGGCTATTAGAGCAACTTACCACCACACAGAACTTAATTAATATAAAAACAAGAATGGGGTTTCTAGCCCCAGACTCTGATGAGTAGTCACCACAGAGAAATATAAATATTAAAATAATAAATACTTGCTCTAGCTTACTCTTTTCGAATTAAGTGAGTAAGCTTTTTTTGTTTTCAAAAATTTGATGGTCATAATTATCTTCAGTAACTTAGCAAAATGATGGATAAGCATTATAAATTTCTCCACAATATAATTTTTTAGCGTTTCCTCATTAAAAATATGTTAGACTTATCATCATGAAACTATAATAATAATTAGAAATGAGGAATTTAAATGGCAACTAAAACTTTCTTTAACTTTAATCTATTTGATGGCTTACACAATCTAACCCAAAAATCTGCCTGGTTTAAAGTAGATACTCTCACTGGAAAAATTATATCTTTAGGAACTTCTAATCCTGAAAAAAGCAATATCATGGTTGATCTGAAACAAAAATATGTTATGCCAGGCTTAATTAATGTACATACACATATTAGTGGTGATCCAGACAGTTTCGATGGAAATTTTAACCGATCTGAGGCAGAAATTGCAGTTGAAGCCTACCAAAATCTACAAATATTATTGAAGTCAGGGGTTACTTATATCAGAGAATGTGGCTGCGCTTATGATATTGATATAAAGTTGAAAAAATCGCAAAAAGAGGGGCGAATAAGCAAAATTCCAAGCATGATTACATCTGGACGTGCGCTAAGTATGACAGGTGGTCATGGAGATGGTCCAAACGTGTCTTATTTAACAGATTCGCCAGATGAAGTTAGAAAAGCAACCAGAACAGCTTTTCGTAATGGAGCAGATTGTATAAAAGTTATGGCTACCGGTGGTGTTATGTCACCAGGTGACTTTATGAACGATCCTCAATTGTCAATTGAAGAAATGCGTGCTGCGGTTGTTGAAGCCCATCATAAAAGAAAGACTGTCGCCGCTCATGCTGAAGGAAATCCTGGAATTAAGTATGCTATTTTGGCAGGAGTTGACTCAATCGAACATGGTTTTTATGTTAATGATGAAGATATAAAGTTAATGTTAGAGAGAGGAACGTACTTAACACCAACTCTTTTGGCAGAGACATTAATTCCAAAATTTGGTAAGAATGTATTACCTGATTGGGAATTAAAGAAGGCAGCGGATGCACTAGATGACACTTTTGTGAATCTTAGTGCGGCATTTGAAAAAGGAATTAAATTCACTTGTGGTACAGATGCAGGTAGCCCATTCAATGGTTATGATAAAACTCCATTTGAATTCGAACTATTAACCAAATTAGGTATGACTCCATTTGAAGCCTATCAATGTTCAACAATTAACTCTGCTAAGTTATGCCAGATAGATGATGAATATGGTACGTTGGAAGCGGGAAAGATTGCAGATTTTATTGTCTTAGATTCAAATCCATTAGAAGACGTTAAAGCTGTACAGCAACTAGATAAGCAAGTATTTCAAAAAGCAATTAGACAGTATTAAAAAATAAAGTGAGGTGGGGCCGGAAGTTAAATTTTGACCCAGCCTCACTATTTATTTCGTATAAACTTGTTATCAGTACTTAACTTTAGGATTTCTTTTTAGATTTCTGAAAAGGTAAAGCCTCACATGTCACAGTTGTAAGATGATAAAGAAATTCTTTGTCATCAAGTTCTGAAATTAAAAACCAGGGCTTGGCACCCTCATATGGAGGTGCTTTTTTTAGACTCGCCGATACTGTTTGCCCCTCTTTAGTAACTTTGATAAAAAGTTGGTTGTCACAGACAAGCGCAAAAAATTTTCCATTGCAGTAAAGTCCATACTCCCCAAACATTTTTCTATAAGTGATTGTGCCCGCACTATTAAGCTGATCCACAACATACTGCATAAATTCTTCACTTGAAGCCATATTATTTTCTCCTTTCAAGCAAAACATGATTAGATTCGTAATTGAATAACCTGTTGCAGTAGCAAACTTATTTCGTTTTTGAACTATTCGGATATAAGATACTGTCCTTAAAAATTCCATTACCCCATATTTCGCGCTCAGTTAAGGTAGTTTCAATCAACTCAATTGGTTGGTTATTCACCAATATTATTGCGCAGGTATAGTCCTTAAAAGGAGTATACTTGGGCATGATAATTTCATTTTCTTTTAAAGCATGGTTAAGGTCATTGACCGTAAAAGCAACATGTGGCATAGTTTGGATTCTTTTATCCAAACTAGATTTAGGTCCAAAAGCATGAAGTTCTATTGGTAAACTCAGATTGTTTTCCATATCCAGAGAATACATGTCATAAAGTTCACTATATTTTGTATCAATGTTATCTTTGATTGTTTCCAGAGCTACAGGTTTTCCAATGTGATGAAATTTCATTTTAATTTCCAAGATATCTGCCTCGTATATAATAATAATAGTTAATATTATTATATCAAATATGCAGAATATAAAATAGAATGGAAAGACTCGGGGCAACTTATTAAGGTACTATTTATTCCAGTGATGAACTCTATTCATATTAATATGACAAAAATGAATTTTACTAATCATTTCTTTTGGGATATCATTAATTTGGTTGCAATTAAATTAATAGAAAATCTTTCTATTAATAAATCTAGAGGGGGTTACCCATGAATTATCATTTTTCAAGTCGTGTACCAAAAACAGATATTGACCCAGTTGGAAACATTTTAAAAGTCGTTGAAAGTCCAGACATTATTTCATTTGCCGGTGGACTGCCTGCCCCAGAATTATTTCCAGTGAAACAGATTGCTCAAGCAACAGCTAAGGTTTTAAATGAATGTGGGCAAGTTGCACTTCAATATGGTTCTTCACAGGGAATCCCAGAACTCAGAAAAATTATTGCAGAGCGAGTGAAATTAGAGGGTATTGATACAAGCCCTGACCATATCATGGTAGCCACTGGTTCACAACAAACACTTGATTTAACCGGAAAGATATTTATAGATCCTGGTGATACAGTTATTGTTGAAAGTCCAACATATTTGTGTGCCGTAGATGTTTTTAAATCTTATGGTGCTAATTTTGTCGGTATTGACATGGATGATGATGGCATGCGAATGGATCATCTGGAACAGGCATTAAGTGAACATCCTGAAACTAAATTAATTTATACAATTCCAAATTTTCAAAATCCAACTGGACGTACAATGTCTCTAGATCGTCGAAAAAAATTATCAGTATTAGCTGATAAATACGATGTTATGGTACTTGAAGATAATCCATACGGAGCAGTTCGCTTTGCGGGTGAAAACGTCCCATCAGTTAAATCACTAGATTCAACTGGTCATGTAATTTACATGGGAACCTTTTCTAAAATTTTGGCCCCGGGTATGCGCTTAGGCTGGATTGTTGCTGATGAATCACTGATAAATAAATACAAGATGATGAAGCAATCAGCGGATTTACATACAGATAGTTTATCACAGTACATTATTGCTAAATATTGTGAGTTATTTGATATCGACGAGCACATTAAATTAATTTCTAGTCTTTA
The DNA here is from genome assembly GCF_019443985.1 of Liquorilactobacillus hordei DSM 19519. Lineage (NCBI taxonomy): Bacteria > Bacillati > Bacillota > Bacilli > Lactobacillales > Lactobacillaceae > Liquorilactobacillus > Liquorilactobacillus hordei. The sequence continues at coordinate 1,448,999 of NZ_CP049303.1, forward strand.
TCAAAAACGAGAACAATTGATGATGGCAGCCATTCAAAAATACTTTCCTAAGAATGCAAAATGCAGCTATCCAGAAGGAGGGATGTTTATCTGGGTAGAAATTCCAGAAATTAAAGACACTCAAGCTCTATTTGATTTAGCAATTAAACAACGAGTGGCCTTTGTTCCAGGAGAGCCTTTCTACAGTGAACATCCAAAACCAGGAACTTTTCGTTTAAATTATTCCAATATGTCGGAAGATAAAATTGAAGAGGGTATCAAGCGATTGGGCAAGGTAATCCAAACGGCCTTGTTAGCTCAAGAAGTTTATTAATTAATAAATAAAGTTAAATTAAACCTACTGTTAGAATTATTGAACAGTGGGTTTTTGTTTAGCGGAATATAATTTAAGGGGTTGGGGGTAAAACAAATATTTATTTCTTCTTTACTTCACTACTTAGGTAATATATATATTACCTAAGAAGGTGCTAGCATCTATGTTTAAAAATAAGGTAAAAGTATTCAGAGTTGAAGCAGGTTTGTCTCAAAAAGAGCTTTCTTCTTCTGTAGGCGTTACGCGTCAGACAATGAGTCTGATTGAAAAAGGTGAGTACAATCCATCAATCAGTCTTTGTCTAAGAATTTGTTACAAACTTGATAAAAAACTGAATGAAGTTTTTTGGGTAAATAAGGAGGAATTTGAACGTGAAGAAGGTTAAAGATGAAAGGCTCAAAGGACAGTTAATAAAGAATTGCAAAATAGCATTCATAATTGAAATTTCCTTTATTCTTATAGTTTTAGTGTACGAATCTTTTAAGAATTACGGAGAAATAATCAATTTTCAGAATCCTTTGTGGGTTAGTTTCATGATTGGTGTAATTTCTCTTTCAATCCTGTCCCAAAAGGTGACCGCTGCAGTTGAAGACAAACCAAAGATCTCGAAAAAAAGATTGTTAATTTATTTTCTCCTAGAGTTTCTAGCATTCAGTCTGCTATTTATATTAATAATTCCTAAATATATTTGGCTTTCTGTCATTTGTGGTGGGATAGTCGCATTAATTACTTCAAGGATTTTTATTTATAATAACCACTATAGATATTAAGTCGAATAATTTTTAGTTATGGAGTATATGGAATAACAATACAAAAAATTAATTTATTTGACTATATAACTTGTAAATCAATTAATATTCAAATACAATAGTTGTATGATTATTGAACTGAACCAAAAACAAATGGATGAAATGCGAATTAAAATTTTTAAAGCTTTAGCTGATCCAACTAGAATTGAAATACTTAGGTATTTAAAAAAAGTAAATCGTGAAATTACTTGTGGCGAAATAGGAAAGGTTGTAAAAATGAGCAAATCTGCGGGATCTTATCATTTTAAATTATTAAGAGAAGCAGGTTTGATAAACTCTCGCAAGGAATCAAGAGAGAAATATGTTTCGTTAAACGAGAATACCTTTGTCAAATATATCAATAACTTTTTAGAATCTTTATAATACAATCATTTTACCAAATACCAACTGTTATCAATAAAATATTATTGATAACAGTTTTTTTGTCTAATTAAAAAAGCGACTTGACATTAATTAAATAATATATTAAGTTGTATTAATAGTTCAAAAGTATTTGTACTATTAAACTTTACTGCTAAGAAAATTGTATTAAAGATTACTCTATTCTTAGGCGTAAATCGATTATTTAAATTAATAAAATAGCTAAAATTAAGGAGATGTATCAAAATGAACAAAACAAATTCAACTTGGGTACTAGTATTAACATCTTTAGGATTTTTTATGTCAATGATGGACTCAATGATTGTTACAACGGCTTCAACTGCTATTAGAAACGACTTTAATATTACGGTTAATCAATTACAGTGGGCACTGAATGCATATAATGTCACAATAGCAGCAGTATTACTTCTAGGTGTTTCTTTTGGTGATTACTTTGGACACCGAAGAGTATATAATTTTGGTATTTTAGTATTTGTGATTGGCTCTATACTATGTGCATTATCTACTAATATTAATTTTCTGATTTTTTCAAGAATTATCGAAGGAATAGGAGCTTCAGTTATAACACCAATGTCTATGGCGATTCTAACATCAGCTTTAGCACCTGAAGAAAGAGGTAAGGCATTAGGAATTTGGAGTGGTATTGGTGGTCTTGCATTGATTATCGGTCCTGCACTAGGTGGGTTTATTGTTGCTAAGCTAGTATGGCAATGGATTTTTTGGATAAATGTCCCAATCGGATTAGTTGCTATCTATTTGTCACAAAAGAAATTGCCTGAATCTAAGAAAGATACAGTATTTGTCAGTATTGCTGATGCAATCTTAATTATTCTCTCATCAGCTGGCATTATCTGGACTCTGTCTGAAAGTAAAACCTTACATGTGCAGATACAGGTATTATTCATAGGCATTATAAGCATCATCATGGGTATTATCTTTATCTTACATCAAAAAAATGAAGCGGAACCAATGGTCCCATTGAAATTTTTTAAATCAAATTCCTTCAATGGCGGAAACATTTCGACATTTTTGTTATATGCTTCAATGTATGGTTTTGTTTTTTTCTTACCGCAATATTTTCAATTTGTTAATCATTCAAGTGCACTTGTATCAGGTCTAAAACTACTACCATGGACTGGGACATTGGTCTTGGTCGCACCATTTGCAGGAAATGCAGTTGATAAATTTGGAGAACGTATCATTTCAATTATTGGTCTATTATTACAGGGCATTGGTTATATTTGGATTGCAATCTATTTCAGGGTAGGTACTTCTTATTTATTAATTATTATTCCGTTAGTCTTAGCAGGTACTGGACTTTCAATGGCAGGGCCAGCCTTGCAAAAATCTGTTGTTGGGTCCGTTAAAAGGGACGAGATTGGTAAAGCATCTGGAATTTATAATATGTTTAGATTATTTGGTGGAGCAGTGGGAGTGATGGTGGCCGTAATGATTTTTAATGCTGTGGGCAATTCATTATCTGTTGTTGGCTTCTCAAAGGGATTTGAGGCAGCAATGCTAGGTTCCGGACTTCTTTCCCTATTAGGAATTATCTTCTCATTGTTGATACCAAATAAAGTTGGATAAGTATATTCTCTAATTAAAATAAGCTTTTAATTATGTAGATTAATTTTTAGAAGATAAATAAGTTGCCTGTAATGTAGTTAAGTTTAAATAAAAAGATCACTTCCATGTATATTTAAGAAGTGATTTTTTCAGTTTATGAATTAGCTAATTCTCATATTTTATTAATTAGTTGTTCGAACGTATTATTAAACTTTGTTGGTTGAAATTCAATAACATCATAATTAGCTATTCCATTTTTATAAAAGGGGTCATTATAATAAATATTTTTAGCTTCCTCTAAATTATCCGCATTACAGAGAATAACACCTCCTGTGCGCGGATTTTTTCTTCCAGAAAAAATAAACTTTCCTTCCTTGTAAAACTTGTCAAGGTACTCATTATGATTATCCAAAAATTTTTCAACTTCTGTCAAAGGTTTTTTATAAGTTAGAATAAAGAAAAACAAAGCACTCACTCCTAGGATTATTATATTTTAGATGAACTTGTTCACTGAACTCGTTCAGTGTATAATATAAATAAAATAATGTCAAAAGAGGATTCGTATGAAACGAGCTCAGCAAAAAATTCAAACCCGAAAAAATTTATTTCAAGCCGCAATTGAATTATTTAATTGCACTGGTGTCGAAAAAACAAAAATTTCAGATATTGCTAAGAAAGCAGATGTATCCACTGGAACTTTTTATGTTCATTTCAAATCAAAAGAAGAAATTATTAGTGCTATTTATTATGAAGATTTCAATAATTATATGTGTAATAAAATTCAGGAAGTTATACAACTTAATTTGGATTGGAAAAAAACACTTTTAAAAATTGGAATTTTTGAATTGGATTTTACAAAAAAAGTTGGCCTTGAAGTAACCACAATTGCTTTTGTAGCAAATCTTCAAGCAAACATGAGTACGCCTGGGAATCATTCAAAAAAAAGAATATTTTCAAATGAAATTAAAAAAATCACGGATAGGTTTAGTAATAATAATCTTGCTTATCAAGAATTTGAATCTATCATTCGTGGAGTTATGCTTACTTGGTGTTTTAGCAATGGGAAAATTGACATTATTAAATTGGGGAATAGTTTATTGGAAAAATATATGAACAATCTATAAAAAAGTAGATAAAAGGCGTGGTAACTCCCTGTAATCTAATCTTATTTCTCGAAATACAGAAACTTGAGGAAATACCCATATTTATTAACAAATTTTGATGTACAATAAAATTATATTTTATAAAATTCATTGCCGTATTGAGGGTTTGTTAGATGACAAGACTTATCGCAGTAAAAAGAGGTTTACTTGTTGGGTTGTTTGTTGGCATTATAATAAGTTTCTTTCGTTTTACAATTAACAATCTTTTAGTTATATGGAAACAACTATATCATTTTGCTGGAACTAGCATTTCAGGACTGATTTTAATCATTATATTTTTTATAATATTAACTTTTATAATCGGTCAGTTTATTAAGTTCAATCCACATATAATGGGTTCTGGTATTCCTGAGGTTGAACTGCAATTAATTGATAGATTGAAGTTGAATCCTATTTCAATTCTGGTATCAAAATTCATTGCAGGTTCTTTATCTATAGGTACCGGCGGTTTTCTGGGGCGTGAAGGTCCATCTGTTCAATTAGGTGCAGCTGTCGGACAAATTTATGCTGAAAAATTTAGACTAACTGACAATGATTGGCGCTTACTTGTTGCAACTGGAGCTGCTTCTGGTTTGTCAGCCGCTTTTGGGGCTCCTTTAGCTGGCACAATGTTTGTTCTTGAAGAAATATCACATAGCTTTTCTTCCATACTCTGGATAGAAGCCCTAAGCGGAAGCCTAATTTCAGATATGGTCGCTGATCAATTCTTTGGATTAAAACCTGTACTGTATATTCATTATGAGAATAGTTTCCCATTAAGGTATTACTGGCTTCTTTTAATTTTAGGATTAATTCTAGGTATCTTAGGGTATTTCTATCAAAAAGCAACTCTAAATATAAATTTTCTTTATAATTTTCTTGGACGAATTCCGAGAGAGAATCAAATTATCGTTATGTTAATGTCAATTCTTCCTATAGGAATTTTTTACCCTCAATTATTGGGAGGCGGGGAAAACTTAATTAAAGTTTTGTCTACAACTAAAATCAGTTTATCAGTTGGGATAGCTTTTCTTTTAATTCGCTTCATTTTTTCTGCAATTTCCTTTGGTTCTGGGGCACCTGGTGGAATATTTATGCCAATATTGACTTTAGGTGCATTAATTGGTTTAATTGCCGGAAAATTAATGATTATGTGTAATCTAATTTCAGCATTATATTTGCCAAATATTATAATTTTTTCATTAGCTGGATATTTTGCTTGTATCAGTAAGGCACCCTTTACAGCAGTGATTTTAATAACAGAAATGGTTGGTTCACTATCTCATCTTTTACCATTAGCCTTCGTTTCATTAGTTGCCTATTTAATGGTCGATATTTTGGGAGGGGCACCAATTTATGAATCACTTTCCAAGAGAATTGATTTAAAACATGAATTAAAACATATCGATTCAAGACTTGTAAGTTTTGAATTTCTTGTATCTCCACTTGGTGAGTTAAATAATAAAGAAGTCAGAGAAATTATATGGCCACAAAACGTGATTTTGATTAAAGTATTACGCAATAATTCTGAACTTCTTGCGAAGGGTGATTTAATACTAAAGCCAAAAGATAGGTTAATTTTGTTAGCTCCTGTGGAAGATATAGCAGAAATAAAACATGAGCTTTCAGTTTTAAACTAGTAAGACTATCTGTATAATAATTTGTTAGAGAGGCTATTAGATTGGAGTGCATTGTATGTCATTTATTGGTTCCCTAGTTATTATTTTATTATTTACTACTCTTGCTGGACATTTAACCGCAAGAGTCGGAATTCCTGCGGTTTTAGGCCAACTGTTGATTGGTATAATAATTGGTCCTGGTGTTTTAAACATTATTCATCCAACAGATCTCATTGAACAATTTGCTGAAATAGGTGTAATCTTACTTATGTTTATGGCTGGTATAGAAAGCGACATGCAGCAACTTAAAAAATATTTTAAACCTGCTCTAGCGGTCGCGTTGTCGGGTGTTTTACTGCCTGTAATTGTAATGGGTACAGCTAGTTTTTGCTTTGGGTATCATTTTCAAGAAGCATTATTCATTGGCGTTGTTTTCTCCGCTACTTCTGTCAGCATTTCTGTAGTTGTACTACGAGAGTTTAAAGCATTAAACAGTAAAGAAGGGGCAACTGTTCTAGGAGCAGCAGTTGCTGATGATATTCTAGGTGTTTTATTATTAAGTTTAATGATAGCTATTGTGGGCAGTAATAGTGGAACTGGTGGCCAAGAAAGTCCCAATAATATTTTATTACAGTTAGTTTTGCAAGGTCTATTTTTTGCAGGCGTTTTCCTTCTTGTTCGTTGGATTGCCCCAAGTATCATGTATTTAAGTACTAAATTACTAATTCCAACCAGTCGAACTATTTCAGCAATGATTATCTGCTTGTCAATGGCTTACATAGCTGAAGTAGTTGGTCTATCTGGTGCAATTGGAGCTTTTTTTGCAGGGATTGCTGTCGGGCAAACACCTACTAAAAAAATTGTTAATACTAATATCGAACCAATTAGTAATGCAATTTTTGTACCTGTATTCTTTGTTAGCATTGGGTTAAGTGTTTCATTTAATAATTTTCTTGTTTCACTGCCTTTCATTGTTATTATGACTATTCTTGCTATCCTAACTAAGTGGTTAGGTGGTGAAATGGGTTCGCTAATAGCAGGTTTTGATAGAGATAGTGGTCGGGTGATTGGAACAGGCATGATTGCCCGTGGTGAAATGGCCTTAATCACGGCTCAAATTGGCTTCAATGCACATTTACTTGATAAGAATCTGTATATTGATATTATTTTTGTAATAGTGATTGCAACATTATTAGCACCTTTACTGTTACGCTGGTCATTGAGAAAGTTAGCTAAGATATAGTGTGTAGATTATGAAAAGTTTTTAAAAGTTCCCACAAAGTGAACGAGAATACTTTGATTTTGGGAGCTATTTTAATTTAAGAAGGGAACTATGAAATTGAAAAAATGGCAAGCTAATTTAATTTTACTTTTAACTGCAATTATTTGGGGAAGTAGCTATATTTTGATTAAAATGGCTCTTAAGGGGAATATGCCTTCAGGTGTAATCAACACCTTGCGAGGAGCAATATTTGCGAGGTTAATTTATATATTTTTTAGAAAAAGATTACATAAATTAACAAAGAAGGATCTAAGAATAGGTGTTTTAGCTTCTTTCGAGGGACAAACATTACAAGTAATTGGTCAAAAGTATACTGATGCTACTTCATCAGGGATTATTTTAATGACTGAATCATTATTTGGCAAGTTTATTTTCAGTTACCCTTGGTTTCGAAGAATTAAGCTACAATTTGTTAATTGGAGGAACCTTAATAATTGTCTCTATATTGGTCATGGAAATTAATATCAGGCAACTCGTCTTTCAAAAAAATGGCGTAACTTTAGGAAAGACTAATGCTCACTTTAGTCTCATCGTCTAAAAGATGGTTGCGGGTAATAATAATGTAAAATTATTCTGAAAAGTTGTCAAAATTAATTCATTATTAGACGGTCAGATACTCATAAAATATTAGCCCAACCGTAAGAACTTTTTTCGATTGTTACTTTTCACGTAACTCATTAATTTCCTTTAACATTTCTGCAAATCTTGCAAGTTCTTTATTACTAAATCTTGTGCCTATTTTATTTAGTTTCTGATTCTCTGTTTTATGATACTGCACATGTAAAATAGTCAAAGTTTGACCAGATTCAGTTAATTTTAAATACACATCTTTTTTATTATCGGTGTGGTGATATTTTTTTACCAATCTCTTTTTTACTAACCGATTAACTATTTTTGAAACTGTTCCTTGAGGGAAGTAGACAGTTTCAACTAGCTCTTTTATTCTAATTTCTGAATGAGCTGCTATCAGATTTAAAATGTCTAAATCAGTCACAGAAACATCAGAGATTACTTCACTTAAGGCTATTTCAGTAGCATGTTTTAATAAATGTTCATGAACTTTCTTTGTATTATCAAATGCTAAATATCGATGTAATTCATTATCAATCTGCTTTAATAGTGGGTTTAATTCCGACATATATATTCCTCCGAATATAAATTGATAGTTTTTTCTTTTACTGTTATTATCATTATATTCCAAGGAATATAAAAATGTAAAGAAGGAATTAATATGCATGTAGTAATTGTACTTGACCATCCGTATACTTTGAAATCAAGTGAAAATATCCCACATAAAAGATCATACTCAGCAGCGCTTACCAAAAATTCCGTTGATATCTTAAAAGCACATAATCATACTGTTGATCTTATAGATTTACAAGCAGACCATTTTAATCCTGTTATAGATAAGCAGGGGTTAACAAATTGGCGTACTAAAGAATATGTAGATGAACAAAGTCAAAATTATCTATTACGATTGAAAAAAGTGGATGAAATAATTTTTACCTTTCCTGTTTGGTGGGAAGTAATGCCTGCCATGTTAAAAGGCTTTATTGATAAAGTCTTTTGTAAGGGTCAGATAATAAAAATTGATGGACAACGCCAAATTTTAAGTTTAGATACAAAAATTAGAATTTTAACAGTTATGGGTACGCCTCGTTTTATTTATAAACTACATTATCGAAATCCACTTGAAAACATGCTTAAAAGGGGAGTATTCGGAAAAATGGGTCTAAAAAATTTTAAAATAGCTTACTTCAACGCTGAAGATCAATCTGAAGTAAAAAGAGCTAACAACCTAAAAAATATTGGCAAATATATTCTTTAGGTTGTTAGCTTACTATTTTAAGGCCAGTCATTGTAGTGGTTAAGTGTTAGAATTGGTGAACAACGGTACTTTAAAAATTGTACTAAAGTCACGTAAAAAAGAATTTTTGGTCTTGGTCAAACATTCGCATGTTTTGATGTGTTAGACTGATTATTGGGAGATACTATTCAATGACTTATGCATACAATTTATCGGTTTGGTAATCAGCAAAATTGAAGTTCGTTACCTTCAGCAGGTAATGTAGAAAATTATACAGGATATATTGATGATGGGATAAAATTATTAGAAAAGTTAGGTTATACACTAAATATTTTTGATATATCCACTGAGAGTCAAAAGAAATGTTATCAGGAAATAGCAAATGCAAAAATTATATGTATTTCAGGTGGAAATACTTTTTATTTACTTCAAGAAATTAAAAAGAAAAATCTTGTTCCATTACTAAAAGAAAAACTTAATAATGATTGCCTATATATTGGTGAATCTGCTGGAGGAATAATTCTAGCGGAAGACATTGAATATAATAAAATCATGGATAGCACTTCTTTAGCACCTGAATTAAAAGACTACAGTGGTTAATGATATTGTTCGTGGTACTTATTTCCTATGTATTTTTCAAGGTAACTAGTAAAATTGAGAATTAACCCAGCTATAATTTCAAAAAAATGGTGAGTATTTATAAAAGTCAAAGATGGTTAAAAGTTGCTTAAAATGATAAAAATAGAGAAAAAAGTAATTTTTCTTTTTTAAAAGAAAACGCTTGCATTTTTTCAGATATATGGTATATTATTGGTGTAGGGGATTATGGCGGATGCTGTAATCAAAGTTTCATCAAAAGAAACAAGTACTCTGATGAAGCAAAAATAGCTGCCGCAAGGTGGTTAGAAAAGAGGCCAGAGTTTGAAAATCCCTTATAATAGGCAGTCCAGTAGTTAATTGATAAAGTTGCTGATGATTTTAAAGTGATTTAAAGTTGTTGCTACGGAATTGGTTAAATTAAAAGAAAAAGTGATGTGTCAGAAGCAGAAACTTTATCTTACTGGGCTGTTTTAATTTGCTTATTAATAATTTACATGGAGCCAAGTCAAAAGTTGAGTTTTGACTTGGCTTTTTTTGGCTCTTTGTCAACCGCTGTTGATGAGAAATTTTTATTGCGGATCATCAAGGATTAGATAATGTTACTTTAAAAAATATCACGAGTGAACTACATGTTAAATCTCCATCGTTGTATAATCATATTAAAAACTTTGATGATATACTCTTACGAGCAGCGGATAAATCGTTAAATAACCTATATGATATGAGTCTCTTATAAAATCTATTATTGGATTGGAAAAAGACCAAGCATTATTGGCCTTGTGAAATGAATATAGGAAATTTTTTAAATCATATTCTGGACAATATTCATTAATACAGAGAGTAAATTTTTGGAATAAAAATAAGTTTTCTACATCTAAATCAGACAAAATTCTTAAATTATTAGAAAAAATTTTATCTAGATATGATATTAAAAACACAGAGGTTATAGACTTCATTAGGGTTTGGAGAAGCTATATGCATGGATTTCTACTTTTAGAAACTAACAATGGTTTTGGTCTAGAATTAGACGTTGATGAGTCTTTTATATATGGATTAGAAATTCTTATTACATTACAAAATTAAGATATTAAAAATTCAGTCAATGTCTGCGACTTAGTTTTCATCTATATGGGTATGTCGCTTTTTTTCGCCTGATAAAAAAAGCCAAGAAAAAAGTGGAAAATTTATCCTGCCTGATCATTTTTTCTAGGAGATGTCTCAACTTTAAAGTTTGTCACTGATCCGAAAAAATTATCCTTTGAAAGAACTAAAACTCCTTTGAAAGAACTAAAACGTAGTTACAAAATCAGGTTATGCCAACTTTAAAAGCTTTCAAGATAATTGATGGCACCTTAGAAACAAGAGGAGAGCGAAACAATGATGGTACAAGCAAGTTTAGGTGAACGACATAAAAAATGATTTCAAATGTACTTCAACTAGAAACTATAGATTAATCAGTAAAAAGATTTAAAATATGAATTAATAACACTAAATGATGAGGTAAAATTAATATGAAGGTTTTTGGAAGCAAAAATATTGGTGTAAATTATTTTGTTCGCAAGGGGGCCTACGCGGTAATTTTTAAAAACCAAAATGAAATAGGTTTAATTAGAACACATGAACAGCAATATTTTCTTCCTGGAGGTGGTATTGAAAAAGGTGAAACTGCTGAAGATGCTTTAATTAGAGAAATGTTAGAAGAAACTGGTTACTCTATAAAAAATAATTATCCTTTTTGTCATGCTCAAAGATACTTTATGTCTACATTGCCCGTTAAACGACCAATGTTAAGTGATGGCTATTTCTTTATCTCACAACTTGATCAAAAAATTCAAAAACCAACGGAAAAGGACAACTATTTTGAATGGATCAATATCAAAGAGTGTGAGAAACTTCTATTTCATGTTCATCAATTTAATTCTGTAACAGATGCAATAGCCCATTTTGTTGAAACTCCAACATGTATCGATGTTTTTTTAGATGATGGAGATAAATTACAACTTATTGAACCTTTTGGAACAGAGGACTTGGTAAAATTGAATGTTCGGCCGATACCTCTTTTTAAACAAGATGGTGAACATTTGAATGTTTACAAAAAACGAATAAAAAGTAAAAACTGGAAAGCAAAATGGTCAAAACTGAGCATATTCCTTGAATAAACAGAAAGGTAGTATTTTCAGTTTCACAATAAACTAACAAACATATCCATCATTTAGCATGATTTACTTGCCTTTTTATTTGGGCGCTAGAAAAGCGGAAATCTCATTGAGTTGATAAAATTCTAAGCATATCATCGAATGCGATTCCTGGTATTTCTGAATCTAATACATAAATATCAGTGGGGGAGTGTTAAATAAAAAAGGGCTGATGAATTAAAAACTGAGAAGAAAAAGGGGAAAAAAGACAACTTTTCCGTCCTCTCATCATTTCATTCGCTTAAGTACTCAATTTGAGGGACGAACGGAAAGCAATACGGACTGTGTTCTTACCAAAAAAGGTTTATAAGCAAGTCTTTGTGATGCTTCGTAAACGGATAATTCATCATTATATTGTTTTAAAAGTCGAATCACAAACTGAAAAAAATATTTGCAGGTCTTATATCAATTTAAATAATGACATTAACATGCTGAGAGATGTATTAAGAATAAAAATTGCACGAAATTGATCGAGCATTTGGCTATAAACGAAATTTAAGATAGTTTAAAAAGACTAACAAATACTGATTTAAAGCTCATTTAAACAGAAATAATTAATCAAATCGCAGCAAGTTTTATACACGTAAACCAGTTAAATTCATTGAATAAATCGCTAAATTAATGGTTTTAGGTATGAAAATCAAAAATAAGTCGTCAAAATTCACTCAATAAAACTGGTTATTTTTGCTGATTATAATTTTCAACAACTATTTTTTTCAAATCTTTGCACCCTTTTTTGATTTTTATTTTCTTTTTCAAATTTATTTTTACTTCTTTTTATACTCTAAAACATTGTTTTAACAGCCTTTTAAGACATGTATAAAAAGAAGAGGGGGTCTAGACTAAAATTTGCTCTTAACAATTTCAAATTTTAGTCTAGTTTACATAATATATATTATCGAAAGTAGTTTGCGTAAGTTTTGTTACCGTCTCTGTTAAATTCTATAATTTGTAGTGAAAATGAAATTATTAAAAAACAATATTATTTAGAAACCATATACTTTACAAATCATTTCATTTCGTATGTTGTTATTATGGCATACAAAAAACTTTCAACTAGTCAAACGTTGCTTAATCTATATCATCAATATCAACCTTGACATCTTTATTCGCATCAATCTCTATTAGGCTAACATCTTTTAAAGCATTGCTTTTTTCGACTAACTTTTGCTCCATACTTTTTGATTTTCTACTTGCTGTAACTTCCTTATTAAGTTTTATTGTTTATCATTGTTAAACAAATTTAATGCGTTGAGAGTTTGCTTTAACTTGATGATATCCCAAGGTAAAAATTCAGCGACTGTAACACCAACAATTTCACTCACTTTCTGGATACTTGCAAAATAGTCTGTTACTTGAGCCAATGTCAATTTACCATGACTTGATGGAAAGACTGTTTGGTGTGGTTCAGCAAAATATTGTAAACGAAAATCATCTGGACTCAAAGAATCTAAATCAAAATGAATTGCTATTTTTGAAAAATTATTATCAATTATCCATTTTTCAACTTATACTAATTATTTTATTTCAATTTCTCCAAAAATCCTTTCAAAACTTCAATATAGTTATTTTGTTGATTGAACTTTGAAAGTACCTCTAAATCATGCGTATGAGTAATTCCTGTCTCAAGTAATTCTTGATATAATTCATAATATGGCAAATTATTATTCTTAGCGAATGTTAATTCTTTTTCTGTATCATACGCAACATGTCTGAATTCTAAATTTACAAAACCTATTTCATCTATCTCTAAAATAGCATATTGTGCTCTTCTATCTTGTAAAAACTTATTATGTGTTGAAAAGGGTTGTCCAATTGTTCCTGGATTAATTATTAATTGGCTTTTTTCGCTATACCGTAATAATTGTGAATGAATATGACCGTAGACTGCAATATCAACATCTTCCGAAGAAAATAACTCGTTAAAGTTTTCTTGCTTAGCATTCATCATAAGTGCAGCACCATAGTTTTTGGTAGGTAAATTATGCGAAATACTAATTAAAAGATTAGCTACTTTTTTCTGACTATGTAATTTGAACTCCTTAATTCTTTTTATATAGTCGTGATTGATATTATCATAAATATACTTACTTAAAATTCCAACATACACATCTGATGGATCATTTAAATCAACATTTGTTTCTGGATCAAGAACTTCTAACAAACAATCGTCCCAATTGCCACGAATATAAAGCGTTGTATTATTTTCATCAAGCATTTCAAATAATTTTTCACATCCTGAGCCTGGCATGATCAAGTCACCTAAAAACCAACATTCATCTACATTATTCTTTTTTGCATCCGCTAAAACAGCCGCTAACGCCGTTTGATTTCCATGAACATCTGAAAGAAGAGCTATTTTATGTGTCATTTTTCCTCCATAATAATAATCTTAGTTTTAATAACTTACATACAGATAAAAAAGGCTGAACCAAAAAATAAGATTCAGCCTTTTTATCTGTATAACACTGGATTTCAAAAAATTAATTATTTGAGTATGAATTCACCAAGGCTTTTTTCGAATTCCAGAAAGGCACTTTTACAACACCATCAATTTTACCCTTAGGAACGAATCCATAATAACGACTATCATTAGAATCTTTACGATTATCTCCCAAAACGAAGTATTTACCTTTAGGTACTGTGAAAGAATTCCCCGTCCCTAGCTTAACCCCTGTTGCCTCTTTCAAAATAAGCGTCAATGTACCAGCAGTTCTTTGTGACTTTGTAATATAACTTTGTGACATTTTCTTACCATTCACATATAGTTGGCCATTGTTTCTATACTCGATGGTATCCCCAGGTATACCAATTACGCGCTTAACATACTTAGTTGATTTTGTTATAGCTTGATTGTTTTTATCAACTCCATATGCATTGAAAACAATAACTGTATTATGCTTGATTTTAGATTGTTTGAGCAACATTACACGTTCATCATTTTGCAATGTTGGATACATCGAAGTCCCATCAACCTTCACAATTCCAAACCAAAACTGTTTCACAATAAGTGCAATCAACAAACCGATAGCAATTGGTAATATCCAACTAAATATTTCCTTGACAATCTTCAACTTTTTAATCTCCTTAAAGTTATTAGTTTAAAAATATTCAATTAATTATTTGATGCCATGATTTTGTGACAACAAATGCCTACCATTAGTCAGCGTATTTCTTTTTAAAGACCAAATATAATAGACAAAAATACCACAGAAAAATAACTCATAGAGACTAAACCAGATATTTCTTACATAAAGAAATGGCATGAACATCGCAACACAATTCAAAAATAACTTGAAAATAAAGTTGCCTTTCATAAAATAAACCATATTACTGATCGCAGCTAGTACCCCAAATATTACTAGCAAGATTGTCAAAATAATTATAATTGAAAAAATGTTAGTACTGTTAGCTACCTTTTCTGCATTTACAGAAGAGTATCCTTTGTGAAGATAGAATTTAACTAGTAGTCTAAAGTAAGCATCATTTAGAACATACAAAAAGCCAAGTCCCCCAACAGTTACATTCAAAAACTTATTCAAATACTCATCCTCCCTCAAACGAATAAATTAAATATTAGCCAGTATATTGCTTACCATCTAAAATTATATACGTTGAGTAAGTAAATGAAAGAAAAGTATTCTTTTTTAAATCAATTTTAAGCTCTTTTATTAAGTTCATTGTAAATGTCTACTAAATAGCGGTAACTTTCAATTTGTTCCTTCGCATCATTCTCATCAGATAATTTAATTTCAAATATATTTGAAGCTTTCTCATTCAAGAGTGGCACAACAGTTTTCCAATCAATTTTACCTTTACCAAGTTGTAAACTATCATGTGTCACCCCCATTGAATCCACTAAATGGTAGTGTACTACATTGTGTTTAAGTCGCTTTAAACTAGCACACAACTCATTGTTATTCGCTTTAACCTTGATAAAACAATGACTAATGTCAAAAGCCAGACGATAATTTCGATCTAAAATGAACTGATCTTCATCTTCAAAACCATAATAAAACAAGCGCGATATTGAGTTTTCAAACATGATATGTGCTTGCCCCAATTTCGAGAATTTATCAAGTTTTTGATAAACGATATTTCTTGCTTCTGAAAATGAAGGATATAAACTAATCATCTGTTCAGTGTGTCTTGAATATGAACCGTGTAAAAGAGTCTGAAGATCATAATCAAAGGATAGCTGCAACAACTGACTTGTACTGAATTCAATAAAATAATTCAGTTCCTTAAAATGGCTTTTTGGTGCAACTAACTCTGTAAATTCGCCCTTATATCTCATAGGGTGATGCAAGATTATATGTGCAACACCTTGGTCTTTTACCTGTAATATAGCATCTGTCAGCCTTTTCATACCTTCTGTTGTAAAATCATTTTCATCAGTAAAGAATTCAAAAACATTTGGTTGATAACTTAATCGATTTTCAAATTGTTCGCGTTGAGAACTAGCCTTAAGACCTAAATCAATTTTTTTCATAAACAACACCTCCTTGATGAAAAATTTTTCAGAAAAAAAAGCTGATAAACTAAAAGTTTCAGCTAATTTCTCAATTATAATAGCATTATCCAATTATTTATCAATATCTTTCATCCATGCTAAGGCAATTGCTTTTTCTCCGAGATGAGTTCCAATTACAGGACCGAAATAACTTAAATCAATCTGACAATCGGGATACTTTTGCACGAGTTCTTGTTTCCAAGCCTCTGCAGCCTCTAGATCATTTGCATGAATAACAATTAACCTGAGAGGATAAGCAACTTTTTCTTTATCCTCTTCAAAAATATTCTCGGCTCGTTTGAGTGCTTTTTTCATGGAACGAACTTTGTCAAAAGCGACAATTTTATGTGAGTCGTCATCAAAGGTCAGTAACGGTTTGATCTTCAGTACACTTCCAATAAATGCAGAAGCATTTGACAGACGCCCTCCACGTACTAAGTTCTGTAAATCATCAACAATAAAACATTCGTTCATTGTTCCTCTAAGATTCTCTAATTCAGCAAAGATATTTTCAACATTAGCACCAGCTTCTGCCATTCTAGCCGCCTTCAGAACCAGATTTCCCATCAGCATGACAGTAATTTGTGAATCGAAAGGATAGACCTTGACTCCCTTAATCTCATTTGCTAAGTTTTTCAGAGTCTGATAAAAACCAGAAATTGTTGAGGCTAAGTGTATGCTGATAACAGTGTCATAACCTTGCGTTCCTAAATTCTCATAGAATGTAATCAATTCACCAATAGCAGGTTGAGAGGTACTAGGAAATGTTTCAGATTTCTTAAGTTTTTCATAGAATTCTTCTGTGGAAATATCTACCCCTTCCTTATACACTTCATTATCAATAATGACCGGAAGTGGAATTATATGAATGTTATTATCCGCAATTTGTTTATCTGTTAAATATGCGGTACTGTCAGTTACAACAGCGATTTTCATAGATGTACACCTACTTCTTTGCTTTTTGTTATACCATGCTATCATAACACATAAAAAAAAACGCGACTACTAATTACCTGAAACAAGAAAATCAGTTCAGCTACATTCGCTCCATACTCTTACTTAGTCTGTTAAGAAGAATTTGTAATAGATTTTGTTCCTCCTCAGACCAATGCGAGAAAAGTTGGTACCTGTACTGAGCAATATCTTTTTTCATATCAGTTACAGCAGTCAACCCATTCTTTGTACTTGTATACGCGAAGAAACGCCGTCCTTGCTGATTTTCTTTTGATTCTTTGGTAATAAACTCCTTTGAAAGCAACTTAGCCAATTGCCTACTTAATGTGGAAACATTAAGTTGCGTTAATTTTGCTAATCTTTCCTGTGTTGAGATTCCATCGACAATTTTTAGAAGTAATTGCCACTCTGCAAGTGTAAGTCCATTTTTTTGTGATAAGGCAACAAGCTTCTCTCTATATTGACGTTGAAGATCAATGAGACTGTCCAAACAGCTTTTCAAAAGAATCCCTCCCAGTAAAAATTTAATATGCATTATGCAAATTACAATAATCATTATGAATTAGTCGGCTAATAATAGCAAGCACAAACCACTAATCCTCCCAGTTGATAATAAAAAAACAATTTTTGCGCTTTATGTAGTTAAACGGTACAATTAAGTACAATAAAAACTAGTTATGAAAGCGAGTTGTCAGCATGCCTTTTGATGGATTATTCACCCATGCGATGATTGCCGAATTAAAAAATAAAATTTTAGGTGGACGTGTAACAAAAATATCGCAGCCTTTCCCTAATGAAGTTATCTTAACTGTTAGGTCGCAACGCCAAAACCAACCACTTTTATTATCGGCACATCCTAATTACGCACGTATTCAAATTACGCAAATTCCCTATAACAATCCCCCTGTCCCAACTAACTTTACAATGACACTTAGAAAGTATCTTGAGAATGCAAAGTTAACTAACATCAGCCAACTAGACAATGATCGTGTTGCTTACTTTAGTTTTGCTACGCGCAATGAGTTAGGTGATGAACTACCTTTGTTATTAAGCATTGAGATTATGGGTCGTTATAGTAATGTGCTTTTGATTAATCAAAATGAAAATAAAATTATCGACACTATCAAACATATTGGACCAAGCCAAAATCGATTTAGAACCTTACTTCCAGGTGCAACGTATATTCAACCACCAAAACAAGATTTATTAAATCCTTTTGGAAGTGATTCCCAAAAATATTTAGAGCTTGTACAGCAATTCCCCAATCGTGAAATTCTTGCTAATCAATTGCAAAAAAACTATCAGGGAATCGCAACTGAGCATGCCTTATATATAGCTGATCGATTACATGATACTGGTGAAATATCTGATAATTGGAAGAATGTTTTGAAACAAGCCGATCGGCCCACCCCATCGATTGTTACGGGAAGTAAACCTTTCTTTACTTTCTTTAAGTATGATGACTTAAAGTCAGAAAATACTGAATCTTTAAGTATTTTGTTAGATACATTCTATCAAAAAAAAGCAACTAGTGATCGTGTCCAGCAACAAGGGTCGCAGTTATTTCATGTTATCAAAGTCAATCTGCAGAAAAATCGTAAAAAATTAAAGAAACTACAACAAACAATGAATTCAACGCAAAAAGCTGATACTTTTAGAGTCAAAGGTGAATTACTAACCACCTATCTTTATCAAGTAAAGCGTGGAATGAAAGAAATCGAATTACCCAACTACTATGATAACGAAAAAATTGTTAAAATAAGTCTTTCAAATCAACTTTCTCCTTCTCAAAATGCACAAAAGTATTTTAAGAAATATCAAAAATTGAAAAATGCGGTTGATTATGTAACAAATCAGATAAAAATAACAAAAGCTGAAATAAATTATCTGGAAGAAATTGAAACTCAACTTGAGTTAGCTGATCCGCAAGATTTACCTGACATTAAAGTAGAACTGCAACAAGAAGGATACTTACACGCACAGAAACAAAATAAAAGTGGTAAGGTTAGGAAAAATAAACTTGGTCAACCAGATACCTTTTATTCTAGTGAAAATGTAAAAATATCAGTCGGTAAAAATAATTTGCAAAATGATCGTTTAACTTTGAAGATGGCCCAGAAAAAAGATATTTGGCTTCACGCGAAGAATATTCATGGATCCCACGTGATAATTCATGATAGTCAACCAAGTGAACAAACGCTCCTTGAAGCAGCTGAATTAGCAGCCTACTATTCCAAAGCACGTTCATCTGGAAATGTTCCCGTTGATTTTGTTACAGTCAAGAATATTCGCAAACCTAATGGTGCAAAACCGGGATTTGTAATTTACGAAGGTCAACAAACGCTTTATGTCACTCCTGATGAAGAGAAAATTAAAAAAATGAAAAAAGGATAATTAGCTAAACTTCAAAGAGAGAATGTAATTATGTAATACTGATGCGCGTTTATACGAAATAAATAGAGAGTCTAGATCAAAAGTTAAAATTTTGATTTAGACTCTCTATTATTTTTTATCGCAATTAAATGTATGCACTCAGTCAAAACACTTAATCTAATATTTCAGTCAGAATTTCTTCTGAGATCTCAACTTCTTTTTCCTTATCATCAATACTTTCTTTACCGCGATATGGATTTTCAACAATTCGCCAAATAGTTCCATTTTTAATTACAGCAATTCGATCTGCCATTCTTACAGCTTCATTAATGTCATGAGTCACTAGAAAAGTTGTAATCGCTTTTTCCTGACAAACCTTTCTAATTAAATCTTGCATTTTAGTTCTAGTTAATGCATCCAGTGCTCCTAATGGTTCATCCAAAAGAAGAAGACGTGGGTGCGACATCAAGGCACGTGCTAAAGCCACACGCTGTCTTTGTCCTCCAGATAATTGGGTAGGAAACTGTTTAGCATATTGGCCTAATTCTACTTGTTCCAATAATTGGTTAGCTTCACCAATTGCCTGCTTACCCTTCTTATCCAACAAAACATTGTCCATAACATTCATCCATGGAAGTAAACGGTCTTCTTGAAACATTACTCGCGCTTCTTTATTTAAACCGTGAATCTCATTACCATCTTGAATAATAGAACCAGCAGAAGTTTCTTCTAAACCTGCTAGCATCCGCAGTAGCGTACTTTTACCGCCACCACTCATCCCGACTAATGCAATAAATTCACCTTCATTAATGATTAAGTTAGCATTACTCAAAATAGTACTATCACCATATATTTTACCAACTTTATTTATCTCTAGAAGTTTCTGAGGCATCTGCACTCCTCCTTTCAATTGTGCGCCATTCTAAGAAGATGTCTTCCAAGTTTTTAGCAATAAAATCCGATAATTTGCCTAATAAAGCGTAGATTAAAATACATAGGACAATTGTTTTCATATCCATAAACTGCTCTGCGTTTGTCGACATATACCCAATTCCTGAGCTTGCCGAAATTGTCTCAGAAACAATCAGTGTCGTCCACATTACACCAAGCGCATATCTCACACCCATTAAAATAGTTGGAAGTGCTCCAGGAAAGATCACTTTGATGAATAAATCCTTTTTACTTAATTCATAAGACTTACCCATCTGAATCAACTTCGGATCAACGGATGTAATTCCATGATAAGTATTGATATACATTGGAAAAAGACAACCTAGTGCAACCAACGATATTTTGGCAGACTCGCCAATTCCTAACCATAAAATGATTAATGGAATTAATGCCAAATGAGGAATATTACGTAACATTTGAATAGTACTATCAAAAAGCAACCGTGCTGTATGTGAAACCCCGTTGATAAAGCCTAATACAAATCCTAATCCGCCACCAATCAGTAAACCAGCTGTTGCACGATAAAGACTGATACTCATATTTTCTTGGAGTTCGCCCTTTTTAAAAAGCTTAATACCATTCGTTACAACATCAATTGGAGATGGTAACAAAGTTTCATTAACCCATGAAAGATTACAAGCAATTTGCCAAAAAACGACTAAAAATACTGGAATTAACCACGGTAACGATTTTTTGAACTTTATTGAAAAATGATAATTTACATTTGTTTCAATATTTTCCATAATTATTCTCCTTATTAGTTACTTAAGATACTGCACATACTTAGAAATATTAACTTTCTTCGTAATAATATTGTTATCATAAAATACATTAGCAATTTCTTGTTCTTCTTTTACAACGCTCTTTGTCATTACATGCATTGAGAAAGTTCTGCGGTTAACCGTTCTGCTGACAACCTTCTTTGAAAGTTTCAAATCTGCACTCATTTTCTTAATCAACTTAGAATGATTTTTGTTAGCCCACTTCATATCCTGTTCAGTATATTTAATAATTAACTTGCTTAGTGTTTTGTTCTTGCTTGCATACGTTGTTGGTGAAACAATAAAACTTCGGTTAAGAGCCTTTGTGGTCGTACCATCAACAAGCAATTTCGAATTTTCAGTTATTTCAACTTGTGCTACGCTTGGATCCCAGTTGGCCCAAGCATCAACCTTACCTTTAGAATATGCGACACTGGCAGCATCCGAATCTAAGTTGACCCACGTGATGTCATCATTGCTTAAACCAGCCACCTTAAGTGCCCTTAAAAGCATATACTGTGAACTCGTTCCTTTAGTGTACGCAACTTTTTTACCTTTTAAATCTGCCAAAGATTTTATTGTAGAGTTTTTATGAACCAAAATCCCACTACCCTTGGCCTTTGTACCACCAGCTGCTACATAAGTTAACTTAGTACCGGATGCCAGCGCTGATACTGGGGGGGTATCCCCTACACGGGCATAATCAACATTACCTGAAGCGAGTGCCTGCATCATTGCAGCGCCGTTTTGGAATTCCTTAAATTTAACATTATATCCCTTGGCCTTCATTTTTTTAACAAATTTGCCTCTGATTTTAGAGATATAAAATTCATCTCCTGCTTGATAACCAACTACAACATTTTTTAAACTAGAACTTCCTGCATCTTCTCTTGTCAGATGCCACCCATAAACGGCAACGCCACACCAAAATAATAAAAGCACTACTATAAAACTTTTTTTAAGATTTTTCATACTATTTCACGGACCTCTTTTCTTGTAATATCTCTGCCAATTTTGGTCTTAGTATCTTGCGTGTTGCATTCAATGGAAATTCATTTAAAAAGAAAATCTCAGTTGGTCTACGATACTTAGCAAGATGGGTTGCCGCATAATCAATAATTCGTTGCCGATGTTCTGCTTGATTTTCAGAATCCTTTGTATCATCAATTACTGCTGCTGCAACAACTTCACCATATAAATCATCGGGTAATCCTACAACTGCTACTTGTTTAATAAAATCAAGATTTCCTAAAACATCTTCAACAACTGAGGGACTTACCTTTTCACCACCATGATTAATAACATCCTTGCTGCGCCCCTCTAACCATAAGTAACCTTCTTCATCAAAATAACCTAAGTCACCTGTTAAGAACCAACCGTCTTTAAAAGAATCCGGATGTGGATCAAGATAAGTTGTAATTACATGATCACCACGAATTGCAATTTCACCATGAACTCCTGGTGCATCAGTAAAGTCATCTCCACTTATAATTGCCACGTCTGTATGATAAGGCATACCAACAGACCCAATCTTGATATTATCTAGTGGATTTAAAGTACACTGACTGCAAGATTCCGTCATCCCATAACCTTCAAGTAATGGTACACCAAATTTTTTTACAAACTTTTTATGCCGACTAACTGGGAGCATTGCAGAAGCACATCTAACAAAACGTAATTTGTGATTTGGAACAAATTGAGCTAATGCTTTCTCATTTTTCAACAAAATAGAAACAATTGTTGGAACAACTGATGACCACGTAACGTCATTTTCCATAACTTGTTGCCAGAAATGACTGGCACTGAACTTTGGTGCAATTACAAGCCTGCCGTCTGATAAAAGTGTTGAGACAACAATTAGTTCTTGTGCATTAATATGAAACATTGGCATTATGATTAAGACAGTGTCATCCTCATTTAAGCGATGACTTTCTAAATCATAGTGTGCTGCTTTTAACATAATTTCGTGAGTCAAACCCACTTTTTTTGGTTTTCCAGTAGTTCCAGATGTATTTAGTATCCAACCATAAGATTGTTCATTAGGTACCATTTCTTTATCACAGATACTCAAATCATTTCTTGTTAAAATAACTAAGTTATCAAAAGTATGCAATTGAACTGTATTTTTATCTAACTCGGTAAAATTACTGAAAACTTCTGCACGGCTGGCATTGAAAATAATGGCTGCATAGTGATTCTCACGAAAGTCTTTAACAAGTTCTACATCAGAAGTGCTTTCTGAAACAGGATGAGCTGTAACACCAAGGCGCCATAATGCTTGATTGATTGGAATATAAGCGGCTGAATTTTCAAGACACATGAATGCAATATCTCCACTTCCCATATTTGCAGCTGAAAAAATTTTTTGAAGCTTGGTTATATCTTCTTCAATCTGCTTTCCAGTAAACCACTTATTCATTCGTTCATCTTTTAAAAATTCACGATTACTATTCTTTTTTAAATGTTGCGCAAGTTCTGCCGTTAATTTTGTCATTATTTATTCCTCCTAAACTTTTGTGGGCGTCCAATCAATATTCCAAATGGTGGTACTTTATAAAGAATGAATGACACCAGCCAAGAAGTTGCTAAAACAATCAGGTAACCTACTGGTAAAAGCAAGAACAATACCCATTCATTTAAGTACCCCTTGATATTTAGCAAAATATATGCCAGCAGTGTTAATCCAATTGTTTGAGTTAGATAGACTCCAAAAGATAATTTTGAAGATAAAGAAACAAATTTTGCGAATTTATCCCATTTTGGTTCTGTTCTGTGACTTGCATATGAGAGGCTTAGGCACCAAACCGTGCAAATCATAAGTGAAGCATAAATCATCAAGTAAGGTTGATGTACTAATTCTGTATAGTGTTGATCGAGCTTGAGAATATACCAGTTAACATAAAAGAGTACAAGTGTTCCTAATGCCAGTAAGGCAGTTAGGCTATATACTATCTTGCGATACTTTAAAATAAACGTCTTAGCTTCCTCGTAATGAATCGAAACAACACCACCTGCGATGAAATAGAACTGATAAGATAAAACAAAATTCCCATAATATTTCAGTAAGTATGGCCAATTATCATGATTCATCTCCGGATAGATATATTTTGTCCAGATTAAGAAGAATAATTGAATTAATGCACTGATTGAGAAGATCAAAAGATGATAGCAACTTAATTTTTTAAATAACTTAATTAATAACGGAAAAATCAGATAAAGCTGAAATGTAACTAGAATATAGTACATGTAAAATTGATTACCATGAATCAAGGCAGAGTACCAATCAGTTAACCAACTATGAAAATTCAAAACATCTCCTGCCTCAACAGCAACAAATATCAAGAAAAAACCATTCCAAAACAGATATGGAACTCCGCCACCCTTGTACCGTTTGTACCAAAATGTCAGATAATTCACTTGATCTTTTTTATAATACTGTAGGAATAATACTAAACCAGTGACAAACATGAATCCCATTCTTGTGAAATGCAGCATCAGATGCGTCATTAATAACACTAACTGAGGGACTGAGTTGGTCGATAAACTAGCAATAAATGATGATGTTACATGATTTGCCAGTACCCCAAAAATGAAAATACATCTCATTAAATCAACCTCATATAAATACTTCTTCTTCATCCAAAAACCCCTATACTATATTTTTACAACAAATTTATTACCTTTCTTATTTTTAAAATAAGTAAAAAATAAATTCTCTATTGCCCATGTAATTAATTTAAAATATTATTTTGACAGCCCTATGCCTAATATATGAATAATTTGTGAAAAAAGAATAATAAAATAACTTAACCTCTATTATTTGTGAATTATAAAAAAAATCCTGCTAAAAGTTGGAGTACCTCAACTTTTAACAGGATCAATAATTATTTTTCTTTATTCTCTTTAATTGCTACAAATCTGGTAGGGTTACCTTGAGTAGCTGTATCAATTACAAACGAACCATTGGAATAGCGATCGCCTGTAGGATGTTCAAATGGATTGAGCATTATTGTTTCTTGTTGATCTGTGGTTATAAGCAGATTTTGCGGATCCTCATCCAGCAATAATGAAACAAATTCTACCCGATGTGGATTTCTTTTCAACTCGCGCAGAATTTGGACACCGCGTCTTGCCCTTGTCGTCGGCGATACCTCGGCTACAAGCATTCGTTTAAATGCACCTCTTTGCGTCAGAATTCCAATCTGTTCAGAACCTGTCACCAATAGAACTGCGGTAATGAAATCATCTCGTAAATCCATTGCTTTAACTCCTGCAGCTTTGGCACCTGATACTGGAACTTCTGAGAGTAAGTATCTCAACCCATATCCACCATGAGTAATTGCAAAAACATACTTCTTATTAATTTGACTAGTTTCTACAAAATTAACCATAATTAATCTATCGGTTTCAGATTTCAACTTCATACCTTGACTTGCTCTAGACTTATAAGTTCTGCCGGGCTTTAAATCTACAAAAGCAGTTTGTTTGATGTTTCCTTCCTTTGTGGCAAATACAAAATTACCAGCTTGCTCTAAATCCTTAAAAGCATAGGCTGCTATGACCTTTTCTTCAGACTTAAGACCGATTGATTGAGAAAGATGCAATCCCGTATCCTTCCATTTATAATCAGGAATCTCATGTACAGGTCGATAGATTACATTTCCGCTATCAGTAAAGATAAAGAAATGATCTAAGGTGTTTATAGTTTCTTGATATATAACCGAGTCTTCCGGTTTTAATCCATTTTCCGTCACATCCGATGCGTTGAATGAGCGTAGTGAACTCCGCTTCAGATAACCATCTTTGCTAACCATAACAACAACATCTTCAGGAGCGATAAGAACTTCGGTTTCAATTTTTAGTTGCTCAACTTTATCTTGAATAACAGTTTTGCGCTCAGATGTATATTTTTTATCAATTGCAGTAATTTCTTTTTTGATAACCCGATCAAGTTCTTTTGAATCTGAAAGAATCAACTCAAATTGTTTAATTTTAGCAGCTAACTCTTTTGCCTCTGCCTGGAGAGCAGTCACATCAGTATTAGTTAAACGATAGAGTTGCAATGACACAATAGCTTCTGCCTGTGCTTCAGTAAAGCTATATTCATCAACCAAGTTATCCTTGGCATCCTTCTTGTTCTTACTTGCACGAATTGTTTTAATTACATCGTCCAAAATTGATAAAGCTTTGATTAAACCAGCAACAATATGCTCACGTTCACGAGCTTTCTTAAGTTCAAATTGAGTTCTTCTTGTTGTTACTGTTCTTTGATGTTCCAAGTAAGCAGTCAATATTTGTTTTAAGCCAACATTTTCGGGGCGCATATTATTAATTGCAACCATATTGAAATTGTACGATATCTGTAAGTCAGTATTCTTAAATAAATAATTTAGGATACCTTCTTGATTGGCATTTCGCTTTAACTCAATCACAACACGTAATCCTTCGCGATCACTCTCGTCTCGAACCTCAGCAATTCCCTCGATTTTCTTCAGTAAACGGATTTCATCGATTTTCTTCACAAGAATTGCTTTATTCACTTCATAAGGAATCTCGGTTACAACTATTTGCTCTTTATTGCCCTTTAAAGATTCAACTGCTGTCTTTGCCCGCAACATAACTCGGCCACGTCCAGTTGTATAAGCTTTGATGATACCATCTACACCTTGTAAAATTCCTCCCGTTGGAAAATCAGGGCCTTTTACAAATTCCATAAGATCAGCAAGTGTAGCTTTAGGATTTTTCATTAAATAAAGTAACGCTTGAACTGTCTCATGAAGATTGTGTGGTGGAATTTCAGTAGCATATCCAGCAGATATTCCTGTGGCACCATTGACTAATAAATTTGGAAAGCGTGCTGGTAAAACAGTAGGCTCCATATCAGTGTCATCAAAATTAGGAACAAAATCAACTGTATTTTTTTCAATATCGCGGAGCATTTCACTTGATATTTGACTTAAACGAGCTTCCGTATAACGCATCGCTGCTGGTGGGTCACCATCCATTGAGCCGTTGTTTCCATGCATTTCAATAAGTGGATCACGTAGTTTCCATGACTGGCTCAAACGAACCATCGCCTCATAGATTGAACTATCTCCATGAGGATGAAAGTTACCCATCACATTACCTACAGATTTAGCGGATTTTCTGAATGCTTTTTCATAAGTGTTACCATCTTGATTCATCGCATATAAAATACGACGCTGAACCGGTTTTAAACCATCTCTAATATCAGGTAAGGCACGTTCTTGGATAATATACTTCGAATAACGGCCAAACCTTTCACCCATAACAGCTTCGAGTGAGAGTTCTTGAATGTTACTACCTTGGCTTTCAACCATTATTCAACACTCCCTTCCTGCTTCTCGTTAATATGGTGTGCTCCTGCAGCAACTGTATTATCCAATAAGCTGCCATCTTCCTCCAATGTGAACTGAACATTATTTTCAATCCATTTGCGCCTTGGCTCTACTTTATCACCCATTAGTGTTGTAACGCGCTTTTCCGCTAATGTATCATCTTCAATCTTAACGCGAACGAGTGTCCTTGTTTCTGGGTTCATTGTTGTTTCCCACAGTTGATCGGCATTCATTTCACCCAAGCCTTTAAATCTTTGCAGTGTGTAACCTTGTTTCATTTCTTTAGTTGCATAATGCAATTCATCATCGGTCCAAGCATATCTAATTATATCTTTATTTTTAATCTTTTTTTGAATTTTATATAAGGGAGGTAAAGCTATATATATTTTACCCGCATCTATCATCGGTCTCATATATTTATAGAAGAACGTTAAGAGTAAAGTTTGGATGTGTGCTCCATCCGTATCAGCATCAGTCATGATGATAATCTTATCATAATTAGCATCATCTATAACAAAATCAGTGCCCACTCCTGCACCAATAGTATAGATCATTGTATTAATCTCTTCATTTTTGAGAATCTCCGACAACTTAGCCTTTTCAGTGTTCAAAACTTTCCCACGTAATGGTAATATTGCTTGAAATTTACGATCCCGTCCTTGTTTCGCAGAACCTCCAGCAGAATCTCCTTCGACTAAGAATAATTCATTTTTCTTAGCATTCTTGGATTGAGCGGGTGTCAACTTACCAGATAACAGGCGTTCTTTTTTCTTCTTCTTGCCTGTTCGACTTTCATCTCTCGCCTTTCGGGCAGCTTCTCTAGCTTCTCTAGCTTTCAATGATTTTCTGACAAGATCTTGCGCAAACTCGCCGTTCTCCATTAGATAAAAACCAAGTTGTTCTGAAACAACACTATCAACTATTGAACGTGCTTCAGGTGTTCCAAGTTTTCCTTTTGTCTGTCCCTCGAATTGTAATAACTCTTCTGGCACACGAATTGAAATAACAGCAGCAAGGCCCTCGCGAACATCACTACCTTCAAGATTTTTGTCTTTTTCTTTTAACAAAGATACCTGACGAGCGTAATCATTGAAGGCTTTTGTCCAAGCGGCCTTCATTCCTGCCTCATGTGTTCCACCGTCCTTAGTTCGAACGTTATTTACAAATGATAGAATACTCTCAGAATAACCGTCATTGTATTGTGCAGCAACCTCAACTTCAATGCCTTCTTTGATACCATCAAAGTACATTACGTTTCCAAGCGTGTCTTTATCTTCATTTAGATAGGTAACAAATTCTTTGATTCCTTCTTCAAAATGAAAAATATCTTCTTGTTCAGTTCGTTCGTCATTAATTGTAATTCTAACCCCTTTTAATAAAAAGGCAGATTCACGAAGGCGTTCAGCAAGGGTATCATAATTATACTTGGTAGTTGTAAAAATCGTCTCATCTGGTTTAAAAGTAACTGTGGTCCCGTTTGATTTCTTTGTTTTTCCAAGTTTGCGCAGTGTTCCAATCGGTTTTCCACCATCTTCAAAATCTTCTTCATATTCAACACCATCTCTAATAGTATTAACAGTTAATTTTGAAGAAAGAGCATTTACAACACTGGCACCAACGCCATGCAAACCACCAGAAGTCTTATAGCCACCTTGACCAAACTTTCCACCCGCGTGAAGAACCGTAAAAATAACCTCAACGGTTGGAATCCCTAATGAATGCATCCCAACAGGTAGCCCACGACCATGGTCTACAACTGAGACACTATTGTCCTTATGTAAAACTACATTTATTTCCTTACCATACCCAGACAAAGCTTCATCAACGGCGTTATCAACTATTTCGTATACCAAATGATGTAAACCACGACTATCAGTTGAGCCAATATACATTCCTGGCCTTTTTCTGACAGCCTCCAGTCCTTTTAACACTTGAATCGAATCGTCATTATAATTTGTTTTTTCCATATATTAAACCCCTTCTACTTCCTGGAGTATTGAATTAATGCTCGTTCATACGTTCCAACTTGAATATCATACCCTATGAAATTACAAATTGTAAAGTAATCACTTGTTTTTTAACAATCATTAAACTTGTGTACCAAATAAAATTAAATTTGTAGATAGTATTAAAAAAATGATAGAATAGGGCGTATCAAGCTAAAGGAGGTCAATCTGTAATGGATTCGACTATTGTATTAATGTTAGTAATTGGATACCTTCTTGGATCAATTCCATCAGGTATTTGGATTGGTAAAATATTCTATAATAAGGATATTCGACAATTTGGTAGTGGTAATATGGGAACAACAAATACTTTCAGAGTACTTGGCAAAAAAGCTGGAGCAATTGTTTTAATAGTTGATATGTTAAAGGGAACACTTGCTGCATGTCAGCCTTACCTCTTCGGAGTACATATTAATGTTTTAATAATTGGATGTGCCGCCGTTATTGGTCATGTTTTTCCAATTTTCGCTAAGTTCAAGGGAGGTAAAGCAGTTGCAACGAGTGCAGGTATTTTGCTTGCATACAGCCCCGGGTTCTTTATCGTTGCCTGGGTTATCTTTTTAACCACACTCTACCTTTCAAGCATGGTTAGTATTGCAAGTATGGTGGGGATGACTCTGATTACAATTTTATCCTTATTCTTTCACGATCCAATCTTGACGATTATTGCAATTATTTTAACGATTTTTGTTTTCTATCGACATAAGGGAAATTTATCAAGAATCAAAAATGGTAACGAGAATCTAGTGCCTTTTGGTTTGGTTTACAAAAGAAAAAATAATAAGTAAATATGCCCTTTATTTAAGGTAAGATAAAAAGGGGGCTGTGCCATAAGTCCTAAGTAAAAGAGCTACATTAGAAAAAATAATAATTTTTCTAGTGTAGCTCTTTTGGTATAATTAAAAATAAAAAAGCACTGGTTGCAGCCAGCACCTTCAAAAACAATACCCTTACATAGAAAGGATATCCAATATGTATAATAATTATAACATAAATCAGACTGTACTTAGTATCAAAACTGACTGGGAACCAAAAGAAAATCATCCTGCACGGATGATTAATCAAATAGTTGAAGACCTTAAAATTAAAGATCCCTACATCTTTGGACGTCCGCGTAAGTATGATCTGCGTGTACTTTTAAAATTAATTTTGTTTGCGTACACAAAAGGTATCTTCAGTAGTCGTCGTATTAATACCTTGGCAGAAGAGAACTTGGCAGCCCGCTGGCTGACGCAAGAACAAGTTCCAGCCTACCGAACAATTTGTCGTTTTAGAATTTCAGATGAAGTTGAGAACTTGATCAATCAATGCATTCAAAAACTAACCAAATATCTAAAGCAAAATAACTTTATTGATGAGGTTACTTTTATTGATGGAACTAAAATTTTGGCTGATGCCAATAAGTATAGTTTTGTTTGGCGTAAGAATACTGTTCGTTTTGACAAGCTTAATCGCTCTGCGATTATATCCCTTCTGAAAGAATTAAATGAAGCTAAGTTTAAATGCCAGCTCCCAGTAGAGACAGATCTTACTTTAGAAATGCTTGATGAAATTATCTTGCGGTTAGAGAATAACTTGAAAGATCTGAATAAAAAGATTGAAAAGGAGCACACCTCTCCAAACCCAGACAAGTCCAGACGTCGAAAACTGAAATCGTTAAAACGAAAACTTAAGTTACGCCAAACTAAGTTATTGGAATATAAAATACAAACTGGAATTTATGGTAAACGAAATAGTTATTCGAAAACAGACCATGATGCGACTTTTATGCGTGTTAAAGAAGATTCAATGCTCAACGGACAGCTAAAACCGGCTTATAATCTACAAATCGCCACGAGTAAACAATTTGTAACTGCCTTTGGCATTTTTCAAAATCCAGGAGATACCAAAACATTAATTCCCTTTTTACAGCAGCAACAAGCAGCTGGAACTTTAGGTAAGTATATTGTGGCCGATGCAGGATACGGTTCAGAATCAAATTATCGATACTTTGAAGATGAATTACCCGAACATACAGCGTTGATTCCGTATGGGGCAATGTTGAAAGAAAATAGTCGCAAATGGCAAAGCGATGACCGTAAGGTCATGAATTGGACATATCACCCTAAAGATGATTATTTTATTGATCCGCAAGGAGTTAGATTTAGTTTTTATACTTACCGTAAGCGCAAAGACAAGTACGGGTTTGTACGTGAATTTAAAGAGTATAAGGCAAACAAATATGATAATGATTTTCAAATTGACCACCGAGCGTTCACTAAAAGCGGAAAACCTCGTAAAATAAGTATTAATGGCGCGTGGGAATATTTCAAAGCTAAGGAACGCAAGTTACTTTCAAATCACCAAACTGGTTCAATTTACGGACGACGTAAAATAGATGTCGAATCAGTTTTTGGTGGATTGAAGGCTTGTTTGGGTTTTAAAAGATTTTCTGTTAGAGGTCTTGAGAAGGTAAAAAGAGAAGCTGGAATTGCCTTGATGGCAATGAATATTAGAAAATTGGTAGCGAAGAACACCAATTTTAACTGTTTTATAAACCCAAAGAAGAGATTAGTGAAAATCAAGGAACGATTTTCACTAATCTCTTCTATTTTGAAGGACTTATGGCACAGCCCCCTTTTATTAATTATACGTAAAATTTAAATTACTCAAGACCAAAACGGCAAGCTAAAGTTTTTTAGAAAACCTGAATCTTATAAAAACCACTAAAGCTTTTATTAGCCTCTAATACATGTACGCCAACCTTTTCAGTTAATTTACCACTTGTATTGATGTCATCAGCTAATCCCCACCAAGGTTCTATGCAAACGAATGGTGCGTCATCTGGATACTTCGACCAAACTCCAACATACTGTGCATTACCTGTACTAAATCGAATGCCATTCTTTTCTTGCTGGGTCGTTAATGTTAATACTGTACCTTCTTCATTCAGTTTTAAAATGACCGCATCATCTTTAAAGGTTTCTCGATTTACATCAATTGAATTAGCAGTAAATGGTTGTGGATGCCTAGAATCACTGTAATTACCTTGTAGATGAATTTGTTGATACGTCTTATCAGGCGAAACTACAACTTGATAATCAGAAAACTCTTCTGTAGTAGACAAAGGGACATTGAAGGCTGGATGTCCACCAACAGAAAATAATAGTTGACTTGTACTGGGATTATCAACTAAGTACTCAACATTCAAAGTATCCAAATCCAATTCATACTTGATACGTAACACGAATTCAAATGGGTATTTTTCTAAAGTTATTTTATTCGATTTCAAACGAAAAATTAACTGTTTATCAGTTCTAGCTTCAATTTCAAAATCCATATCACGCGCAAATCCATGTTGTTTCATTAGATATTTATGTTGTTCATACAGATATTCATCATCTTTTAACCGGCCAACAATCGGAAATAAAACTGGAGCATGCCGCCCCCAATATTTAGAATCAGCTTGCCAAAGATACTCAAGTTTATTTTTCTTGTTAAATAAACTTACCAGTTCACCACCATGTTCACTAAAAAAAACCCTTAAGAATTCATTTTCTAAGCTAACCGTCATCTTTTTTTCCTTTCGTTTATTCCGATTTATAAAATATATTGACTTAAATCTTTATCAGCCGCAATATTACCAATCTTATCTTGAACATAGGCTTCAGTAATTGTAATATCGCCCATTTGCATATCTGGCCCCTCGAACAATAGATCTTCTAATAGTTTCTCCAGAATCGTATGCAGTCTACGAGCTCCAATATTTTCATTCTCATGATTAACATGATAGGCTATCTCTGAGATTTTTCGAATTGCCTCAATTGTAAATGTAACTTTCACATTGTCCGTTCCAATCAAAGCGATATACTGCTTAACTAAAGCATTGTTTGGCTCTGTTAATATTTTAACAAAGTCTTCTGCCTTAAGTTCATCTAGTTCTACTCTGATAGGGAAACGGCCCTGTAATTCGGCAATTAAATCACTAGGCTTACTCTCATGAAAAGCACCTGATGCAATAAATAGAATATGATCTGTGTTAACTAAACCATACTTAGTTTCAATTTGTGAACCTTCGACGATTGGTAAGATATCTCTTTGAACACCTTCACGTGAAATTTCACCGTTATTTCTCTGTGACTTAGATGTAATTTTATCAATCTCATCAATGAAAATAATCCCAGTGTTTTCCGCACGTTTAATCGCTGAACTCGCGATATCTGCCTTATTTGTAAGTTTTTCTGCTTCCTCTTGAATAAGATGTTCACGCGCTTGCGACACAGTCATCGTACGTTTAACCCTTTTCGTTGGAGTTAATGAGTTTAATGTATCTCCTAAGTCAATTCCCAGCTTGTTAAATATTGCTGATGGTCCCTTTGCATTCTGTGAAGAATCATTAACTTCCAAAGTAACTTCCTGATTTTCAAGTAACCCTTTATTTAATTTTTCTTTTACAGATAGACGTTCCTTCTTAATTTCCTCTGTAACTACTTCTTTTTGAACAGTTTCAAGGCTAGGAGTTTGACCCCTTTGAATTTCTTGGAACATTTGTCCAATATTTATTTCCTCCACGCCTTCTTTTTTGTTCTTCTTAATAGCTGGAACAAGTAATTTTACTAAACGTTTATTAGCATTTCTTCCAGCCTTTGAGCGTACTTGTTCAAATTGAAACTCGACTTCCATCTTATATGCAACTTCGACTAAATCACGGACCATTGACTCAACATCCCGACCAACATAACCGACTTCAGTAAACTTAGTTGCTTCAACCTTCATAAAAGGAGCTTGGACGATTTTCGCTAATCTCCTTGCGATTTCAGTTTTACCAACACCAGTCGGCCCAATCATCAAGACATTTTTAGGTGTAATTTCTTCTTGCATATCTTCTGCAAGTTGCATTCTACGATAGCGGTTACGTAAAGCAATTGCAATTGCTCTTTTAGCTTTATCTTGCCCAATTATATAAGCATTGAGTTCTTTAACAATTTGTTTTGGTGTTTTGTCAATAGGGTTCATTTAGATGATCCTTTCTCTTATTAGAATTCTTCTACTATTACGTTATGGTTGGTGAAAATATCAATATCACCTGCTATATTAATTGCTGCTCTAGCAATGTCTCCTGCAGTCATTGTTGAAGCATGGTCTTTCATTGCCTTAGCGGCTGCCAGTGCAAAGTTACCACCAGAACCAATTGCTAAAATATCATCATCTGGTGCGATTACTTCACCACTGCCAGATACCATTAATAATTCATTTTTATTCATAACAATTAAGAGAGCTTCTAATTTTTGCAATGCCTGATCACTACGCCATTCTTGTGCTAGTTCAACAGCAGCACGCTGTAAATTGCCACTATATTCATTTAACTTTTTCTCAAACCGTTCTTCCAAATTAAAAGCATCTGCGACACTTCCAGCAAATCCAACAACAACCTGATTGTTGTAGATTCTTCTAACTTTTCGCGCAGTACCTTTCATGATAACTTTTTCACCCATTGTGACCTGTCCATCACCAGCCATTGCAGTATGACCATCATGACGAACTGCACAGATTGTTGTTGCATGAAATGAAACTCCAGCCATGTTATATTCCTCCTAAATTTTAAATCAAGCTCGCGGAAAAAACTTACGATAGTCTCTTTGTAAGTGTTCCTTTGTAACATGTGTGTATATTTGTGTAGTAGATAAACTACTATGTCCCAAAAGTTCTTGAACTGCTCGCAAATCAGCTCCGTTATTCATCATATGTGTTGCAAAAGTGTGTCGCAGTTCATGTGGATGGATCTGTGTCGTCAAACTACTCCGACTAACGATTTTTTTTAAGATATACGTAATTCCAGCAGCTGTCACTGGGTCCCCATAATGATTTACAAACACAAAATTATGTTCTTTTTTATATTTTGTCATCAAAGGTGTTCTAACTTTAACATAGTAGTTTTCTAGGGCTTTTTGACAATATCTGCCAAAAGGAACATAACGATCTTTGTTTCCCTTACCATGTAACAACATAGCACGCATTTCCATGTCTATCGCTTGTAAAGTTAAACCTGTGCACTCACTGACACGCATTCCTGTCGCGTAAAGAGTTTCTAACAATGCCTTGTCTCTAATTAAAATAGGTTCATCCCCGTCAGTTGCTTCAAAAAGAGCAGTCATTTCCTTTTCATAGAAAAAACGTGGTAAAGAACGCGGATGCCTCTTCAATTGAACATAGGCAAAAGGATTACTTTCAATATACGTATTTTTTTCCATAAATCGATAAAAAGAACGTAAACTCGAAATAATTCTCGCAATTGATGATGATTGATAGTGTTTATCATATAAGAAACTCATAAAAACATGTACATCAAAACGATTAACTTGTGTAAAGGATGAGGATCCTCCATTCTCAAAGAGAAAATCACTAAAAAGTCTTAAATCATCTGTATACGCTTTGACTGTATCTTCTGAATATCTTCTCTCAATTGCCAAATACTGTTTAAATTCTTTTATCCATTTCTGTTCCATAAAAAAACCTCCACCTCATGCTATAACTTTAGCATAAAAGACGGAGATGCGCCCTACGAATTATTCAAAAATTATAAATTATTAGTACTTTTTTATTTTTGAATTTCTTCCGTATAATCGCAATTGCTGCATTTAACCTGCATTCCCTTTTTAGTTTTCTTTTCAATCAGGTAATGTTGGCATTTAGGACAATCACGACCAACTGGCTTATCCCAAGAAACAAATTCACAATCAGGATAACGATCACATCCATAAAAAATACGATTCTTCTTGGATTTTCGTTCAATAATCTGTCCCTTATGACACTCTGGACAAACCACCCCGATTTCTTTTGTGATGGGTTTTGTATTGCGACAATCTGGAAAACGACTGCATGCATAAAACTTACCGTAACGTCCGAGTTTGATTACTAAAGGTGCCCCACAAATATCACAATTTATTCCCGCTGGTTCATCTTTAATTTTAACTTTAGCCATTTTTTCTTCAGCAGCATCAACTTCTTTTGCGAAAGGTTGGTAGAAACTATCAATGACTTTAATCCACTCTTGTTTTCCCTCTTCAATCTCATCTAGTTGGTCCTCCAAATGAGCTGTGAAATCGACATTTAAGATGTCTGGGAAACACTTAACAATCATATTATTTACGATCTCACCTAGCTCTGTAGGCTCAAATTTGCGTGCAACAAGTTTTACATAATATCGTTTTTGGATTGTATTAAGTGTTGGTGCATAGGTCGAAGGACGGCCGACACCATTTTCTTCAAGTGTTTTAATCAATGTAGCTTCAGTATATCTTGCAGGTGGTAAAGTAAAATGCTGATTAGGTTGATTAGTTACCAACTTGACTTCTTGTCCAACTTCTAAATCAGGTAAAATATTATCCTTGCGTTTGCTTTCAGCGTAAACTTTTGTAAATCCAGGGAACTTCATCTTTGAACCCTTTGCTCGATACATCACTGTATTTTGCTCAAGATCAACACTCATTGTATCAACAACTGCTGGAGTCATCTGACTTGCCACAAAACGTGACCAAATTAATGAATATAGTTTCATCTGATCTTTATTCAAATATGCTGTGAGTGACTCTGGAGTTCGTAAAACCGATGAAGGTCGGATAGCTTCATGTGCATCCTGTGCTCCCTCAGCTAACTTCCCTTTACGCGGTTTAACTGCCGCATATTCTTCACCATAAGTCTCATGGATGAAAGTTGATGCCTCATGCTTAGCAATATTGGAAATTCTAGTTGAGTCTGTACGCATATAGGTGATTAATCCCACTGAACCACCTTTTCCAATATTAATACCTTCGTATAACTGTTGTGCAACCATCATCGTTTTTTGGGTTCTAAAATTAAGTGCATTATTGGCTGTTTGTTGCATTGTACTTGTTGTAAAAGGAAGTGAAGGAAATCTTTTACGTTCTTTTGGAGTAACCCTTGTTACACTAAATGGTTTATTCTTATCAATTTTTTGCATAATTTCTTGAACTTCATCATTATTATGCAATTCTTGCTTCTTCCCGTTTACTCCATAGTAATCAGCATTAAATTTGGTTCTGTTAGCTTGAAATTGAGCATCAATTGTCCAATACTCCTCGGGAATAAATTCACGAATTTCTTGTTCACGCTTAATAATCAGATTCAAAGCAATTGACTGTACACGTCCTGCACTCAATCCTTTTTTTATTTTTGCCCAAAGTATTGGGCTGATTGAATAACCTACTAAGCGATCTAGTACACGCCTTGCTTGCTGAGCATCAACCAGATTCATGTCAATTGTACGTGGACTCTTAAATGAATTCTTAACAGCATCTTTTGTAATCTCGTTAAAAACAACCCGATTCTTATCTTCTGGATTCAAACCCAATAGATAAGAGAGATGCCATGCAATTGCTTCTCCTTCTCTATCCGGATCGGCTGCGAGATAGACATGTGCGGCTTTTTTAGCTTCTCTACGTAATTCTTTAATAACATCGCCCTTACCACGTATTGAAATATAATGAGGTTCATAATTATGCTCCACATCAACACCCATCGTACTTTTCGGTAAGTCTCTAATATGACCTAGGCTGGCCATAACCTTATAACGAGATCCTAAATATTTTTCAATTGTCTTGGCCTTCGACGGAGACTCGACAATCACAAGATTTTTCTTTATTTTTCGTTTTGTTGTTGTTTTTTTCTGGGTCTTAGGCATCGACCAGACTCCTTTTTAAATATCTTTTTTTTAACGTATAAAAATCGCTAATAATTTTAGGCCCTAACCGTAGCCTTTGTCAAGCATTTCGAAATTCTTCAATAATGTCTTGTGCAATTAAAGTAGGTTTAGCACCTGCTTTTATCAATTCATTTGTCCCAATAGATAAGGGCGAATTAATCGGACCTGGAACAGCAAGAACATTACGATTCTCTTGTAGCGCTAAGTTTGCAGTAATCAAACTACCACTATGGTGACGAGCTTCAATAACTAACAATGTTTGGACCAGCCCTGCAATAATTCTGTTTCTTGCAGGAAAATGAAATTTCCTCGGTCCAACACCAAGGCCGTATTCACTAAGAACCAAACCTTCATGTACAATTTTTTGTTGAAGTGCACGATTTTGGCTAGGATAAAAAATGTCCAAGCCAGTTCCGATAACAGCAATTGTTTTACCATAGTCCGCAAATGTCTGTGAATGTACTAAACTATCCACACCTTGTGCTAAACCACTCACAGTTATAATACCGGCCGCAATAGTGTCGGGCAATAGTTGTCTAAGGACAGCTGAGGAATAAGCACTATTTTGGCGAGCACCAACTACCCCTAACAATTTTTGTCTATCTGCAATCAAACTTATGTCTCCGCGATAAAAAAGTACATTCGGTGGATTATAGCTTTCCAGCAAACATTGTGGATACATGGAATCAAGTATCGTAATAGCTTTACTATGATACAAATTACGATCAACTGCAAGTTCTAATTCAATTGAATTAAATTTTTTCCAGAAAGAAATGCATTCAAATGTTTTAAGTCCAGCCAACTCTTCTAATTTTTTAACATCCGGAATAGCTTGATGTTTCCCAATCCAATCACAAATTGTTCTAACTTTAGATACACTAATAAGATTACTCAAATGTAATTTTATTATAAATTCTCTTATCTTCATAGAATCACCCTTTAAAGTATTTTCTATAAAAATACGCAATTAGCTAAAAGTTAGACTTAATTGGTTCAAAGCTTCTACGATGAAGTGGTGTTACCCCATATATATTCAAAGCATCAAGATGTTTCCTTGTTCCATACCCATCATTTGATTTAAAATCATATTGTGGATACAAGCGATCATAAAAATTCATCAAGTGGTCTCGCCAAACTTTGGCAACAATACTTGCTGCAGCGACACTCACACTTTTTGAATCAGCCTTTATCAACTTTAATT
Source organism: Liquorilactobacillus hordei DSM 19519 (assembly GCF_019443985.1). Taxonomy (NCBI): domain Bacteria; kingdom Bacillati; phylum Bacillota; class Bacilli; order Lactobacillales; family Lactobacillaceae; genus Liquorilactobacillus; species Liquorilactobacillus hordei. Next base: position 1,488,532 of record NZ_CP049303.1, read on the forward strand.
GTTCAATCGGTGAATCAATTTCCATTGCATCAATGATTAATTGCTGCGGTTTTAACGAGAGACCCATAACTGCTCTTAACATTGCAATTCGTGCAGCTTGATAAATATTGACAGTATCTATCTCATAATTATCAGAAATGCCAATAGAAAAGCTAAGTGACTGGTTAATAATCTGACTATAAAGTCTCTCTCTAGTCTTACCTGTCAATTGCTTTGAATCATTAACTTCGATAAGACCAAAGTCATGTGGTAAAATAACTGCTGCAGCCACCACAGGGCCAGCTAACGGTCCGCGGCCCACCTCGTCAACTCCACAAACCAACTGCTTTCCTTCTTGCCAAAAAGCTTGTTCATAATTAAAACGTTGCTTGAATTTCTTGAGTTCAACTTGTTTTTTATCTTCGCGTTTTTGATATTGAATTAATAAATTTTGGACACCCTTGCGAGTATCATTGACTAATTCTTGCAACAATTCTTGACTAGGAGAGTTAGCTATTAATGTTTTTATTTCACTAATTGACTTGCGCTTATCCATTATGACTTTGAACACTTTCTGGTACTATGTCAAGCGTATATCTCCCCAACTTACCTTTACGGCATTCGAGTATCATTCTTTCACTTGCCTTATCATAATCATCTCTAAATCCACTTTTTTGGGTAATTAAAAGTAATAGATCTACCTGCGAGAGAGATAATTCATTATCTGTCAACTTATAACGTTCTTTCAGGCTCTTGGCAGCATATTGACAAAAATGTTCGAGTAAATACAACGCAATATCGTCCTTAGCGTACAATGTTTCTTTAATTGCACCAGTCAACGCTAACTTTTTCCCAATCATTGGGTCTTCAAATTTTGGCCATAAAATTCCGGGTGTGTCTAATAAAAGCATATCTTTCCCGGCTTTAAGCCACTGCTGTGATTTCGTAACACCTGGTCGATTACCAACTTGTGCCACATTTTTTTTAACTAAATGATTAAGTAAAGTGGACTTTCCAACATTTGGAATACCGATACACATTACCTTAATGCGTTTATGCATGATTCCTTTCTGTGCCTGTAATGCTAGCTTGTTAGCAAGAACTTGTTTAATTTTTTCTTCAATAATTTTTAAACTCCCCGCTGTACTATTAACTGCAATCGCTGGTTGTTCCAATGCTTCGTAATAATTAACCCACTTTGCTGTAGCTTGGGGATCTGCTAAATCCTTTTTTGTTAACACTAAAATACTTGGCTTGTTTTGAAGAATCTCAGCCAATTGTGGATTACGCGACGACTCTGGTAATCGTGCATCAACAAGTTCAAGTACAATATCAACTTGTTTTATATTTTCTTTGACTTGACGCAAGGCTTTGGCCATGTGTCCTGGAAACCATTGAATAACTGCCATAATTTTAATCCTTTCAAGATAAACTATTAAATCTAGTTATATCCAATCCATTTAATCTTATTTAACGGCCAATAAACAATGATTGCTCGTCCTTTAATCCAACTATCCTTAACTGAACCAAAGGTACGAGAGTCCTTACTTATTCGTCGATTATCTCCAAGTACAAAATATTCATTTTGTGGTATTTTAGATTTTCCAGTTAATTCCTCTAATGTAAAATCTGATGTGTATGGCTGATGTCTAGTCGCAAGAATTTTCTTTAGAAAGTTTTCTTTGACTTGCTTACCATTTATGCGAAGAATATCATTTTTGTATGATAAATGTTCTCCTGGCATTCCGATAACCCTTTTGATATATGTCTCTCCATTGGGCATTTTGATAATAACTACGTCAAATCGACGTATTTTTCCAAAATTCATTACAAGTGCTTCTTCTTTTGACTTAATCGTTGGCTCCATTGAATTGCCGTCAATCTGAAGCGGAGTAATCAAGAAAGATCTGATAAAAAGTGCAATAAGAACTGCAATTGATACAAGTAAAATCCAATAGCTCCAATGAAATCTTTTTATAAAGCGTTGCAAAATTTTCCCTCCAACAACTCAACTATTTTTTACTTGAACTCTATTAAAATTATTCCTATCAGGACTCTTCTCTTCTTAACTTTAACAAAAAAATTGAAATTGTGCGAGTATTCTTTAAAGGCAAATAAGAAAATATAATCAAAATTAAAAGTTCCTGAGCAATAAATAAAAAATACTATTAAACATCATTATTAATTTATTCATACTAAAAAATGACCTACTCTAAAAGAAGAGAGGTCACTTTTCTTGTATCTAAAAGACACAAAATGTTCATTCAACATATACTAATGTTATTCTTGAAATCAATTACAATTAGTTACCACTAAGTTCGGAAGTTGCTGCCTTAAGTGCATTATCACTGTCAGCTACTTTTTTTGCAGCTAATTCTTCAAGTTTATTAACTGTTTCTTTATTCAATTTACCATCGACAGTCAGCTTATTATCAGTCTGGAATTTCTTCACAGCAGTCACTGTTGAATCACCATAATAACCATTTGCCGAGCCTACGCTATAATTCAAAGCATTCAAGATGACTTGAGCTTTCTTGATCTGACCAGAAACTTCACCTTGAGTGTATGTTTTCTTTGTATTAATTGCTGTTTGGTAAGCATAACTTGGATAATCGGCCTTAATAGTAGGTTGTATTCCCTTATGATTAATCCAAGAGCCATTTGGCGTCAACCACTTAGCAATTGTCATCTTAAGTTCAGTTTTGTCAGTAAACGGCAACGTTGTTTGTACTGTCCCTTTACCATATGACTTAGTACCGATTAATTTAATATTAGCCGATTGGTTTAATGCTGCAGAGAAGATTTCTGCGGCACTAGCACTCCCACTATTGATTAATACAACCGCTTTTTCAGTAACTTTGAACCCTTTATCATATTTTTTACCAGCCTTATAGACTTGGGCTGCCTGACCACGTTGTTGAACCTGTAAGATTGTCTTACCATTTTTCACAAACATTGAAGACATAGCGAGAGCTTGGTCCATCAATCCACCAGGATTATCCCGCATATCAATCATAAAGGACTTAGCTCCTTGCTTGCGCAAACTCTTAATCTCTGCCTTAAATTCAGACGCAGTCTTTTCAGAGAAAGTTGAAACCTGCATGTATCCAATCGCCTTATTGTTCTTAAGCAAGTGGCCTGTTACTGTTTCGACCGGAATCGTTGCCCTTGTTAATTTCTTTGTAAAGGTTGAATCTCCACGCTTAATTGTTAATGTAACGCTTGTTCCTTTTTTACCTCTAATTAATGAAATTGCTTTACTTAATGAATATCCCTTAATTGACTTGCCATCAATCTTCAAAATAATATCATCTGCTTGCAAACCAGCTTTTTTAGCAGGTGTTCCTTTAATTGGAGCAATTATTTGAACATAGTCACCCTTCTTTTGAACCTCGGCACCAATCCCAGTAAAACTACTTGAAATAGTATTGTTCAGTGATTCAGTTTCATCTTTTGACATATAATCTGTAAATGGATCACCGAGGGCATTTACCATTCCAGATAGTGCTCCATTCTCTAGTTTTTGCTTGCTAACAGTTTTATAGTAGCCACTATAAAGTGACGAAAAAACTGTTTCAATCTTACTCATTGCCTGACTAGTTTCAGTTGCCGCCACTAGCTTTTGATTCATGTAATAAAAAACAGTTCCACCACCAATTAACAGGGTGACTAAACTAGTTATAATCAAGGTTAGCAGACTATATTTACGCCTATTCTTCTTTTGTTTTTGCTGCTTTGTTGAATTCTCTTTCTTTTCCACTTCTATTACCTCAACTTTACATATATTTAATTCATCTTATCAAGATACGATTCCCATGCCTCATCAAAAATAGTCATTGACGGTAGATAACTGCCATTTAATTCAAGATACTGTGATAATTCATCATAAATCTGTGACTGCTTCGGAAAAGATTGATCATAAAAGGCATTATTAGCAAATTGTGCAACTTCTTTATGACTATCTGGATCTCTTTCAGTCATCAAATATTGATAAAAGCTCAAACGATGCATAAAAGGCCTCCTTATTTTAAAGGTATTGAGAGGGTGAAACGAAAACTATTGTTCTTTAAATCTAGTTTCTTAGCTTTGATACTAATTCCTTTGGCCGTTGCAAACTTATTAAGATTAAGACCAATTCTATCATTTTTAGTATCAATTGTAATTCCTTTATTAAGCTTATAATTTTTTTTCACATAGTTAAGTATAAATGAAGGTGGAGCATTTAAAGAGCCTATCCCAACACCCTTCGCAAGCAATACAATATTGCCATCTTCAGTAACTTTAGGAGTTGTATATAGTGAAAATGAAACACTTTGGCCCAATATTTGAGTTGTTCCCATCATAATGGCAGCCGATTTGCTAACAAAAAAACGGTATTTAATATTATTTTGTTGTTGTTTTTTCAAATAATAATTAATTGTTCCATTTAGTTGTTTTCTATTCATCTGTACATTAATTGTTGTATATTTTCCTGTCTTCGCTGTTTTTTTAACAACCTCTTTTTGCTGTACAGATTGTGTAGTTACCTGCTTGTAAACAAACAGTGATGTCCCCAAAATAATAGCAGCCAAAACAACGAATGCCCATTTCCAGTAATTTATCTTAACTTTATTTTTTATTTTTTTGGGCCTTTCCAACCTACTCACTAATTACTCACCTCATTCAGCCATACTCTCTTGTGTTTCATCATTGAAGCATATAGTTGTTCTGTCATATAATTATACCCTTTTAAATTCGGATGAAAATGGTCATCAGCTGATAAATAATTATTTTTTTCTTTTTTATTAGATACAACCTGCGTAAGTTCATTCTCGTTTAGTGTATCCAAATTTGTTACAGTCGTAGTTTTCAACTGTGTCGTTTTACCTAAATATTGCCCCTCTGACAGCTGTTTGTTAATTTGAACCATATACATCATATTTTTCTTTGCAATTACCTGTAAAATTTTTGTGTTCCACTCATCAGTATATTTTTGCAACTGTGTCAGTCTTGGGAAATATACGTAAAAAGGATTATAGACACTGTAAATAAATACTGGTGCTTTCGAATTATAATTTCTAACTGATTTCAATAACATATTCAATTTATTAGTATAAACTTTTTCGGCACTTGCCATAACCTTAATGAATTCCTTAGAAGATAATGACGTAAAGTTTTTCTGTAATGTTTGCATTAAATCATTCCCACCAACAGTTAATACAATCACATCAGCTCTCTTCAATTGTTGTTGCATGTTTTTGCTCTCTTTTAAACGCGCCAATATCTGATCACTACGGTCACCGGCTTTACCGAAATTCTCAGTTGAAACACTTACATTCTTATTCTTTTTTAGTTTTTCTTTTATTAGATGAACATAGCCACCTTTACTAGTAGGGTCACCTACTCCTTGTGTTAACGAGTCTCCTAATGCAACTAATTTTATATTTTTCTTCTGCTTAACTCGCTGACTTATAGCTTGCTTCGCATCAGAATCCCCTGATTTATTAACTTTTGTATCATTTGCGCCAAAAGCAATGGAGAGTAATAAATAAAAAATAAGCCCTAGGATACAACACACAATAACAGGAATAAGACTTTTTATTAATTTATTCAAAAAACCATCCTTTCTAATCAATTAGCGAAACTCAAACGAATTAATTGTACCAAAACTCTTTCAAATTTTCATAAGATTATTTATTACTTAATATACTTTTACTATTTTTTTGTTAGAATTTGCCACTTTTAGTTTAACAAAAAAGAGCTTTCAATAATTAAATGTATAAAGGGATCAAGTCAAAAGTTAACTTTTGCCCTAATCCCTTCGCTGATCACATATAAATGCGTCTTATAAGTAAAGAATGTATAAATTTACATTAGTTTCAAAGCTTTAAATCCTCACTGTGAAATTCTTTTTCCTATGATTTCTTTTGATAAACTTCAAAAACATGTGGAAACTTATTTTTCTCATCAACAATTCCATCTACTTTTTTAATTAGTTTGAATGTGTCCATGGGAAGCTCAGGCATAATTGTATCACCAGAAAATTCGCCCTTAATGCGGGTCACATACAAAAGATCTACCTTGTTTGCAAATTCTGCAAATAAGGATGCTCCTCCAATTATGAAAATATCTTCATCCTCTTGTGCAATAATTTTCACTAAAGCTTCAACATTATTTACAACCGTTATTCGACTGTCATCTTTATATTCATCACTGAAATCGGTTGATCTAGTTAAAACATAATGGTGTCTTTTTGGTAAAAAACCTGGGAAACTATCGAATGTTTTACGTCCCATAATAATTGGATGGTTTTTTGTTACAGACTTAAAATATGCTAAATCAGCAGGTAGTGTCCACGGTAAGTGACCATCTATTCCAATGTGATGTTGCTCATCTTCTGCCCAAATATATGCTAACATTTTATTCTCCTCATCAATAGCTACACTGCAACTGGTGCTTTAATTGCAGGTGCGGGATCGTAATCTTTTACTTTGATATCCGACATTTCAAAATCAAAGACACTATTTTTGTCAGGATTCAGCCAGAGTGTTGGTGAGTCCTTAGGCGTTCGTGCTAACTGCTCTTTTATTTGCTCAATATGATTATTGTAAATATGTGCATCCCCCAAAGTATGCACAAATTCTCCAACTTCAAGCCCAGTCTCGCGTGCAATCAAATGTGTTAACAATGCATAACTTGCGATATTAAAAGGAACTCCTAAAAAAACATCTGCGCTACGTTGATAGAGCTGACAACTTAGTTTTCCATCAACAACATAAAATTGAAACAAAGTATGACATGGTGGAAGCGCGCTCGTTGGTACATCTTCTGGGTTCCATGCAGACACAATCAATCTGCGTGAATCCGGTGTATTTCTAATACCATCAATCACATCTTGAATCTGATCAATAATTTTTCCATCTCTGGTTTTCCAATGACGCCACTGAGCTCCATAAACATCTCCCAAATTACCATATTTTATAGAAAATTCGTCATCAACTAAAATTCGATCACAAAAAAGTTTTTTTTGTTCCTCATACTTGGATGCGAACTCTGTATCAATAAGAGATTTTCTCCCAAAATCAGTCATGTCTGGTCCAGTATATTCATCACTTTCAATCCACTTCTTAAATGCCCATTCATCCCAAATATGGTTCTTATGCTGTAATAAGAATCGAATATTAGTATCTCCACGAAGAAACCATAATAATTCACTCTTTATAAGGCCAAATGCAATTTTCTTGGTTGTCAGGAGAGGGAAACCCTGACTTAAATCAAAACGCATTTGATACCCAAAAAGACTTTTTGTTCCTGTACCGGTCCGATCCATTTTTTGATGTCCTTTTTCTAGGATATCATTTATAAGTTGTAAATATGGAGCTTCAAGAATTGCCATAAATAATCCCTCCGTTATTCAAATTGACTTAGGTATTCCCAACGCGTCATTTTTTCATCAATCAACTGATCATGCTCATCAATTTTTCTCTGTAAGTCAGCCAACTCACCATAATTAGTTCCATCTGTATTGTTCATTGTTTCTAATAATTCTTCTTTTTCAGTTTCTAAATTATCAATTAGACTTTCAATTTTTCCAAATTCAATTTTTTCAGCATATGTTAATTTTTGTTTCTCTTTTTTTGTGGTATTTTCTTCTATCTCATCAGCTTGAGCTTTTGCCTTACGATTGGTATTTTGCTGTTTTTCAAAATCACTATGTTGACTTAAATAATCTGTAAATTCACCCGTAAAACGTTCAATTACACCATTACCCTTGAAAATTAATAGATTTTCAGCAACTTTATCAAGAAAATAACGATCATGCGAGACAGTGATCACTGTCCCATTAAAGTTACTTATATAGTCTTCCAAAACTGTCAAAGTAGCAATGTCTAAATCATTAGTCGGTTCATCTAATATCAAAACATTTGGCTCGCTCATCAAAAGTTTCAATAAGTACAGTCTACGTTTTTCACCACCTGAAAGTTTTCTAATCAATGTTCCATGCATAAATCTAGGAAATAAGAACTGTTCTAACAATTGGGTCGTACTCAACTGTAATCCATGTTTATCGGTTACACTCTGAGCAACCTCATTTAAATAACTAATCAAGCGTTTATCTTCTGGAATTGTCTCAGTCTGTTGCCGATAATATGCAATCTTAACTGTCTCTCCAACTTCTAGAACACCTTCATCAAGCGGTAAATCTCCTGCCAAAGTATTTAAAAAACTCGACTTCCCTGCACCATTGGCTCCTGTAATTCCAATTCGATCTCCTGCCTGTACCAACAAACTAAAGTCATTGATAATCATGTGATCAGCAAGCGATAATGTTGCATTCTTCAACTCAATAACCTTCTTACCAAGTCGTTGCTGACCTAAAGAGATATCAACAGCACCCTCGTCTTGAGTTACTTTCAGATTTTCTTCAAGTTCATTAAAACTATTAATTCGGGCTTGCTGTTTAGTTGTTCGAGCTTTTGCACCCGTTCTCATCCATGCTAGTTCTTTTTTATACAATTGCTGTTGTTTATGTTCGAAATCTGCTTCCTTTTGAACACGCTGGGCCTTTTGTGCAACATAGTCTTGGTAATTACCCTGATATGGATAAAGACTCCCAAAAGATAATTCTAAAATCTGTGTAGCAATTTGATCTAAAAAATACCGATCATGAGTAACTACAAGTAATGCCCCTTTATATCCCACCAGGTAATCTTGTAACCAATTAATTGAATCAAAATCAAGATGGTTAGTTGGTTCATCTAGTATAAGCAAGTCAGGAGCTTGTATTAGAACTTGGGCCAATCCAACACGTTTTTTTTGTCCACCGGAAAGAGTCTTAATTGCAACATCCAATTGATTCAAATGAAGTTGGTTGAGAATTGTCTTTACATCACTCTCTGCACTCCATGCATCTTCACGATTCATCGCTGCTTCAGCATTATCATACCGTCGTTGCGTTTGAGAATCATTCGGATTTTGACCATAAGAAGTAACTGCATTTTCATATTCGCGAATGGTTTTAAAAATTGGGGCGGCTCCTTCAAAGATAGCATCCATAACTGTTGCGTTTTCATCAAGTTCTGGTACTTGTTTCAAATAACTAATTCGATAATTATTAGGTGCAATCAATTCTCCACTGTCTGCCCCATCTTCTCCGGTCAAAACATTCAAAAGAGATGTTTTGCCAGAACCATTAGTCCCAATCAAACCAATTCTGTCATGTTCATTGATTAGAAAATTAAGGTTTTCAAATAGTGTTTTCTCGCCATAAGTTTTACTCAAGTTTTCAATACGTAATGTCTGCATTTTTTCACTCTTTCACTATCAATCATTCTGAATTTTTCTCGCCGCTATTTCTAATAAGCTCAATTCATTCCTTAGCTCACCAGACACAACTTTTTTTTCAATTGTATTTAAAGTTTTTCCTAATAGCGGACCTGGGGTAAACTGAAGATCTTTAATTAAATTACCACCATTAATAGCCAACTCTTTTTTATTTTTAATTGGTAACGCTTTGTAACTGTCCTGAATAGTTGTCATATCTCTAGGAAAACCTAACATATCTGCAACATAATTGGCCATTTCAAAGGATGGTAAACCAATTGTATATAAATTCCATGCATCAATTTGACCAATCTTAAGCAATGCAAGTGCTGAAAAACAATTTTGAACGTTTGCTATCAACTCATTGGAACACTTCCATGCTTTCAATAATTTACTTACCTGCTTATGGTTATCCAGTGATAAATAACAGACAAGTGTCCAAGCAGTAACCTCGTTATTGAAATGCAATTGTTCAAGAGAAGGTATCTTTTTAAAAACTTGGTCCATCGTCTTAAACATTGGACAATATGCAAAAAGTTGAGTCTCAATAAATCCGGTAATACCCTTTTTAGGGTTCTTTCCCAAAAGTAGTTTTGTCCACTCAACATTAATTCTCTCGACGGCAATTTTTTCAAGTAGATATGCATTTTCAGCAACTGCCTTCAAAGTAGTTGCTTCAATTTCGAAATCCAGTTGACTTGCGAAACGAACAGTTCGCATCATTCGCAAAGCATCTTCATGGTATCTCTCATTAGGATTTCCAACAGCTTTTATCAATCCTTTTTTCAGATCCTCAAGTCCACCAAATAAATCAATAACCTCACCATCAAGGCTCAGAGCCAAGGCATTGATAGTTAAGTCTCTACGTTTGAGATCATCTTCAAGTGAACGAACAAATTCAACACTATCAGGTCTTCTGTAATCCTGATAAGTTGATTCTGTTCTGAAAGTAGTTACTTCATACCCGTCACCATGATCAAGGACCGTAACAGTTCCATGTTCTATTCCGGTATCAACTGTTTTTTTAAATATTTGCTTAACTTCTGCTGGATAAGCACTTGTGGCAATATCAACATCATGCAAGGGTAACCCTAGCAAAGTGTCACGAACACTGCCCCCAACAAAATAAGCTTCAAAGCCTGCATTGCGAATCTTTTCAAGAATAATTCTGGCTTTTTGGAATTCAAGAGGTAACTTAATTAATTTCATAGGAGATTCTCAAGTCCTATCAATAACTCATCGTAATCTCTAATCTTCTTGACAGCCACTTCAACGCCAGACATAAATGAAATTCGATCAAATGAATCTTGTCTGATTGTTAAAGCTTCACCTTGTCCACCAAATAAAACTTGTTCATGAGCAACGTAACCTGGTAAACGAACACTATGAATCCGCATTCCTTCATAATCGGCACCTCGTGCGCCGATCAAACTTTCTTTTTCTTCTGGATTTCCTTGAATTTTTTGTTTACGAACTTCAGAAATTAATTTTGCAGTATTTAGTGCTGTTCCACTTGGTGCATCCAATTTTTTATCATGATGCATCTCAATAATTTCTACATCTGGTAAATATTTAGCAGCTTGTTGCGCAAATTGCATCAAGAGTACTGCGGAAATCCCAAAATTAGGTGCAATTAACCCTCCAACCTTGTTTTTCTTCGCAATTTTTTTTAATTCATCAACCTGATCATTTGTTAATCCGGTTGTTCCAATGACTGGTGAGATACTATGTGAAAGGGCAAACTTAACATTTTCATACACTGAAACAGGTGAGGTGAAATCAATCCAAACATCAATTGTGCTTCCATCAATGTCTACTGCTTTAGTATATACTGGTACATCTTCGTTCTCAAAATCAGGTAATTCACTGAGATTACTTTCAGATGCACTTGGATCGTATACTCCAGCTAATTCAAAATCCGTATTCTCTAAGACCATCTTTGTCGTTGTATTTCCCATACGACCTTTAAACCCAGCTACCAAAACCTTAATCATAACCATCATCCTCTTCACTTTTGTTTATTACTATATATTCTAACAGATTGTTGCTTTGCCTGCATCTGCAAGAATGATGAAATTCTGCTTAGCAAGCACTCAAAGAAGAGCTATTTTAATAAAACTTGTGGTATGCTCTTAAAAGACACTAAGTTCTTGGAGGTAAGAAAGATGTATTCAACTGATTCAAAGGTTCGTCTAATTGACTTTATTATGATTGCTTTTGGCTGTGGGATGTATACTTTTGGTTTTGTAATGATTAATATCAGTAATAATCTAGCTGAGGGTGGCGTGACAGGTATCTCACTCATTACGCGCTACTGGCTGCATATTGATCCAGCTTTTACAACACTTGCAATTAATATTCCTTTAATAGTCATTGGTTATAAATATCTAGGGAAAAAAGCTCTTATTTATACTGTCTATGGCACAGTCTCACTTTCAATCTTTATTTGGTTATGGCAAAGATTGCCATTTGCAATCGATATTCATCACGATTTATTTATTGCCGGAATATTGGCAGGTGTGCTCGGCGGGATTGGCTCTGGAATCGTTTACCGGTTCGGCGGTACAACAGGTGGTGCTGATATTGTTGCCCGAATTTTAGAAAAAAAACAAGGCATTGCCATGGGGCGAACCTTGTTAGTCCTCGACTGTATCGTTTTAACTGCTTCATTGAGTTACGTTGATATTAGGCGAATGATGTATACCCTGCTAGCATCTTATGTATTCTCAAAAATTGTCAACTTCACTCTCGAAGGTGCATATACTGCACGTGGTGTCATTATAATGAGTAATGAATATGAGAAAATTACAAAAGATATTATGGACATTTTGGAACGTGGTGTGAGTCACTTACAGGCAACAGGTGCATATTCAAATGAACCAAGGCAAGCAATTTATTGCGTTGTCAGCCCAAGTGAATTGATGGCTTTGAAACATATTGTTGCTAAATATGATGAAAAAGCCTTTGTTTCTGTTTTAACAGTAAACGAAGTCTTCGGTGAAGGTTTTAGTTATTCAATCCCTAGAAAAGGAATTTTCAAATTAAAAAAATAATCATCTTAGTACTATTATCATTTGGTTTTCAATCAAAAAATGACTTTAAAGAAGCTAGGTCAAAAGGTATTTTTTTTTGACCTAGCTTCTTTTTACTTCGTATGAACGTATGTCATAAAGTCAAAATTTTGCGCTTAACTTTAAATTACGCGTAACAATAATAGCCAATCTGCCATTACAACAAAAAAGAAATAACTTAATGAGATAATCATAGCTTTACCTTCAATAATCAGTTAATCCTTCTAATCCTAAAAATCTTCAAGTAATTCGTCTTCGAAATCCTGCATTTCCAAATCATCAGGTATAAGTTCAAGATAAAGAGCAACATTTTCACGAGCCTCTTCAAGATTACCAACACGTCTATTCAAAATAGCAAATTCTCTAATAAATATTGGATTGTCATCATATACACGGCTAGCTGCTTGATAGTACTTAAGAGCTTGTTCATCATTATCAAGAGCACTGTATGACTTACCCAAGTTCCAATAGATTTGTGGATCAATCTCATCATTTTGAACAAAGGAACTCAAGAAATCAATTGTTTCCTGATATTTTTGCCGACTAACTAATAAATTACTGAGTTCAATTACTAATGTCAAACTATCTGGTTCTAACTCAAGAGCTTTTTCTAAGTACATTTGTGCTTCTTGTGGCTGTTGCAACTTTAAAGAAACTGAACTAGCTTTTTCGTATAATTTGATATTATATTGATCTACTCTCAGTCCTTCCTGCAGCGCCTGAAGGGCATCTTGCAAAAGTCCCATTTGTTCGTAGGCAGTTGCTAGAAATGGATAAAGTGTTGTGTAGTCTTTGTTATCTTTTTTTAGTTTCTTAAAATTGTCAATCGCATCTTCATAGTTCTTAACTTGAAGTTGTGTAAAAGCAATCTGAAAACGTGTATCGGGACTCATTTGCTCATCATCAAGCTGCTCGAAATAGCCTAGTGCTTGCTCAAATTTCCCTACTTCTGCATATGATTGCCCAAGGCGTTGTACCATTGAAACACCCGCTAATTGAGTAAAACCCATCTTTACTAACGTCAAATATAATTCAATTGCTTTTCCATACTTCTTAGTATTAAAGTAAAATTCAGCCAAACCAAAAATAACCGCTTCTTCATCTGGTGCAATTTTCAGTGCCTCAAGTAGCTTATGCTCACTTACTTCTAAAAGCCCTTGCGTCTGATATAAGTCAGCAGCAACTAAAAGTGAATTCACATACGCATCAGAATCAGGCCTAATTGTAGATAGATACTCAAGTGCCTCATCGTCATGTCCATCACTAACGGCCAAATCCGCTAATTGCGCACGTAAAATATCCTCATCAGGAAATTTTGCTAGTAATGACTTATATGCCTTTGCCGCAAAATCGGAAAAACCAAGCATATATAAATTTTCTGCTAAACTATAAATATCATCTGGATCTGAATTCTTCAAAACTAGTTCAAAAACCTGTGAAGCCTTTTCGATGTTTCCCTTTTCAATCAAATCAATTACATCTTTAGAACGATTCATAAATTCACCCTTTCTAATCTATGTGCTTTATGAGAATAATATTCAAAACTATAAAATAAACCTGTGAAACCATGACAATCAATAGGCATTATAATAACACAGCACAACATCGATTACTGCATTTCAACAAAAAAAGAACTGCAACAAAACGTTAAGTTTTGATACAGCTCCTGACAAATAAGTATTAATACTCAATGCTTATTTAACAGCATCTTTTAAAGCTTTACCTGGCTTAAATGCAGGTACTTTGCTTGCAGGAATTTGAATTTCTTTACCAGTTTGTGGATTGCGACCTTTACGAGCTGCACGTTCACGCACTTCGAAGTTACCAAATCCGATTAATTGAACCTTTTCGCCTTCTGCTAAAGTAGCTTGAATTGTTTCAAAAACTGCATCAACAGCAGTAGTTGCATCTTTTTTTGTTAAACCTGTTTTTGTTGCAACTGTTTCGATTAATTGTGCTTTGTTTGCCATGTGTTTCACCTCCTCATACGAAGAAATAGGCACAGATAATAAATATCTGTTGGCGTAATTTCGCCCTTATCATAATGACGAAACAATGACTAACAAATCATTATCTCTTTAAATAAGATAGCATATAAAGCCTAACATAACAAGGTTTTTCACCTTTTTTTTAGAAGTTTCACCTTTTCGATAACCAGAAAAAGCAAATGAAAAATTAAGTCTAACATATTGAGCAGTTAATTAAAACTATTTACGCTTGCGTTCAATTAAATGAACAGGTGTTCCGGTAAAATCAAATGAATCACGAATTTGATTCTCTAGGAATCTCTGATATGAAAAATGCATTAATTCAGGATCATTCACAAAAACAACAAAAGTAGGCGGCTTAATTGCAACTTGAGTCGTATAGTAGACTCTCAGACGTTTTCCATGGTCGGTTGGGGTAGGATTTCGTGCAATTGCATCCATTATTACATCATTTAACACTGCAGATGGAATTCTGCGTTGATGATTATCATTAATCTGCTTAATCAAATCAGGTAGCTTATCCAATCTTTGCTTTGTCACAGCTGAAACAAAAATAATCGGTGCATAACTAAGATATTGAAATTCCTGACGAATTTTCTCTTCAAATTCGGTCATGGTTCGATTATTCTTTTTTAGTGTGTCCCACTTATTAACAAGAATTATAATTCCTCGTCCAGCTTCGTGAGCATAACCTGCAACTTTTTTATCTTGTTCTCGAATTCCTTCTTCGGCATTTAATACAACTAATACTACGTCTGAACGATCAATTGCTCTCATCGCACGCAAAACTGAGTATTTTTCCGTATTCTCATAAACTTTCCCGCGTTTTCTGATACCTGCCGTATCAATAACCGTGAATTCATCACCTTGATTTGAAATAAAAGGTGTATCAATCGCATCTCTAGTTGTCCCTTCGATATTTGAAACAATCACTCGATTTTCACCTAAAATAGCATTTACAAGTGATGACTTTCCGACATTAGGACGGCCAATTAAACTAAATTTAATTGTCTTGTCTTCTTCTTCAGACTGTTTTTCTGGAAAAGAATTACAAATTTTATCAAGTAAATCTCCTATACCTATTCCATGGGTACTAGAAATCGCTAATGGTTCACCAAAACCAAGTGAATAAAAGTCAAAGATATCTCCGCGTAACTCTGGATTATCAACTTTATTAACTGCTAAAATAACTGGTTTCTCCGATTTATAAAGGATTCGGGCAACTTTTTCATCTGCATCAGTTATTCCTTCACGAACACTCACAACAAAAACAATTACATCAGCTTCATCAATTGCAATTTCAGCTTGCTCTGTAATTTGGGTCAAAAAAGGTTCATCACCAATATCAATTCCCCCAGTATCAATTAAATTGAATTTTTGACCAAGCCACTCACTATGTGCATAAATTCGATCTCTTGTTACGCCAGGAACATCTTCGACAATAGAAATTCTTTCTCCTGCAATTCTATTAAAAACAGTAGATTTGCCAACATTAGGCCGGCCAACAATTGCTACAACTGGATTTGCCATTTTTGCATCCCTCTTTTCTTTATTTAAAATTAAAATATACTTATATCAGCAAAAAAACGATAGATTTAATCAACAATCTACCGTTTTCATGCTAAAGAATAACTACTAGATTTAACATACCAAAAGATATGCAACCAAGTGCTTAATCTTGGTCTTTGTCTTTCAAGTCTCCGACAAGATCTCCAAGCGTAAATCCTGTACTCTCGTCTGGAAGTTCAACCTTTTCCTCTGAAGCTGCTTGTTTCTTCTCTTCACCAGCAACACTTGGCTTTTCCTCAAGTGCTTTAATTGAAAGTGCTAATCTGTGCTCATCAGCATGAACATTTAAAACTTTCACTTTAATTGTCTCACCTGAAGTTAAAACTTCATTTGGTGTAGCAATATGTTTGTGTGAAATTTGAGAAATGTGTACAAGACCTTCAACACCTGGAAATACTTCTACAAAGGCACCAAAACTTGTAAGACGTTTAACTGTACCTTCAAGTACATCACCTTCAGCAACCTTTTCTGTAATATTATCCCATGGCTGTGGTAATGTTTGCTTGATTGAAAGCGAAATACGATCTTTCTCAGTATCTACTGAAAGAACTTTAACCTTCACCGTCTCTCCAACTTTGAGTACGTCAGAAGGTTTATTAACACGTTCAAATGAGATTTCTGAAACGTGAACTAATCCATCTACACCACCTAAATCAACAAAGGCACCGAAACTTGTTAAACGGGCAACTTTGCCTTCAATAACGTCACCTACAACTAATTTTGCTAATGTTTCAGCTTTCTTAGCTTCACGAGCTACCTTAACAATTTCCTTATGTGAAAGAATTAAGCGGTTTTCACTTGGTTCGATTTCAATAATCTTAAGTTCCAGTTCTTGATTCTTATACTGGTTTAAGTCCTCAACAAAACGGTCATCCACCATTGATGCTGGAATAAAGCCACGAACACCTGCATCAACTACCAATCCACCTTTAACAACTTGTGTTACAGGTGCAGTAATCGTCTCACCAGCTTCAAACTTCTTTTCAATATCATCCCAAACCTTACGTGCTTCAAGGCGACGTTGTGATAATAAGTAGCTACCGCCCTCTTTGTCAGAACCAATACGTGAAATAACTACCAAATCAATTACATCACCAATAGCCACATCATCTGATACTTCTTGATCAGGTTTCAAGCTTAGTTCTTTAAATGGAACTACGCCTTCAACGCCTGCTCCTTCAATTCCAACAATAACCTGCTTAGCATCATCAACAGCTAAAACTTCACCTTTAACGACGTCACCAATTTTTACTTCATTTACGCTATCTAAAGCTTCTAATAAATCCTTGTTTGCATCTGTTTCACTCATGCACTATGTCCTCCTTAACGACTCGACTCTAATCTCTATTTTAGCCGAACTCAATCAAAAATTCCAGTTAAAATACGCTTTTAGTGAGATTTCAAGCTTTTTTTTCAATTATTTTCATTATTTTGTCTACAACTTGCTCAATTGTTAGACTAGTTGTATCTAATTGAACAGCATCAACGGCCTTTACGAGGGGTGAAATTGTTCTAGTAGAATCTTTACGGTCCCGCTCTTCTATTTCTCGTTCAAGAATTTCAAGCGGTGTCTGGATTCCTTTTTCAATATTTTCTTTATACCTTCTTAGCGCTCTTTCTTTCACACTTGCTACCATAAAAATTTTAACATCAGCACTCGGTAAGACAGTCGTACCAATATCTCTTCCATCCATTACAATTCCACCAGTGCGTGCAATTTTTTGCTGCAAATCTGTAAGATACTTCCTAACTGAAACTTGTGCGGCAACCGTTGATACATTATTACTGATTTCAGGCATTCTAATCTCTGTTGTTACTTCTGTCTCATTTACAAAAACCCTCTGTCCCTCTGTCGATGGCACGAACTTAATGTTAATATTGCTTAAAATCATTTCTATTGATTCATCATCATCAAGTTGGATTCCATCATGAATTGCTGCCCAAGTAACTGCACGATACATTGCACCTGTATCACAATATATGTAATTTAATTTGTGTGCAACAAGTTTTGCAACTGTACTTTTTCCAGCTGAAGCCGGGCCGTCAATTGCAACTTGTAATAACTTTCCCATCTTACCTAAACCTTCCCATCAAAATACTATTTTTTCTATTATAAGTGTTATAAAAACCACTATTTGACGCGAACTGACTCACCTGGAGTAAGTGTTGAACTTGAACTCAATGTTGGATTTAGTTCAAGTAATTCTTGAACCGTCAAGCCATTATTAACTGCAACACGATAGATTCCTTGACCAGCAACAACTGTTACATACTGTGAACTGCTTGACGAAGAACTCGATGTTGAACTATATGTACTCGAAGATGCAGCGGTTTCGCTCGAACTCGAAGCAGTCACCGTTGATGCCTTACTTGAACTGCTTGAAGACTCGGCCTCCGTAGATTCATTAGTAGAGCTAGCCGAAGAAGATACAGCGACTGAGCTTGATGAACTTTTCTTGGTTGACGATGCTTTTTTTGAGCTGCTCTTTTTACTAGAAGTTGATTCAACAACCCCTACATTACCACTACCTCCAGAAGAAGATTGCGAAGTCTTCTGCGAAATAAAATAAAGTGCAACAGTTCCCAAAATAATTGCAATGAATACAACTAACAAAGATGTAGTTAGTACACTATTAGCTCGATTACTCTTTCGACTTGCCGTTCTTGAATAATTACCACTATTATCTCGAGCATTATCAAAAGATTTATCCCAAGGTTGTTGTTCTTTTTGGTCTTTGCGACTCATAAAAATTCCCCCTCAAATAATCATCTATTATTTTACCATACGTTACCACATCAAGTCATAATTCTTTACTTAAGAATTACGTTTAATCATGAAGTTTTAAAGAAAGATTCAAGAATTGTTTTATAATTAAGTAGTGAATCATTTTGAGATACTTTTTTTTCAAATTTAAATTCGTTAAAATTCAAAGGATCTGTTTTTAACTGACAACAGCTGTTATTATGCTCAGGTATGCTTTTTTCCCCAAAATATTTTAGAAGGTATTCTCTTTTGCAGCCGTCATTTATAATATACCCCAAAAGTATCTTTAATTTCTCAAATTTTACTTTACGTCTTTTGAGAAACAGTTCCTTAATTCTACTAATTTCCATATTCTGGTTAAAATAATATTGCAATATTCTTTCTTTGTTAGACAAATTGTCCTGTTCACCTGTATCCTTAAAATGTTCTATATCAAATTCATCAGGTAAACTATCCACGCTGAGCTGTTGTTGCAATCCTATATCTGATTTTGAATACAATAAAACTGCGAGGCTCTTCTTCCCATCCCTACCTGCTCGTCCAATCTCTTGAACATAACTTTCTATGTCACTTGGAAGATGATAATGGATAACATACCGCACATCTTGTTTATTTATCCCCATTCCAAAAGCACTGGTGGCACAGACAATATCTAGTTGATTTTCCATAAACTGATGCTGGATTGTATAACGGTTCATTACACTTAAATCGGCATGATATGGAGCTGCCCGTAAATTCGTTTTTAATCCTATCATTTCACTAATTTTATTTGCTTGTTTTTTGCTTGAAAAATAAATTATTCCTGGTCCAGCGAGCTGCGCAATTAACTCTGTCAAATACATATTTTTTTCCGCGGTGGAAGGTGATTCGTGGACAGCCAAAAAAATATTTGGTCGATCAACTGAATAACGGATTACCCGTATGTCTTCATTATTGTCGAACAAATTATCTTGGATATCATGGGAAACTTCACTTGTTGCTGTTGCAGTTAAAGCAAGCGTTAGTGGATTATGTAATAACTTTCTAAAATTCTTTATTCGTAAATAATCTGGACGAAAGTCTGGACCCCATTGAGAAATACAATGTGCTTCATCCACAACTACAAGGCCAATTTCAATTTTTAGTAACTCCTCCATGACCTTATCATTTCTTAACATTTCTGGAGATACATAAATAAATGCGTACCACGCAATATTGGCTAAAATAAAATTTTTTTCACTATATGATAACTCAGATGTCAATGCAACAACCCTTTTTTCACCAGCATATTTTAACTGCTCTACCTGATCATTCATCAAAGATAGTAACGGTGATATTATTAGTACGGTCTTCTTAATAATCTTACCGGTTAGCTGGTAGCATAAAGACTTGCCTGTACCCGTTGGTAGAATACCCAAGGTTGAATTATTTGAAAGTAAGTTTTTGATAATTTCGGCTTGACCAGTCTTAAATTCAGTATATCCAAAGTATTGCTTCAGCAATTGTTTTAACTCTAGATCATCCAATTTTCTTACTCCTTTCAATCTGAAATAACCTATATTTAAAGAACTCAATTCGATTGCTCAATTGATTATAGTCCCAATTAGTTACATCACCAGTAAAAGTCTTCGTCATAATTTCGTATTCTTCAACTGTTATAAGGCTGTCGTAGGGGAATTTATCGCACAAAATTGCACTCTCTAGTAGATGTTCTTTAATTGTACTTATTCTTAATCTACGCCTTTTGGCTATTCGTTCAATATTTTGCCTTTCATTAAATAATTGATAAGTAATTGAAGCACTTTTAGATAATCGCTCCTCTGTATTTATGGGAACGACCAACTTTTTAAAAACAGAATCTCCTCTTAAAAGAAATAATGCAAATTGCATACCTAAATCTCGCCACAATGTGGTAACATCTTCGTACGAAAAATCTGGAAGTACCATCGCAACCTGTTGAAACGTTTTTCCAATCGTTTTATGCCCGCTAAAGAGGGACATAAAAATATCTGCCTGTTCCTTAGGAAAACGCTCCAAAAAGGCTTCAAGCAAGTGCTTTAGACTCGTAACGAGTTTCTCTTTATTATTTACTGTTTGATACCATGCCCTAAAAAATAACTGTGTTCTAATTGAAGAACCAATCACATAGTAATGACGATTATGATATGACAACTCTGACACTACCTGTATCAATAGTGGCAGAAGGTCAAGCCACTGTTTCTCATTTATATGTTGAAAAAGTTTTGGTTCAGTTATTATATAATTGCTTTTTTGATAATTATTTTTCTGAATAATTCCATTAGGAGACAAGACTAAACCGGTTGGGGTTACTTCAAGATAATTTTCGTTGCGCAGTTTAGTTATTTGTAGATCAAATTCCTGCTCGTTCAAATTAGGTTCAACATTTAACCAATCTAAAATATGATACTGCATTCCCCAGAACAAACTTGACACAGTCCGCTTATTACATAAGACTTGCCTAATTACTGTATGCCTTCTTGGCTGAACGTCAGAGAAAAAAAGTAGCCATTTTTTTTCATTCAAATATATCACCCCTATTTGTCTCTATAATTATTCTACATTATTAATACGTATTTAGTCAGAAATATTAATATTACCTACAAAAAAATTACAAAAAAGGCAGTCAAAAATCAGAAAAAATTGCGTACTATCTTATAGTATTAACCTTATCACAAATAATTCGAAGTTTGACTTAACTTTGAATCTAGTATTATATTTGGTCATAGAAAATGCCCTATGATAATTAGCATTTCTACTAACTATCATAGGACACTTCATCTTAACCCAGTCTTTTAAAAAATTATTTTACAAATTACTTCAGTACTACTGATTGTTTAACAATCCAATCCTTCATTTTGACAAACAGAATCCAAAATGCTGTTCCTACTAAAAGCCCCTTAATGAGATTAAATGGAACAACGCCAATTAAGATAAATTTAGCGAGTGGCATAGACAGATTCATTCCTAACACCTTCATGTAAAGTGGCATGATTACTAAATAATTAGCTAATGATAAGATAACTGTCAAACTAATTGTTCCAAATAAAATAGAACGAAGAATATTCCAAATATTTACATCATATTTCTTACGCAAAGTGTAAAATATCGGTAAAGTCAGTGTCATTGATGCAAAAAAATTAGTTGTCACACCAATTAAACTATCAATCGATGGACCAGAAATTATAAAGTATAAGATTGAACGAATCAAAGCAATCTCGATTCCTCCCAGTGGCCCAAGAATAAACATTCCAAAAAGAATTGGTAAGTCCGAAAAATCAACTTTCATGTAAGGAACTAAGGGGACTACCACAAAGGATAAAAACATTAACAAGTACGACACCCCTGCCAGACTAGCAGAAATAACGTAGCGACGTGTAGCTGTATAGACCATCAAAAAAACCTCCTGATGTTCATCTTCATGGATCTTATTTGGAATACAAAAAATCCCTGCTGATCAGAGACCAACAGGGTTCGATTGACTTTCATAATCAAATAAGCCCTATCTTCTTTATCCAGACTTTACTGTCGGTATTGGATTTACACCAAATCAACTGCACGCATGCAGGTCGCGGACTATCACCGCCGGTCGGGAGTTTCACCCTGCCCCTGAAGATAAACTATATTATTTTTTAGTACTCTTTGAGTCTATCATTATTCTAGTAATAATGCAACTAGTTATTTACTTACTTTTTAGACGCATAATTTCATCATGTGTTAGTTCTCTAAAATTTCCTGAAGTCAAACCATCTAGTGTCAAAAAACCATATGTTTCACGTTTTAATTTTTCTACTGGATGACCTATTGCATCAAACATTTTTTTTACTTGGTGATAACGACCTTCATGGATTGTCAATGAAACAAGTGACTTATTCTTTTTCTGATCCATTGATAATAATTTTGCTTTTGCGGGTGCAGTCTTTTTCCCTTCTATCGTCACCCCTAGACGTAACTTTTTAAAATCTTCATTTTCAGGAACACCTGCGACTTTAGCAACATAAGTTTTATCAACTTTATTGCTGGGATGCATCATTTTATTGGCTAATTCACCATCATTAGTCATTAAAAGCAAACCAGAAGTATCATAATCAAGTCTTCCTACAGGATAAATTCGCTGCTCAATATTCTTAAAATAATCAGTTACAACTTTGCGCCCTTTATCATCACTTGCCGCAGTGATAACACCACGTGGTTTATAGAAGATGAAGTACACTTTTTTTTCTGTATCCAGCGTTTTACCAGCAACAACAACTACATCATTACTTGATACTTTTGTACCAAGCTCTCTAACAACCTTGCCGTTTACAGATACTTTTCCCTCCAAAATCATTTTTTCAGATGCTCTTCTGGAAGCTACGCCCGCATTTGCCATAACTTTTTGTAAACGTTCATTTGATTCCATATTTACTTCTCCTATTTTTTCATTCACCGTCTTCAAGTGTTTCATTGAATAAGTCTAGTAGATTCTGTTCTCCATCATTCAGAACACCTTCCTCAGATATTTCTGGTAAAGATGGTAATTCATCCAATGAATGCAATCCAAAGTAATTTAAAAAGTTCTCCGTTGTTTTATATAAAATGGGCCGCCCTGGTGCTTCAAGCCTCCCGGCTTCTTCAATTAATTCAAATGCTAATAATTTTTGGATTGATCCGTGGGATTTAACTCCCCGAATCTCATCAATTCGAACACGCGTAACAGGTTGCTGATATGCAATAATTGCAAGTGTCTCTAATGCTGCACGAGAAAGAGCAGACATATTAGGAGCCTCAAAATAATTTTTTAAGAGTTCTGCAAATTTGCTCTTGGTCGCCAACCGATAAAATTCATTAGTTACAATTATTTCCAGACAACAATCTTCATCAGCTACATATTTTTTATTTAATACCCCGATTTGCTCTATTACAGCTGGTTTCATTAATCCAGTTAATTGTGAAAGTTGTGCTAAAGAAATTCCCTCATTTCCCGCAACAAAAAGAAGAGCTTCAATCTCTGCTTGAATTGTCGATTGCATTAACTACACTCCTCAAAATAATGGTATCTAAACTCTGTTTTTGAATTATCTCGATTGTTCCTCTTTTTACCAGCTCTAACATAGCTAAAAAAGAAGTTACAATCTTTTCAACTTGGATCTCCTGACCTAAAAGCAAAGAGTCGAAAGAAACAGAAACCTTCTTCGACAAGCAATACAAAATATTTGTCATCTCACCTGCTATCGTAAAGTGTTCTTTTCTAATACTTCCCTTCTTTGCTATAACAGTTCTTTTACTAGTCAAAAGGCGCACAAAAGCCTGTTGTAAAAGCATTGCAGACTGTCCTTCACTCAACAAAATTTTGCGTGTATTGTCTGGTTCATCTGCCTGCTCCCTAGTATAATGCAACGCTCTTGATTCGAAAAGTTCATCCAGATTTTCAGCAGCCATTTGGTAACATTGATGCTCCAAAAGCTGTTGTACGAGTTCGAGTCTTGGATCCTCAACGATCTCATTATCTTCAAATTCATCATGATTGGGTAGGAGCATTTTGCTTTTTATATTTAGTAATGTAGAAGCCATAACCAAATACTCCCCAGCTATATCAAGTTCCATCGTCTGCATTTGATGCAACTGTTCGATATACTGCGCAGTAATCTCTGCCATTGGGATATCATAAATATCCATTTGATTTTGTTTTATAAGATGCAATAACAAATCCAAAGGTCCCTCAAAGCTCTTTAGTTTGAAAGTCAATTTTTGGTTCTCAAAACTAGTTACCATCGTTACGGTGCTCCCATTTCGTAATTAACCTTGCTGTTTCAAGACTCCCCATCATTTTTCTGCCTGGATATAGTTCACATAATCCACTAAGCATGCTAAAACTAACACCTTCATTTCTCTCGGCAGGTGTTATTGCAATATGTCGTACCATTAAAATTTCATCTGAAATTTCAACGCCAATCACACCAATAAAATCACCATTATCATTTTTCCAAAGATAAAGACATCTTTCATCTGCACCACTATACCAATTTAACTCTGTTTTCAGATGTGAGTACTCCTTTAAATCTGGAATAAATGAAAGCAATCCCATTGTAATTTTTTCATAATCATTTTTATACTTATAAAGCATGATGACCTCCTGTGGTCGCAAAAAAAGTATTAATAAGTAAAGTTGCATCAACTTTATCATAATTTTATTCTATAAACAATTCATTCTAAGCTCGCGGATGATATTTCCCATAGATTTCTGCTAATCTTCTCTTAGATAAATGAGTATAAATCTGAGTTGTTGAAATATCTGCATGTCCTAAAAGTTCCTGAACAATTCTTAAATCTGCTCCATTTTCTAAGATATGTGTTGCAAATGAATGTCTAAGCGTATGTGGGGTAACATTTTTTTCAATTCCGGCATGCAAAACATCCACTTTCAAGTTTTTCCAAATTCCCTGCCTTGTTAGCTTTTTGCCATGATGATTTAGAAACAAAAAATTACTTTGTTGTTTTCCCAATAGCTTAGGACGAACATCATTCAAATATTGCTCAACCCATGAAATAGCTTTATCTCCAATTGGAACAATCCTCTCCTTTTGCCCTTTACCAATTGTTTGAATTAATCCTAAACTCAAATGTAAGTCTGCAAGCCGTATATTTATTACCTCACTAACACGTAATCCTGTAGCATACATCAATTCCAAGATTGCTCGATTTCTAACGCCAAGAGGTTTCGCGGTATCAGGTGAATTCAAAAGTTTCTCAACTTCTGTTGTCGAAAGTACTTCTGGAAGATGTTCACTTTTTTTGGGAGCATCAATCAACTCCATCGGATCGTTTTGAATACGACCTTCTTCGACCAAATATTGAAAAAATTTTCTTAAACTGGTCACAGAGCGTACAATCGAACTCGTTGCTTTTTTCTGATTAGCTTCTAACTCTAAAAAATCAACAATGACCTGTCTTGTAATAATCGCGAAATCATCAATTTTCTTTGTTTCAAGAAATGCAATGAACTGTACTAGATCATTTTGATAGCTATTAACCGTGTTTTCAGAAAGTCCGCGTTCTACTTTTAAATAATGTATATAATCTAAAATAGTATTTTTGATATGCTCACCCTCATTAATACAACTTAGCCAATTTCTACTCTTTTTTTGCCAAACAATCCGCACAGATACCTTGAAAAATCAGTCGATGATCTGTTACTTCGAAACCAAACTGATTTTTGATTTTCTCTTCAACACCTAGAAGCAAATCTTCATGGACCTCTTGGACTTTACCACAATTCTTGCAAAGTAAATGATGATGAAAATGACCTTGATCCGATAATCTTAGATCATAGCGTGACATACCATCCTCAAAATTAATTTTATTCACTATTCCTAATTCAAATAAAATTTCAAGAGTTCTATAAACAGTTGCCAAACCAATATCTGTTTCTTCTTCTCTGACTAGCGTGAATAACTCCTCAGCAGAAAGGTGTTTTTCATAGTTATGTAAAAGTGTACTGACCGTAGCACGTCTTTGTGGTGTTAACTTTAAACCAGCTTGATGTAGTTGGGATTCAATGTCAGTTATTTGTGTTTCCAAAAATTCCATTACATTAACTCCTTCTTTCTTACATCAAATGATTATTTTTCGTTAAGATACATCTTTCCATCAGTTTGCTTTACTAAACCAGCCTTCATCAGATGGCCAACAGCCCTTTTAAACTGTCCCTTACTAATTCCAAAATAATCTTTGATGTCCTCGGGGGTAGACTTATCAGTATAATTCAGAACACCCTCAGAATGTTGCAATGCCGCTAAAATCATTTGTGCATCATCACTGATTGCTTCATATGCTCTTCTACGCAACGAGAGATTGAGTGTGCCATCTGGCCTAACTCCAATTACACGTGCATTGAGATGCTCTCCTAAGCGAGGTTCACGATCTCTCTCACTTGGATGAATAAATCCTAATTCAAAATCTGAAGTTATTACATGTGTCCCTGCCATTTTTAAGCGGTATGCAATTGCTTCAACGTTTTTATTCTTCATACTAGTATCTGCTTTACCAGAAATCCCCTTAAAGATTTCTTCACTCGCAATGGTTCCCCAAAGACGTCCTTTAGCATCAACTCTCAAAGCAATCATTAAACTATCACCTTTTTTCGGCCAAAGATTTGTCAACTCAGGAAGTTCATCAAGTGAAACTGCAACATCTTTGTTTGGCAAACCAATGTCCACGAAAACACCCAAATCACGTCTACTAGCAACAACCTCTCCAAACGCATAACGGCCAATTTGAGTAGTTGGTATTTTCTTAGTTATCTGCATCTCATGATCTTCATTTTCATATGCAAATCCAGAAACCAAAGCCCCTTTAACTAATTCTGCTTCGACTTCTTTTTTGTCTAACCTAAAAGTCGTCCCTTCATATTGCAAAAAATACAAATCATCATTTTGATCAGTTACACGTGCTTCTATAATGTGGCCAATCACTTTATCTTTTTCCATTATTTTCCTCCATTAGTTAAGACTCACATGTAATAAACTCATTATACAATAGGCAATTCCGGAAGCAATTACAGGGCCAGCAGCAACTCCTCGCAAAAAAACAACACCAATTATTGTTCCAATCACCAAGGCAACTGTTACTTGTGGGGAACTTGCCAATAAAGAAACTCCTTGACGAGATAAAACTGCAACTAAAATCCCACAAGCAATCGAAATAATTCCTACAGGTGTTTTAAAAATCTGAATTAAGTCACTAAAAGTTATTTGTCCAGTAGCAATTGGGATAAGTATAGCAACCGAAATCACTGTTACACCCCAATTGATACCCTTTGTCTGTATTGTCGGCATCCATTCATTCGTAAACGGAACTGCTTTTAATAACAAAACAACCACTGCAGCAATTGTAAGTGACGTGTTCTTCGCAAAAAGAGCAACTAAAAAAATAATTCCCAAAAAAAGCCAACTTTCCATTTTTCCACCCCAATGTATATATTCGTTACCTATTTTAACCGAAACCGGTATAAATTGCTAATTAATATCTAAATTATCCAATAAAGCCTTCAGTAAACATTAATTATTCTCATAAAGAAGCCCTACATTTAACTCTGACAAAAAATGAGTGTGTTAAAAATCAATAAACTCAAAATTAAATCGAAAAATTTTGCTTATGAAACCTTGTTATTATCGGATACTGACAGCAAATAAAATTTAGCCTTCGCTTCATTACTTTCCTATTCAGGATAAAAAACTCCTTGTGTCAACATCTTCATATGCCTACAAAATAAAAAAGCTATACCAACAAAATATCTTGGTACAACTTTCCTATTAAATATTTAAGGCACAACAGAACTAGAAAATATCTATTTACTATAGAAACCTTAATTCAAATGATTTTTAATTTCTTATTAAAGTGCGCTTGAAGCACCACGATAAACAATTCCACGGCGTGAATCAACAGTTACAACTTCGCCATCTGAAATCAATGATGTTGCACCCTCAGCACCAACAATTACAGGAATTCCCATAGAAATACCCACAACAGCAGCATGTGATGTTAAACCACCATTTTCAACAATTAAAGCACTAGATTTTTCAATAGCAGGAAGGTATTCTTTGTCAGTTGTCTTTGTAACTAAGATTCCACCTTCAACAGCATTCTTGTTTGCTTCTGCAGCTGAGCTAGCAACAACAGCCTTACCAATAACTGTTTCATCACCAACACCTTGGCCTGCAACAAGTTTTGATCCGATTAATTGGATCTTCATAACATTTGTTGTTCCCTTTTCACCAACTGGAACACCAGCAGTAATCAAAATCAAATCGCCTTCTTTAGCAAATCCAGCTTCTTTAGCCTTTTCTGTTGCTAAAGCAAACATATCATCAGTTGAAGCAGGTGTTTCTGCAAGAACAGGATGAACACCCCAGTTGATTGATAAGCCACGACGTGTACGTTCGTCAAATGTCACGGCTAAAATATCAGCATCAGGACGGTATTTTGAAATCATACGTGCCGTATGACCAGATTTTGTAGCAGCAACAATTGTCTTGATTCCAAGATTATTAGCAGCTTCAGCAACAGCGCGACCAACAGCTTCTGTTACATCTGTCTTATCAAAATCATTGATTGAGAATGTATGATGTTCACGTAATGTATCTTCAGCCTTAACATCGATACGTGCCATTGTTGCAACAGCTTCAACAGGATAATCACCATTAGCACTTTCACCTGAAAGCATTGTTGCATCTGTGCCATCAAAAACAGCATTAGCAACATCTGAAGCTTCGGCACGTGTAGGACGAGGATTCTCTTGCATCGAATCAAGCATTTGAGTTGCAGTAATAACTGGCTTGCCAATAGCGTTACATTTCTTAATTAATGTTTTTTGTACCAATGGAACATTTTCTACAGGAATCTCAACACCCATATCACCACGAGCAACCATCAAGCCGTCTGAAACTTTAAGAATTTCATCAAAGTTATCAATACCTTCTTGTGATTCGATCTTAGGGAAGATTTGTACATGTTCCATATGTTTTTCTTCAAGTAATTCGCGAATATCCAAAACATCTGCTGGTTTACGAACAAAACTAGCTGCAATAAAGTTAATTTCATTGTCTAAACCAAAGCGAATATCGTCTGAATCTTTTTCAGTGATACCTGGTAAATTGATAGAAACACCAGGAGCATTAACACCCTTACGTGAACCCAACACACCAGCATTCAAAACTTTACATACTAATTCTTTTTTGTCTTGATCGATTTCTTCAATTTGCATATCAATCAAACCATCATCAAATAATACATGGCCACCTACATGGACATCATCAATCAGTCCAGGATAAGTAACTGCGATCTTCTCACGAGTTCCTTCGATAGAGCTATCCATTGAAATACGAACTTCATCACCGATTTCGTATTGGATCTTGCCTTCTTTTTGAACAGTTGTCCGAATCTCAGCACCCTTGGTATCAAGCATGATACCAACCATTTTTCCTGTAATTTTCTCTGCTTCATGAACAAGCTTCATACGTCCTAAATGTTCTTCATGATCACCGTGAGAAAAGTTAAAGCGGAATACGTTGGCACCTGCTTCGATTAACTTAACAATTGTTTCCAAGCTATTACTAGCTGGACCAAGTGTACTTACGATCTTGGTTTTCTTCATGAGTAAAATCTCCCCTTTGAATAATTTTTAAAGACGACTTTTATGTCGATTCTTTACAAGGTTATTAGTGCAACTAGAAACGAAGACGATCATTTAAGTCTAATAATGAAACGTCAGTAATATGTTTGTGATTTTCTAAAGTATCGATAATATCCGTTGCAACTAATTTATTATCCCTGATACCAATTGCTAAGCCACCTTTTCCTTCTAGTAAAAGGCGAACTGCATAATCACCGAACATACTTGCAAGAACACGGTCTTTTGCTGTTGGACGACCGCCACGCTGAACATGACCCAAAGTAATTGCACGACTATCAAAATCACCGTATTGATCAAGTTGCTCTTTAAAATCAGCTGCAGACATTACACCCTCAGCTAAAACAATTAGACCATGATCTTTACCATTCTCATAGTTGCGTTTTAGGTGTTCAGCGATTTCTTTGATATCATATTCACGTTCAGGAATAACAATTGCATCTGCATCTGCAGCATTTCCTGCCCACAAAGCAATATCACCAGCACCTCGTCCCATGACCTCAACAACGAAAGTTCTCTGATGGGAAGTTGCTGTATCATTAATACGATCAAGTGCATCAAGTGCAACATTGACTGCTGTATCAAAACCAACGGTAAAGTCAGTACCGGGAATATCGTTATCAATTGTCCCTGGTACCCCGATTGAATTGAAACCATGTTGTGTAAGGCGTTCAGCACCATGGTAAGAACCATCTCCACCGATTACAACTAAAGCATCAATTCCAAATTTCTTGAGTTGCTCAATCCCTTTAAGCTGCGTCTTTTCTTCAGCAAATTCAGGAAAACGAGCAGAATATAAAATTGTACCACCACGGTCAATAATGCCATCCATATCCTTCGATTCCAATTGACGAATATTTCCAGCAACTAAGCCCGCAAAACCATAATTAATACCATAAGCTTCCAAGCCTGCTGAAATTGCTGAACGTGCAATCGAACGAATTGCAGCGTTCATTCCAGAAGCATCTCCACCACTTGTTAAAATACCTATGCGTTTCATTTTTTTCACCTCAAGTAAATATAATGGAACAACACATTCTCCAAGGGTTATAGTATCACTTTTAGGAGTGAATGTCTTGTAAAATTACAAATTAAATTCAATTTATCACATGATATTTTCATTTGCTTTCATTTTGAAAGACGACATTATTTCTACCAAGCAATTTTATCAACTGCTCCTCTAGTTCTGAAGAGCTATTTATCCAATATTTTTCATCTAGAACCCATTTCAAAGCTTTCTTTTCTTCATACAAAACAACAGGTACTCTGCCAGTATGTACTTTTAATATTTTTAAGAGTTGCTTTTTTATGTTACTTGAATCATCCTCTGTTAACCTTAAAAATAATCTCCTTTTCATTTCAGTTTTCAAGCTTTCGGCTGAAACAATCTCTGAAACAATTATTTGGATTTTTTGATTACGTTTTTCACTTTTTCCAGTAATAAGATAAACTTGATTTATTTTCAAATTATTACCAATTTTTTCAAAAACTTTCGGAAAAAGTGTTAATTCAATTTCACCGGTTTGATCTTCAACTGTTAAAAAAGA
Source organism: Liquorilactobacillus hordei DSM 19519 (assembly GCF_019443985.1). NCBI lineage: Bacteria > Bacillati > Bacillota > Bacilli > Lactobacillales > Lactobacillaceae > Liquorilactobacillus > Liquorilactobacillus hordei. The sequence continues at coordinate 1,519,920 of NZ_CP049303.1, forward strand.
CATTTGTTGTCCATTCTTTGTTCGAATTATTTTTATCTTTTTAATCAGGCATAAAATTTGTTGGTTCATATTTTCTTGAACGTTGGTTATCACTTGTGTCTTAAGCATTTGTGCAATTTCAGCAAACTGTTCTACTGGATGAGCGGAGAGAAAGATCCCAAGATATTTCTGTTCTCCAGCCAAAATTTGTTCTAACGAAAGTTCATCATATTTCTCTTGTTTTGGTGCTAATAATGACAATAATTCACTACTACCACCACTAAGTTCAACATTGCTCAACTTTTTACTAAGATTACCTAGCAATGTTGCCCGGTTTTCAGAAAAAGAGTCAAAAGCACCAGAATATATTAAAGCCTTGAGAGGTTCTTCTTTTGAATATTTATGATTAATCCTTCCTATAAAATCATCAAATGACTTATAGCGGCCTGCATTCTTACGTTCTTCAATTATTTCCTTAATAAAATCTCTCCGCAAAGTTTTGATATTGCCCAAACCGATAATTAAATTTTTCTTACCAGATAAAGTATAGTAACTACTTCTATTTATATCTGGAGTTTCAATCTGCAATTGATGCTGCTTAGCTTCAATAATAAAATCTCTTGTTTTTACCCTATCTCCAATAACAGAATTTAAGATAGCTGCAAAAAAGGGAGCTGCATAATGAACTTTTAAAAAAGCAAGTTGAAATGCTATTTTTGAATATGCAATAGCATGGGAACGGTTAAAACCGTAATTAGCAAAACGTTCAATATAATCATAGACTCTTTCTGCATTTTCTTGTGAATAACCTAGCTTTGTGGCACCATTAACAAACTTAGATTTCAGCTTTTCAATTACATCTGCCTTCTTTTTACTCATTGCCCTTCGCAATATATCGGCTTGGCCTAATGTAAAACCACCCATTATAGAAGCAACTTGCATAACTTGTTCTTGGTAAACTAAAATACCATATGTGTTTTTCAAGATTGGTATTAAAGAATTATCTGGATAGACGATCTTTTCTTTACCATGTTTACGTGCTATAAAATGTACGATGTTCTCCATGGGACCAGGTCTAAACAAAGCATTTACAGCCGCAATATCTTCAAAAGAAGTTGGATAAAGATTACGCAAAACATTGCGAATTCCAGGTGATTCGAATTGAAATACACCACTAGTATCAGCTTTTTGAAAAAGTTTGAGCGTTGCTTCATCATTCAATGAGATTTTATTAATATCAATAGACCGATTAAAATTTCTCTTTATGGCAGTCAAAGTATTGTTTAAAATTGTTAGATTCCTTAGACCTAAAAAATCGATTTTAAGTAACCCCATACGCTCAACATCGTCTTTAGTGTATTGCGTTAATAAGACGTCATCATTACCCATTTGTAGTGGTACAACTTCTTTTAAATCTATATCACTTAAAATCACCCCCGCGGCATGAATCGAATAGTGTCTGGGTAGACCCTCCAAACGTATTGCAGTCTCAAACAAAAGGTGATTCCGTTCGCTCTTACTAATTAAGTCTCGTAGTTGAACAGACTTCTTTTTTGCATCTGCCAAAGTAATTCCGAGTTGACTTGGAATTACACGACTCCAGTTATTACTCTCTACTTGTGAAACTCCCATCACTCTAGCAACATCGCGCAGGGCTTGTTTTGCTCCAAAGGTTCCGAATGTGATGATTTGTGCTACATGATTCTCACCATATTTTCTATTAACATACTCAATTATTTCCTGCCGTCGATTATCAGGAATATCCAAATCAATATCTGGCATTTGTGCACGTTCTTCATTCAAAAAACGTTCAAAAAGCAAATTATATTTGATTGGATCAACATCTGTAATTCCTAAAAGATATGAAACAAGTGAACCAGCAGCAGAGCCTCGACCTGGACCAACTAAAATACCATGCCTATGAGCATAATTCGTAACATCCCAAACTATCAAAAAATAGTCTGCAAACCCCATTTTTTTAATAACACTTAGTTCATTATTCATTCTTTCCAAATATTTATTTTTCTTTTCATCTTTTTGAAGATGCACTTTTTCTTGCATTCCTCGTTCACATAAATTTTCCAAATAACTATCGGTACTTATTTCCTGTGGTTTATTATATCTGGGAAGGGTCACTCTTCTAGGTTTAAAATCAAAATTAATCAATTCAATCAAATCCAGCATATTTTCAAAAGGCTTCAACCGATTCTTTTCAACCGATTTTTGCTTAATCTCATTCAAAGGCTTTAACCATGATGTTCCTATTTTTTCATTTGCATAACGCAATTCACTGTTATCTAAAGACTTACCATATTTAATTGCATTCATAACCTCGCAAACAAATAAATCCTTTTTTTCTAAATATCTAACAGTTTCAGCATTAATAAGGTCGACATTTAATTGATTTGCATATTGCAATAGCTTATCGTATAAAGCATCTTTTGTTAGTACACTTACTCCAATGTACAAACTGCTTTGTAATACCTCTGCAACTTTTTTCAGATAGTTGCCTGCAATCTCACTTTGTCCATTTAATAATTTATTAATGAAAAAGCTGTTCTCAGATGGAATTATCGTTATTATGTCTTCAAAAAGATCCAGATTTTCCTTAATTTTAAACTCTGAATTTCCTTGTGCAAGTAATAACTGTTTTTGCGTAGAGATTTGAATTAAATTGCGATATCCATTTTCATTCTTAGCAATTAAAATCAATGTCTCATTTTCTGTTGTGGATGTCTCTAACGTCATTCCTATAAGTGGTTTTATTCCTTCAGTTCGACATGTATCATAGAATGAAAGCGCTCCATACATAACGTTAATGTCAGTTAAGGCTAGTGCTGTATATCCTTTTGACTTTGCATTTATAACGACATCTTTTATTCGAATTGAACTTTGCAATAAACTATAACTGCTAATCACTTGAAGTGCTGCACCACTCATATTATCCACCCCTTATCACCTCGTCTAATATTATAGCAATACTTGTTCAAAAAAACAGCTTGGACTTTTTTTAGAGTGTCAAATTACAAAAATTGTGCTAAACTACAGTTATATTGTGAGGTGTTGATTAGATGGCTAAACAGTTAACAATTTTATTTTGGGGCTTCATTTATGGTGAGGTTATTGGATATATTAGTTCTGCCCTTTCAGGTACTAAATTTTCTTCACCACTATTTTGTGGGCTTTTTGCGATGATTGTCGGAATAGTTTTAGTAAACAGCTTAAACTATTTTGTAAAATCTCCAACGAAGTAGTAACTAAAATAAATAAAAGGACTATTCCAAGAAGTAATATACATTTTGGAATAGTCCTTTTATTTTTGTAAACTATGCTGTTATTTCTGTGGCCTCAAAAATCAAATTTTGTTCCGCTCCCAACGTGATTGTAACTGCCGAGTGTGGCATAATTTTTCCTGCAATTATTTCCTTAGCAAGTGGTGTCTCTACATTGTTTGTAATAAATCTTTGGAGTGGTCTTGCTCCATACGCAGGATCATATCCTTCTTTTGCAATCCATTGCTTTGCCTCTTCACTAATCTTAAGCTCAATTTCTTGTTCACTAAGACGATTTGATAATAAAGCGATGAACTTAGCCACAATCTCTTCAATTGCCGCAAAACTCAATGGAGTGAACATAATAATATCGTCAATTCTATTCAGAAATTCTGGTTTAAAATGCTGTTGTGCCAATTTCATTACCAACTGTTTAGTTTCATCAGTAATTTTGCCGTCACTTGCATTATCTAGTAAAACATCTGATCCCAGATTCGAAGTCATAATGATAATAGTATTCTTGAAATCAACAGTTCTTCCCTGTCCATCTGTTAAACGCCCATCATCAAATACCTGTAATAAGATGTTAAACACATCAGGGTGTGCCTTCTCAACTTCATCTAGTAAAACAATTGTATATGGGTTTCTTCTAACAGCTTCTGTGAGCTGCCCGCCTTCTTCGTATCCAATATATCCTGGAGCCGCTCCGACCAAACGTGAAACTGATTGTTTCTCCATATACTCACTCATATCAATTCTAACCATGTGTTTCTCAGAGTCAAATAAATTTTCAGCCAATGCTTTTGCTAACTCCGTTTTACCAACACCCGTTGGCCCTAAAAACATAAAGGTTCCAAGTGGTTGATTAGGGTCTTGCAATCCAGCACGCGCGCGAATAACTGCATTGGCTACTGCATCGACAGCCTCATCTTGACCAATTACCCGTTTATGCAAAACAGTTGGTAAATTTAAGAGTTTTTCTCTTTCTCCTTGCACTAGTTTTGCAACTGGAATACCCGTTGTTCTGCTAACAACTTGTGCAATTTCATTTTCAGTCACCGATTCTTCAACTAACCAATTATCAGGACGTTCAACTTGTTCCAAATCCTTTAACTCTTTTTCAATTTGTGGGATTGTTGCATGCTGCAATTTAGCCGCTAATTCCAAATCATAATTATTTTCAGCTTCTTCCAGATCATGTTTTGCCTTGTCTAATTCAGCTTTTTTATTGCTGACTTTTTGAATATCTTCTTTTTCATTTTCCCAACGCATCTTTAAAGTATTAGCTTTTTCACGTGTCTCCGCCAACTCACTTTGTAATTCTGTCAGTCTTTTTTGAGATGCCGCATCTGATTCTTTCTTTAGTGCAGCTTCCTCAACTTCTTGTCTCATTAATTGACGAGTTACTTGATCGAGTTCGGTTGGCATTGAATTCATTTCAACCCTGATTGTTGCACAAGCTTCATCGACCAAATCAATTGCCTTATCAGGCAAGTAACGATCTGTCACATATCGATTCGATAATGTAGCAGCTGCTACAAGTGCATTATCATGAATCCTAACACCATGATGAATCTCAAAACGTTCACGCAACCCACGTAGAATTGAAATCGTGTCTTCGACTGATGGTTCTTGAACTAAAACCTTCTGGAATCGTCGCTCAAGAGCTTTGTCTTTCTCCATGTATTCTCGATACTCATCCAATGTGGTTGCTCCAATTAAATGCAATTCACCACGTGCAAGCATTGGTTTCAACAAATTGCCGGCATCCATACTTCCTTCAGTTTTACCTGCTCCAACAATATTGTGAATTTCATCAATAAAGAGAATAATCTGTCCTTCACTCTTTGTAACCTCTTTTAAAACTGCTTTAAGACGTTCTTCAAATTCGCCACGGTATTTTGCACCAGCAATCAATGCTCCCATATCCAACGAGAAAATCTTTTTATTCTTTAAGTTATCTGGAATATCCTTACGTACAATTCGTTGTGCTAAACCTTCGATAATTGCTGTCTTACCAACACCAGGTTCACCAATTAACACAGGATTATTCTTCGTTTTACGTGACAAGATTCTAACGACATCTCTAATCTCTTCATCACGTCCAATAACTGGATCTTGTTTGCCACTTCTAACTTGTTTTACAAGATCAACACCGTACTTTTCAAGTGCTTTATAATTTTCTTCTTGATTCTTTGATGTCACTTTTTCTCCTCCCCGCAAATCATCGACAATTTCTTTTAACTTTTTTTCTGTTAATCCTTGCTTTTCAAGATAGACTTTCAATGGGTGATTTTTTAGTTTCATAAGAGCCAGAATTACTGTATCTAAGGCAATATACTCGTCACCTTGCTTTTGTCTTAATTGTTCTGCTTCCTGTAGTAATCTTGCTAAGTTTTGGCTAAAGCTTTGTCCATACGAAACTTGTCCCTCAACAACTGAGACTCTATCCAGTTGCACATCAATTTCTTTTTCTAATAACTGCACATCAATCCCTGCTCGTTGAAAAAGATCAGCTCCAAATTCACTCGGTTGTATAATTACTTTGAAGAGTTCTGGAATATCGATTTCTTGATGATGCCTAGTCATCGCTACTTGTTGTGCCTCTGCAATTGCTGACTGTACAGCACTTGTTAGTCGTTCTTCTGGCATAAACCTCACTCCATTTCTTTTTATTCACATAATAAAACCGATTGAATAAGCACTTCAATCGGCGTTTGTTTTTTGGGTGTCATCATACAACACGCCTTTGTTCTACTATTATTATAATATGAACATAATTTTGTGTTAACTATTTTGCTTATTAGTTAATTTAATAATTTCAAGAATTACATCAGTTGCTTTTTCCATAACTTGCACCGAAACATACTCAAAACGGGAATGCATATTTTCTCCACCTGCAAACAAATTTGGCGTTGGCAATCCCATAAATGAAATTTTAGACCCATCCGTTCCACCACGAACAGGATAAATTACAGGAGTTATCTCTAAATCATTCATTGCTAACTTTGCAAGTTCGACTACAGTCATATCTTTTTCAATTACTTCACGCATATTATAATACTGATCATTTAAATCTAAGATAAGTCTTGGTTCAGTAAATTGTGCATTCATTTTGTCAATTATTTCTTTAAATAATTCTTTTCTAGCTTCGAATTTTGCACGATCATGATCTCTTATAATATATGCCATTTGAGCCTCATCAACTGTCCCATCTAATTGTAATAGATGGAAAAAGCCTTGACGTCCTTCCGTTTTTTCAGGAACCTCATCTTGGGGTAACTGGTTTTGAAAATCAATTGCCAGTTGTAATGCGTTAATCATTATACCCTTGGCTGTTGCTGGATGAACATTTTTCCCAATAACTCTTATTTTTGCCGCAGCCGCATTGAATGTTTCATACTCAAGTTCTCCCAATGGACCACCATCAACTGTATAGGCAATATCCGCACCAAAACCGGCAACATCAAAATGATCAGCACCCGTTCCAATTTCCTCATCTGGTCCTATACCTACTTCAATCTCACCATGTTTTATTTCTGGATGATTTACTAGATATTCAACAGCTGTAATAATCTCTGCAACCCCTGCCTTGTCATCAGCACCTAATAATGTTCTACCATCAGTCGTAATTAAGTCATGACCCTTATATTTTGTTAAACTTGGAAAGTCTTGCGGATTAAGTGTCAGTGTTCCCGCTTCATCTAACTTGATTACAGATTTGCCATCATAATTTTTTTGAAGTTGTGGTGAAACATTCTCTGCATTGAAGTCAGCAGTATCCATATGTGCAATAAAACCCAATTTTTTAACATTCTTATTACTCGTATTAGCAGGTAATGTTGCAAAAACATACCCGTCCTTAGCAGAAATTCTAATATTCACTAAACCTATTTCTTTTAACTCTTTTGCAATATTCTTAGCGAATTCTACTTGCGTGTGCGTAGACGGAATAGTCGTCGAATTTTCATCAGAACGAGTCTCTTTTTTTACATAGTCTACAAATCTTGGAACCAATTTTTCGTACTTTGTCATTATTAATTTCTCCTTTTATATAAAAATGAATGGATCTGTATTTATTTCAGATTGAATAACTTCAATTTGCCATTTATTTTCATTATTCCATTGTTCAAACAAGTTTTGCAAGTGTGGTTTGCAGATTTGCTCAATATGATGACCTGGATCAATTGCTGTTAAACCACTTGCAATTATATCATGACCCGTATGATAAGAAATATCACCTGTTACATATACATCCGCTTTCTTTTTCAAAACATCTTTGTAAAATTGACTTCCACTTCCACCAAGAATCGCTATTCGCGAAACCTTTCTTGTTATATCACCCGTCACTACTCGTAAATGTGGAATTTCAAACTTTGTCTTGCAATATTCAGCAAATGAACTGATTGTCACAGACTTTTTCAGATTACCAACTCTACCCATTCCATATCTGGACCCATTTCCTTGTACCTCAAACAAATCAAAAGCTGGTTCTTCATAAGGATGAACTGTTCTCATAACCTTTAATATCCTAGAACAAATTTTCTTTGGAAAAACGACTTCAATTTTATCTTCAGCAACTTCTGTTGGTTCTAATAAATTACCAATAGTTGGGTTGGCTGCAGGTTGCGGTGTAAATCTGCCCACCCCACTAATTGTATATGAGCAATCTTGATATTCTCCTATTCTTCCAGCTCCAGCAGCTGTTAGTGCATTTCTAACAGTTTCGGCTGCAGCTTGCGGTACAAAAACTGCCAGTCTAAATAGCTTATCTTCATGTTGCGGCAAAAGGGGTTCAATATCTTGCAAATCAAGTAAGCTAGCAAGCCAATCATTCATTCCCTGATTCGCATTATCAAGATTAGTATGCGCGGCATAAACTGTAATATCATGTTTAATTAATTCTGCGTACATTTTATTTTGTGGATTTTCTAGGTCAAATTTTCTTATTGGTCGAAAAAGTGCTGGATGATGGGCAAAAATAAAATCAACATTATTTTTGACTGCCTCGGCAACAACTTCTGGTCGTACATCCAATGTTATCATCATTTTATGGACAGTTTGTTGCATACTACCAATTTGAAGACCGACAGGGTCACCTTCTTCTGCCCAACTTTGTGGTGCAAATTGTTCAAACCGTGCAACTATTTCACCAACATTAGTCATCTAATACCCCTTCTATCCGTTTAATTTTTGTTAACATTTTATGTTCTTGCTCAATTGGAAATTCCTTTGCCTTTTTCATTTCTTCGAGGACATATTTGATTTTTTGAAGTTCAGCCTGCCATTTTGCAACAAAAACCTTATTTTTTTGTTTTCTTAAAAATGGACCAAATTCTAAATCTGTCGCTGTTAATTCAAACAAGCTTTCATTATATCTAGCCACAATTATTTCGTAGATATGATTATCTTCTGTTAATATCTCTTCAGCAATAATTCTATAATTATTGGCTACAATCCAATTACGAACCTGTTTTTCACCAACATTTGGCTGCAAAATCAATAATGGATGATTAACCAATTTTAAATTACCTTTTTCCAAAATTTCTCTAATCAATGGACCACCCATGCCACAAATCGTGATTACATCAATATCGTCATCATCGTTAATAGCTGCTAACCCATCAGCTTGTCGAACTTTGACCAGCTCGTTTAATCCCTCTTTTTTTATTTCACTAACAGCATTTTGGTATGGTCCTTCAACAACTTCACCAGCAATTCCAAAAGCAAGCTTATTATTTAATCCCAGATACGCTGGTAAATAAGCATGATCAGAACCAATATCTGCCAGCCTTGCATTATTTGGAACATATGAAGCAACTCGTAAAAGTCGCTGTGATAAATGTCTTGCATCCATTAAAAAACACTCCTTCTTATTACTAAAGTATAGCGAAGATTTAACAATAAAAAAAGACATGTTTTCACACAAAAAAAGACCGTTCCAAGCCTAAAACTTGTCACAGCCTTTTATATAGGAGTTTACAGCATGAATTTAGTTAATTCACTTTTTTAACTGCATTTATAACCATCTTATAGCTAACCTAACTTACTTCCAATTGTGAGAGCTAACTCAAAAAAATCATAGACTGATCTTCCCTGCATCCGCTCCTCTCTTCTCTTGTTCCACTCACCTGTCTCAGTATTCAAATGATCTGCGGTATAAAAGAACTGATAAACATTTTTTTGCCTATAGTGTGCCCAAGCAGCAACAGCTGAAGCTTCCATATCAACAACTGAACATCCCATTGCAATTCTTTCTCTTGTTTTTTCTAGTGTTTCACGAAAAAAAGCATCTGTTGTCCAGGTTTTAGCAGTCGTATAGCCAATCTTCAATTCATCGAGAATTGCTGCCAATGCTTTAACAGACTTTGGATTCATCTGAATTTCATCACTTGCTGGGACATAATGAAAGCTAGTTCCTTCGTCTCGAACAGCACTAGTAGGAATAATTATTTGATGTGCAGCAAGATTTTTATCCAAAACACCACAGGTTCCAAATAAAATTACATTTTCAATTCCTCCAGACATCAACTCCTCTAATCTACCAATCAAAGCAGGAGCACCCAAGTCGGCTGCTGCAACAGTAAATTTCTGTGCACCATATGAGTAACTTCCAATTACTGCATCTTGTACAATGCTATGTTGAATTCCTATCTTTTGATAGTTGGAATCTTGAAGTATCCGTTGATTTATATCCTTATCAAATGGCATTATTAATGTTTTGGGCAAAAACTCAACTGTTTTTTCTAAATCACTTTCCCAAGGAGTAATTATTCCTTCATTAGCATCAAAATGTTCCAATAACATGGGTAACCCCTCCACAACCAGACTAATTATTTAGTCGATACTAACATAGATCATTACTTCTAACAATATCAAAAATTGTTTATTTTGTTGCAGCATCCAAACCTTGTTTTAGATCCGCTAACAAATCTTCAGCTTGTTCGATACCCACAGATAAACGAATTAACTCATTTGAAATTCCATTTTTTAAACGAATTGCTTCAGGAATAGATCCATGAGTCATAATTGCTGGAACCTCAACCAAACTCTCAACAGATCCTAGACTTTCAGCGAGTGTAATTAACTGTAGTGACTCAATAAAATGCTTAACAGAAAGTCCTTTTTCTAATTCAAAAGAAAGCATTCCACCAAAACCATCCATTTGATTCTTAACTACAGTAAAATCTGCAGATGTTTCATCTCCTGGATAATAAATTTTAGTAACGCGCTGATCTTCTTTTAAGAATTGATAAATTTCTGCTGCGTTACATTGGTGAGCATCCATTCTAACCGCAAGTGTTTTAATTCCTCGTTGCAGTAACCAACTATCCTGCGGTCCCAAAATTCCTCCAATTGCGTTTTGCAAGTATCCAATTTGAGAAGCTAATTCTGGTTTATTAACAACCACTAACCCAGCAATCAGATCACTATGTCCCCCTAAATATTTTGACGCACTATGCACAACAATATCTGCACCTAAGTCTAGAGGGCGCTGAATATATGGCGTCGCAAATGTATTGTCAACGATCGTTAATAAATCATTTTCCTTTGCTACCTGTGACACTTTCTTAATGTCGGTAATTCGCATCAAAGGATTTGTAGGTGTTTCAAGGTAAATAGCCTTTGTATTTTCTTTAATAGCCTCTTTAACCTCTGTGATATTGCGTGTATCAACCGTTGTGAATGTTAATCCAAGCCTTGTCAAAACAGTATTAATCAATCTAAAAGTCCCGCCATACACATCATTACCTACAATAATATGGTCACCTGCTGAAAAAAGTGTGAAAACAGTATGGATTGCAGCTGAACCTGATGCAAAAGCAAAACCAGCAGTTCCGTTTTCCAGATCACGAATTAAGTCTTCAACTGCCTTTCTTGTAGGATTACCTGTTCTTGAATATTCATATTCAGGTGTCCCCGCAAGTTCTTTTTGTGCATAGGTTGATGTTTGATAAATGGGTACTGTAACTGCACCAGTTGCTTTATCTTGACTGATTCCACCATGGATTAACTTTGTATTAAATTTCATTTTATTAACTCCTCTAATCATATATTTTTTGGCTTAAATAACGTTCACTGCTGTCTGGAAAAACTGTCACAATATTGCTGCCCGCTGGCAACTTCTCGGCTAATTTTAAGCTAGCTGCTAAGGCGGCCCCACTTGAACTTCCCGCAAAAATACCATAATCTTTTGCAAGCAGTTTCACTAGCTCAAATGCTTCTGCATCACTAATCGTATAAATATAATCAAGATTTTCTTTTTTAAGAAAAGGTGGAATAAACTCAACTCCGATTCCTTCTGTTCGATGACCATGTTTTGGCCCACCGTTTAAAATTGATCCTTCAGGTTCAACAATAGCTGTTTTTATATTTTTATCTTTTTCTTTAAAATATCTTGCCATTCCAACAAAAGTTCCTCCGCTACCCGCACCAGCTACAAAGGCATCTATCTGTAAATGATTATTTTGCATTTCAGTATAAATTTCAGGAGAAATACTGTGATAATAGGCATTCGGATTATCTAAATTTTCGAACTGCATAGGTACAAAACTATCTGAGACACTTGTTTCAAGTTCTCTTGCTTTTTTGATTGCTCCGACAATTCCATCCTCACTGGGCGTATGTACAATTTTTGCACCCAATGCCTGCATCAATGTTTGCTTTTCTTGGCTAAATTTCTCTGGCACAACCAAGATTGTCTTCATCCCATAATGAGAGGCTGCCATTGCAACCCCAATACCAGTATTACCTGCAGTTGGTTCAATGACCGTCATTCCCTTTTTAAGCTTATTTTCTTTGATTGCCTGTTCAATCATATAAAAACCAAGCCGATCCTTAATACTGCCTCCTGGATTACTTGATTCAATTTTTGCAAAAATATGAGAACCATTGGCAACATTAATACTTAGTTCTAAAAGTGGTGTATTTCCTACCAATTCCTCAACAGTATGATATATCATTGTAAATCCTCCTTATCTTTGAAAAAGAAAAAGGGCACGAATCTTTTATAAAGATTCGCGCCCTAGCCTGGAAAGTTCTTCAAATGGAATTCTTGCTTAACTTACTTACAAAAAAGATTCCAACCCAAAGTAACCGTTTCATCCACACTAACACGCGGAATGAGACAGCAACATGCGTTATTTACTTTTTTAAAGTTAAGTACAACCATTTGTTAAACCTCTTTTCTTAATAATTTGAATAGTAAACTATTTTTTTATAAAAAGCAAGCTAAATTTATTCTAAAAAGTCCTTTAGTTGTTTTGAACGGGATGGGTGCCGTAATTTACGCAATGCTTTTGCTTCAATTTGGCGAATACGCTCACGAGTCACACCAAAGACTTTCCCCACTTCTTCAAGAGTACGAGTGCGACCATCATCAAGGCCAAATCGAAGACGTAAAACATTTTCTTCACGGTCCGTCAAAGTATCAAGGACACTTTCCAATTGTTCCTTCAATAATTCGTAAGCAGCATGATCAGCTGGACTTGTAGCATCACGATCCTCAATAAAGTCACCTAAATGTGAATCATCCTCTTCACCAATTGGCGTCTCCAAAGATACAGGTTCTTGAGCGATTTTTAAAATCTCACGAACTTTATCTGTTGGCATATCCATTTCCGCACCAATTTCTTCTGGGACAGGTTCACGCCCAAGATCTTGTAACATCTGTCTTTGAATTCTGATTAATTTATTAATTGTTTCAACCATGTGAACAGGAATACGAATTGTACGAGCTTGATCAGCAATTGCACGTGTAATTGCTTGTCTAATCCACCATGTAGCATATGTTGAAAATTTAAACCCTTTACGATAATCGAACTTCTCAACAGCCTTCATTAATCCCATATTACCTTCTTGAATAAGATCAAGGAAAGACATTCCACGACCCACATAACGTTTAGCAATTGAAACAACTAAACGCAGATTAGCCTCAGCTAAACGCTGTTTTGATTCTTCATTACCTTCTTCAATCTTCAACGCCAAAGCAACTTCTTCATCCGCAGTTAACAAGTTTACTCGTCCAATTTCCTTGAGATACATCCGAACTGGATCATTAATTTTAACTCCTGCAGGAGCTGATACATTCTTATCTTTTGATGCTTTTTCAGCAACATCTGAAGCTGCTTTTAGGCTATGTTCACTTGGTTCACCTTTTTCATCAACAACTGAAATTCCAGAATCTTCAAGTTTTTGAATAAGTTCATCCATCTGACCTGAATCTAGACTAAAAGGTGTAACTATTTTTTCACTCAAGTCATCATAGTTAATTTCTTTTTGCGCTTTATATTCTTTAATTAACTCATTCAAGGCTTTGCTGTATGCTGCACTTTCAGTTCCGTTATTCATATTTTCTGCCATGTTGGGCCTCCTTATAATGATGCCGATTTATTCGTTTGCTGTTGCTGGAGTAATGTTACCAACTTTATTGTTAAACTAGTAACAAGTTCATTATTGTTGACCTTTTTTGCATCTACTAACTTCTGCTTTAATTCAGTAATTTCCTGTTCAAGTGGTGATTGGTTGCTGATAACATCAATACAATCAACAAACTCCTCATCACTTGACTCCAAAGCATAATTATCCAATTCAAGACTTACAACCAGCTGTCTAGCTCGCTCATTATCTAAAAAATCTAAAAATCTAGCAGTCTCATACTCAGGATATACATTAAAATATCCTTCTGAAATAATATAAATCAATTGATAATCATCGTGAACAAACGAAAAATTAGTATACCTTTTCATCCTTATTCTTGTATTTTGTTCATGCAAGATTCGATATATCAGCAATCTCTCAGCCCGTTCAATTTTTGAATATTTCTGTGAATTTGTAGTATGCCTACCACTCAAATACTTCAAACTGTTATCCTTAGCGGATTTAAGCTGCTTTTGCGGTTTGAACTTCTTCACAAATTCACGTAACTGAAGTTTCAAACTATCTTTTTCAAGTGCAAATCGGTTTGCCAACTGATTAAGATATAAATCCTGCTCAACCGGCGATTCAACCACTGCCAGTTTTTCCATTACATCTGCAATATAAGCAAGTTGATCATTCTCATTTGCCAAGTTTCGATTTTGTTGATAATAACGCATATAAAATGCAATTTTTGTCTCATGAGCATCGGCGATTAGTTGTACAAAAGCCTTCTCTCCGTACTTTTGTACATATTCATCAGGATCCATTTTTTCAGGAATTCTGATTACTCCCAGTTTTAATTTCGTAACGGGTTCAAGTAATTCTAATGCACGTGCTATTGCATTTTGCCCAGCACTATCACCATCATAACACAGAAATAATTCATTAGTGGTTCTTTCAAGCAGATAAATTTGCTCATTCGTCAGACTTGTTCCCATAGAAGCAATTCCATTTTTTATCCCTGAACGATAAGCAGCTAAAACATCCATGAATCCTTCAAATAAAATAGCGAATTTTTTTTGTCTAATTTCACTTTTGGCTTTATCAAAATTAAAAAGAATTTTTCGCTTATTAAAAAGCTCCGTCTCTGGACTATTTAGATACTTCGGTTGTTTATCATCTTTATGCAATAGACGACCCGAAAATGCAATTGTCGACCCTTGTGCATCTCTGATTGGAAATAACACGCGATCCCGGAAACGATCATTCAAAGTACCGTCATCGTACTCAACAAATAATCCTGATTTTTTTAATACCTCACTAGCAACTTTTCGTTCTGTAAAGAAAGCCCCAAGTATTGCTTTTTCAGGAGCATATCCTAAATTAAACTCGTTAATAATATCATCGTTTAAACCACGTTCATGCAAGTAATCCAGTGCTTCTTCACCTATCTGAGTATTAACTAAGATATGATGGTAAAGCTGAGTTGCATCTGCATGAACCTTCTTCAATTTTCTCGAATTAGATGACTCTGTATCTGAGGAATCAAAATCATGCATGATTTTTTCATCAATCTCAACATTACCTAATTCAGCAACTTTAAGAACTGCCTCAGGAAAACTAATATTTTCAATTTCCATAATAAACTTAAAAACATTTCCACCTCTATGGCAGGAAAAACAATGAAAAATTTGTTTTTCCTCTGTAACTGAAAATGATGGTGTTTTCTCTTCATGAAAAGGACAAAGGCCAAACAAATTTCTGCCCGATTTACTCAACTGAACATATTGTCCCACAATATCAACAATATTAACATTGTTTCTGACATTCTCAATTACTTGTTCAGGTATTCGTTGGCTCACAAAATCACCTCGTTTCATTCACTCTCACAGTCCGTCGAAACATTAATTGTCTAAAATAGATTTAAAGAAATAACACCGATTGATTTCATTAATCAACCGGCTATTTTTCATATAAAAAGTTCTAAAAACAATCATTTACAATTATACAATAATAAGAATAAAAATCAAAGAATAAAGACAACATGATTAAACAAAATTACTTTTCATTGATAGTCTTTAGGCTTATCCAATCTGGAACTAATCTCCCAAAATAGTTATTTAACATTTAATTTAGTCAAATCTCCTAATTTATAGGCAAATTCAGCATACAAGCTTAACTGCTGCAAACGATTATTACGAATATTCTCGTCTTTTGCCATCACCATTGTTTCATCAAAATAAGCGCTGATAACACTACGCATCGTGCGCAACTGCTGGAATATTTCTTCAGCATTATAAAAACTCTTTCTTTCAATCTCGGCCACTTTACTTGAAAAGACCTTTTCAGCATTATTCTCAAATAATTCGGAATTTAATTTAAAATCTGCAGGTAAATCAGCTTTTTTAGCAAGACGTAACACACGTGTAGTAGCTTCAACAGTTTCTTTGAAGTCCTCATCTCCACTATGATTTTTAAGAATCTCAGCTGCATCAATCATTTCTTTAAAACCATTTTTTCTTTCAGCTGTCACAGTTTCAATCACATCGAAATTATAATTTTGTGCTTCAAGGATTTTCTTGATACGTTCAACAATAAAACTTGTAACTTCAGTTTCTGTTTCATTAGGCATAATTTTTTGATATAATTCTGGATTTTTTGTTGCATTTTTCTCCACAATTTCAAATAACTGTACTGCAGATAATGACCATCCCTGCGCCATTACTATTCGAGCTATACCAGCAGCTTGCCTTCTAAGTGCATATGGGTCATTTGAACCCGTTGGGATCATCTCAGCTGCAAAAAAGGCTGAGATGCTATCAAGTTTATCTGCAACTGCCAATAGAGCTCCTACGGCTGTTTTTGGGAGTTCACCTTCTGCAGAAATTGGCATATAGTGCTCTTTGATTGCTGTTGCTACTTCTGCTTTTTCACCCATTAGCAATGCATACTTTTCACCCATTACACCTTGTAATTCCGAAAATTCACCAACCATTCCGGTTACCAGATCAAACTTATAGATTTGTGCTGCACGCTTCAAATCAGACTTATGTTCTTCGTCAAATTCTAAATAATTTGCAAGAAGTTCACTGAGCAATTGTACCCGCTGCATTTTTTCAAAAGTTGTCCCAATCTTATCATGGAACATAACTTTTTTTAGATGTTCTACATAATCTGCAATCGAATTTTTTTGATCTTCATGGAAGAAGAAAGCAGCATCTTCTAGACGTGCAGTCAAAACTTTCTCATTTCCAGCAATTACGGTATCAATGTTGTCTGCTACACCATTTCTAACAGAGACAAAATTGGGCAATAACTTACCGGCTTTATCTTGCACGTAAAAGAAGCGCTGATGATCTTTCATAGAAGTAATTAAAACCTCGTCAGGAATTTCTAAATACTTATAATCGAAGTTACCGGCAAAAACGGTTGGATACTCAACCAAGTTGTTAACTTCTTCAAGCAAGTCGTCATCAACGATAATTTGCCAGTCGTTTTTAGTTGCCATATCTTTAATTTGTTGAACAATTAGGTTCTTTCTTACTTGGCTATCAGCAATCACATACTCAGGTAACAAGGCTTCAGGGTAATCAGCCGCATTCTTAAGGGTAACACTCTTACCTAGAAAACGATGTCCCTGTGAAATATTGGCTGTCTTCACATCCAAAATATTGAATGGTATAACTTCATCATCCAATAAAGCAACAATCCATTTGAGTGGACGAACAAATTTAAAATCATTACTTCCCCAACGCATCATTGTTGGAAAGACCATCGAGGTAATTGCTGTTTTGATATCACTAAGAACTTCAAATGCTTTTTTACCAGCGATAAACTTATTCACATAGGCGTATTCAACACCCTTTAACTCCTTAAAGAAAATATCATCGGGTGTCATTCCTTGACCACGGGAAAAACCAATTGCTGCCTTAGACCAATTTCCTTCGGCATCTTGTGCAATTTTTTTTGCAGGCCCCTTTGCTTCTTCTTCGATGTTTGCTTGTTGATCTGCCAAATTCAAAACTTTAACTGCAAGACGGCGAGGTGTTGAAAATGTTTCAATATTCTCAAAAGACAAACGTTTTTCTCTCAGAAATGAACTGACACGTTCTGTTAGTTGTTGTGCACTTGGAGTCACAACATGTGCAGGAATTTCTTCCAGACCAATCTCTACTAGAAATGTATGGGTCATCTTATTTGTCCTCCTTCAATAAACTTTGGCGCAATTTTTCATCTTTAATCAACGGAAATCCCAATTTTTTTCGCTCCGCCACAAATGCTTTAGCAACATCTTTTGCCATATTTCGAATTCGAGCTAAATAACCCGCACGTTCTGTAACTGAAACAGCCCCTCTAGCATCTAACAAGTTAAAAGTATGACTACACTTCAAAACATAATCATACGCAGGGTGAACTAATCCGTTCTTTATTTGTTTCTTGGCCTCTTTTTCATATGTATCGAAAAAGTTAAAGAGCATCTCTTGATTACTTTCCTCAAATGAATATTTTGAATGCTCATATTCGGGCTCACCAAAGATATCACCATACTTAACACCATCTGACCACTCTAATTCAAAAACAGAATTTACGTCCTGAATATATGAAGATAACCGTTCTAGCCCATAAGTAACCTCAGAAGCAACCGGACGAACTTCAAGCCCACCAACTTGCTGAAAATAAGTAAACTGTGTAATTTCCATTCCATCTAGCCAAACTTCCCAACCAACACCGGCACAACCCATAGAAGGATTTTCCCAATTATCTTCCACAAAACGAATATCATGCTCTTTAGGATCAATCCCCAGTGCACGCAAACTATCAAGATATAGCTCTTGTATATTATCAGGTGAGGGCTTCATGATCACCTGAAATTGATGATGTTGATATAATCTGTTAGGATTTTCACCATAGCGACCATCTGCTGGTCTTCTAGAAGGCTCAACATAAGCTGCATTCCAAGGTTCAGGTCCAATTGCACGCAAAAATGTGTAGGGACTCATCGTACCTGCTCCTTTCTCAGTATCGTAAGCTTGCATCAACATACACCCTTGTTTTGACCAGAATTGCTGTAAAGTCAAGATAATATCTTGTAAGGCTAACTTCTTTGACATATTCTTCCTCCTAATTTCTCTGTTTATCTATTAAAAATGGTTTGAACACAAAAAAACCTACGCAACCACAATCAGCGGTTACATAGGGACGATTTCTATTAATCGCGGTTCCACCCTACTTCTAGCATAGCTAGCAGCTTCATTCATGTTATGAAGATTCCAAAAACGCCAATATCAAAATTTGTTTGTCCGCTCACACTGTCCGAACTCGCTGCTAAAACAAAAGATAGATACCCTTTTTCATCATTACCTTCACATTTATCTACCAAGTAAGAATAGTCGCTTATAAGCATTTTGTCAATCCTTAGTTTGCGTATCTTGCGAATTACGAAGTATTTCTTTTGGCCACGTCTTCATCTCATCAATAAAGTGTTTAGCTTTGATATTGACACCAACCTCATTATTATATATCTGATCAAGTGCTGCACGTAAATCCTTCTTAGTATCATCCTTAATCTTAATATTACCAATTTTTAAAATATCAACTGCACTGAACTTTCTTAAAAAGAAAATCGTTCTTCTGTTCAGATGCATTCTAAGTGGATCCACATGCCAATGCTTCTGGCAGAGCAATCCGCCCAAGCTCTGTGAGAAGTCAAAGGTACCCTGACTCTCAGCACATACTACACAATTGACTAAATTTGGTTTAACACCAAAAAAACCAAGCATTTGTATCTCAACTATATTAGTAAGAATAGCTGCGTCAATCCCATTATCAATTGCTTTTAATACATGTACTAGCTTCGCATACCACGAATTCAATGGTACTGCATCCCCAAAAGCAGCCTCTCCAAGCCCAAGAACATATGAAGCATAGGCATTTAACACAATATCATTGCAGATGGCTTGAAATTGATTAACTTCCTTTACTGCAGAAATAAAAGAAAGTCCACTATCATTGATAGTTCCAATAAATGTTGCCGAAGTAAACGGTAGAATCGCAGCAGCTAACTTAAAGCCACGTTTTCTTGCACCTCTTACAAAAAACATTTTAAATCCATAGTGATCTGTCAGAATCTTAACCAGCATATCCCGCTCGCGATAATCCCTACGATAAACAACAACTCCGGAAAATTCAGCCATTTTAGTCGTTCCCACAGATTTTATTCACCTCAGTATCCCTAAAACTATTTTTTAGTAATCATCCTGTTTGTAGCCAAGTGCTTGCAAATCTGCTTTCTTATCCTTCCAATTTGGCTGGACCTTCACCCAAAGTTCAAGATAGACTTTATCACCAAGCATTTTTTCAATTCCCTTGCGTGCTCTTGTCCCAATTGTCTTAAGCATTTTACCGCCTTTACCAATCAAAATACCTTTTTGTGATGAACGTTCGACAATGATAGTAGCTTGAACCAAAACTTTCTCTTCATTTTCACGTCTGATTCGCTCCACAATTACTGCCACAGAATGCGGAACTTCTTCATGTGTCAGATCTAAGACTTGTTCTCGAATTAATTCGCCTGCAATGAAACGTTCTGGGTGATCAGTTACTTGGTCATCTGGGTAAAATTGCGGACCTTCTGGAAGTAAATTACTAATCGCTCCAACTAATTCTGGACAATTAATACCTTGTAAGGCAGAAATAGGATATACTTCAGCAAAATCCAATTCGTTACGATAGCTCTCAACAATTCCCAAGAGTGCATCTGGATGAATTTTGTCAATTTTGTTAATTACCAAAAAGATTGGTTGCTTAACTTGCTTCAAACGCTTAATGATAAATTCATCACCGCGTCCTTTTTTTTCGGTCGCATTAACCATAAAAATTACAGCATCTACTTCATTTAAAGTCGATAAAGCAGATTCTACCATGAAATCTCCTAAACGACTATGTGGTTTGTGAATCCCTGGAGTATCAATAAATACAATCTGAGTATCAGTAGTTGTATAAATTCCCTGGATTTTGTTTCGTGTTGTTTGTGCTTTATCGCTCATAATAGCGACTTTTTCTCCAATTACCTGATTTAAAAAAGTCGACTTGCCAACATTTGGCCTCCCAATTATCGCAATAAATCCTGAATGTTTTTTTGTTTGCATTTAATATCCCTTCTAAGAAAAAAATACATGCCATAAATAAGGCAAGAAAATTGT
Source organism: Liquorilactobacillus hordei DSM 19519 (assembly GCF_019443985.1). NCBI lineage: Bacteria > Bacillati > Bacillota > Bacilli > Lactobacillales > Lactobacillaceae > Liquorilactobacillus > Liquorilactobacillus hordei. Next base: position 1,540,732 of record NZ_CP049303.1, read on the forward strand.
AAGTCCAACAACTAAAGAAAATAACGAAGCAATCAATACAGCTCCTGAAGCAATATCCTTTGCTTTTTTTGCCAATTTGTTACTTTGTGTTCCAACAACTAGATCAACAACATTTTCAATTGCAGTATTAATTAATTCACACACTAAGACCAGTGCGATACTCAATCCAAGCCATAACCATTCAATTACTGTAACTTTAAAAATTAAGGCAGCAAGAATAACTAAGGCTGTCATAGCAGAATGAAAGCGCAAATTGCGTTCTTCTTTCCATGCAGTCTTCAAGCCTTGGCACGCATGACAAAAAGATACCCAAAAATGATGATGTTTCCATTTGGCAGCACGTTTATTTTTTAAGTCCATAGGCATCCAATATCTCACGTTGTAATCCAAACATAACTTCTTCATCTTCCTTGCGCATATGATCATAACCATTCAAATGTAAAAAACCATGGACAACTAAAAATCCGAGTTCACGTTCTTCAGAATGTTCCAGGTATTCTGCTTGTTCCTTGACCTTATCCATTGAAACCATGATATCACCAATATTTTTAGGAACATCAAATTCTTCATCATCGGGAAGAATAATCGGTAAGTCATCATCGCTAGTTTCTTCAATTGCAAAACTAATCACATCAGTTGGCTTATCAACACCACGATATTGCTTATTTATTTCATGTATCCGTTTATTATCCATTAGCGTAACTGACATTTCTGTATCATCAGGCAACTTAATGTATCTTCCTGCGTAATCCAATACTTTTCTCACCAGTTCAATTTTTTCTTCAGAAACCTGATTAGTTTCGTCAAAAATTTCTAAATCCATTAATTTAACCCTCTTCTTCATCTTGTTTTGAGTATGCATCAATTATTTCTGCGACTACAGGATGACGTACAATATCAGCAGCATCAAAATTGACAAAACTAATGTGTGATCTTCCTACCAATATTTTCTCTGCATCCACAAGCCCACTTTGATTATGTCCCTTTGGCAAATCAATTTGTGTCTTATCACCGTTAACAACCATCTTAGAACCGAAACCAAGTCTTGTAAGAAACATTTTCATCTGTGCACGAGTCGTATTTTGAGCCTCATCCAAAATTACAAAGGCATTCTCAAGAGTACGACCACGCATATAAGCAAGAGGCGCAATTTCAATAATTCCGCGATCTAACAAGCGCTCAGTGTGCTCTTTGCCTAAAATACTATATAAAGCATCATAAACTGGGCGCAAATAAGGATCAACTTTTTCCTTTAAGTCCCCAGGAAGAAAACCAAGAGATTCACCAGCTTCAACTGCTGGCCTTGTTAAGATAATCCGTTCAACTTGATTCTTTTTTAATGCAGCCACAGCCATGACAACAGCTAAGAATGTTTTACCCGTTCCGGCAGGCCCAATTCCAAATACTAAGTCATTGTTAGTAATAGCCTGTACGTACTGGCGCTGACCGTAGTTCTTAACCCTAATTGGTTTTTTCTTTTGATCTCGCAAAAGAATATCAGTATATAAATCCTGAAAGTATGTCAATGTGCCGCGATTTGCCATCTTAATAGCTGACAAAACATCTGCACTACTAATCGCAACTCCTTGACCAAGCAACTCACTCAATTGTTTCAAAATAGCAATGACTTTATCAACTGCCTGTGATGATCCACTAATCTTGATAACTTCACTAAGGGGTTTAACAACAACCTCTTCGCTTTCTTCAAGTAACTTGAGGTACTTATCATGAGTACCCAATAAAGTAACACTTTGTTGGGGATCTTCTAATCTGAATTCTTTTTCAACTAACTGTTCTTCCGTCAATCCGCATGGGCTCCTTCAAATAACCATATTATGCTTAAATCATAGCATAAATCTATTATCTAATAAAGTCTACTATCAATGTATCTATGCAAGAGATTGACTAGCCAAAAGAATAATTACCCCTTGAAAAAATGCTCATAATTGTACTACAAATATAAAATAGAGAAATTGAGTCAAAAATCAAATTTTTACCCAACTCTCAAAAAATAATATTACAAAAAGGATTGCACTGAAACCACAGTTTCAATACAATCCTTTTTGTTATCTATCTTAACTTAATAATGATTTTACAACTGAATTAACAATCTTCCCATCAGCTTGGCCCTTGAGTTTAGGCATTACTGCCCCCATTACCTTACCGAAATCAGCCTTAGATGTCGCTCCAACTTGTCGAATCGTTTCTTCAACAATAGACTTTACATCATCCTCACTAAGCTGCTCCGGCAAATAACGTTCGACAATCTCGATTTCCTTCTCAAGTGCAGGAACTAAATCGGTTCGGTCAGCAGATGTGAATTCATCAACTGAATCCTTACGTTGCTTTAGTTCACGAGACAAGACACTAACTTCTTCATCAGAGGTCAAAGTATGACCAACCTTAATCTGTTCATTAGTAACTGCAGCTTTTAACATGCGCACAGTGCTTAAGGTTTCCTTATCGTGAGCCTTCATCGCAGTTTTCAAATCATTATTCAATGAATCAAGTAAGCTCATCAGTTCTACCCCTCCTTAGGAATTAGAAACGACGCTTGTTCTTACGCTTTCTTGCTGCTTCTGACTTTTTCTTACGTTTCACACTTGGCTTCTCGTAGAATTCACGCTTACGGTATTCTTGTAAAGTACCTGTTTTTGAAACGGTGCGTTTGAAGCGACGAAGAGCATCATCAAGAGATTCGTTTTTACGAACGACTGTCTTTGACATATTGTTTCCCTCCCTCCGAGCTTTAAAGTAACCGTCTAATCTTGCATAAATACACAAATTTAATAACAGTTCCTAACTATTATACATAAACGTTAACAAACCGTCAATACACCAAGTAGAACATCTTAAAAAAATAATGAAATCGTTTCCTTTACGCATGTCATATCAGTAATGTATAATTGATCATAGATAACATCTATTAATTTTAAGGGGAATTTATGATGACACAAGAGAAAAAAATGGCTATTTTTGTAATTTCAGACTCGCTTGGTGAAACGGGAAATAACTTAGCTGAGGCTGCTACTGTACAGTTCCCAAACGTAGAATTTGAGTATCATCGGTTTCCATTGATAAAGACCACTTCACTTTTAGCAGGAATCCTTGAACAAGCAAAAAGAGCAGATGCTTTCGTGGTGCACACGCTTGTTGGAGAAGGGTTAGCGGACTATGTTAATAATTATTGCTCCAAAAATGGACTATGTGTGTTGGATGGTATGTCCAAAATTATTAATACGATTGAAGAAAAAACGGGTGAGATTCCTTTATATCAATCTGGAAGAAACCACAAATTAAACAAAAATTACTTTAACCGCATTGAGGCTTTAGAATTTGCTGTTACTTATGATGATGGTAAAGACCCAGCTGGTTTTGAAAAAGCTGATATTGTCCTTTTAGGTGTTTCCAGAACTTCAAAAACGCCACTTTCACTTTATTTAGCAAATAAAAATTATCGCGTTGCTAATCTTCCGCTTGTCCCTAAAGCAGGTATCCCTGATGAGATTTGGAAGGTTGATCCTAAGAAAATATTTGGCTTAACAAATGATCCAGATGTTCTTAACAACATTCGTCGTGAGCGGATGATTACGTATGGTCTAAATCCCGATACAAATTATTCTAATATGAAAAATATTGAAGCTGAGCTATCATATGCAAATGAACTCTATAAAAAAATTGGTTGTCTTATTATCAATGTTTCAAACAAATCAATTGAAGAAACTGCTACTTTGATTATAGAAAGTCTTCCTCAATAACTTATATGTTTCTATATAATAAGCTAAATCTAATTAAAAGGGTTGTGCCAAATTATTTCTCACCATTGGCGCAGCCCTTTTAATTTGCTAAACTATAAAATACATACCATTATATACGTTTTACCATTTTCCTTTTTGTGCAAAGACTTTTTCTTGCATCTGCGGGTCAAAAGTTTGTTCTTCAAACATTTTAATCTCAAAACCATAAGGTGCATATTGATTCTTCTTATCAGGTCCAACATATGGGGTTTCCATAATCTTTGGAACATCAACCAATGCTTCATGATGAACGATGTAATTCAGTGCATCAAAGCCAATTGTACCAAAACCAATATTTTCATGGCGATCCTTATGCGCGCCCATTTCATTCTTTGAGTCATTCACATGAACAACTTTTAGCCGATCAAGGCCTATTATTTTATCAAATTGATTCAAGACACCATCGAAATCTTCCCTGACATTGTATCCTGCATCATTCGTATGACAAGTATCAAATGTAACCGACAACTTTTCATTATATGTTACGCCAGAAATCATCTGCGCAATCTCTTCAAAAGTTTTACCTACTTCAGTTCCTTTTCCTGACATTGTCTCAATTGCTATTTGAAGTTTTTGGTCAGGTGTAATGACCTCATTAAGTCCTTTTATGATATTTGCAATAGCAGCCTCTGCACCCGCACCAACATGCGCGCCTGGATGAAATGTCATTTGTCTTGCACCTAATGCCTCTGCACGTTCAACCTCAGCTCTAAGAAAATCAACTGCAAAGACAAAGTTTTCGGGTTTCTTAGTATTACCTAAATTAATAATATAAGGAGCATGGACCACGATATTACTTAAATTATGATTCCTCATAAACTCATGTCCAGCTTCAATATTCATTTCTGAAATAGATTTTCTTCTGGTATTTTGTGGTGCACCCGTATAAATCATAAAAGTCGATGCCCCATATGATGCAGCCTCTTCGGCTGAACCAAGAAGCATGTCCTTCCCCTTCATTCCAACATGTGATCCAATTAACATCTTAATCCTCCTCTTAACTCTAAGGTTCGGGTTCATAAAAATGACCCATTATTTGTACATTTTCAGAGATACTTACAAATGCATATGGATCTGACTCCTCCATTGCAGCTTTTAACTCTGCTTGCTCATACCTTGAAATAACGGTAAACAGAATTGACTTTTCATCATGTCGATATGCTCCTTCAGCACCATGTACAATGGTAATTCCTCGTCTCATATGACTCTGGATGCAATCAACAACACTCTTTGGTTTGTTAGTGACAATCATAACTTGCATCTTCTGTTGACGAGTATAGACCATATCCATGACACGTGCATTGATTACGATTCCCAATGCTGAATAAAATGCATACGGCCATCCATAGACTGCCCCAGCTGCTAAAACTATAAATGCATTGAATGTCATGTTAATTGTCCCGATACTTTTGCCGGTCTTCTTGCGTAAGGTCAGACCAATAATATCCAGCCCACCTGTTGAGATCCCGTTCTTAAGCGCCAATCCTGTACCAAAACCATTAATCGCAGCTCCAAAAATTGCACAGATTATCGGATCTGTTGTTAATGTGATTGGCTTCAAAGATTTAATCATGATACTTGAACAAATAACTGCTAGAAAAGTAAAAAAAGTAAAACGATGACCAATGTTTTTCCAAGCAATTAAGAACAATGGTAAGTTCAATAACAACAATAGTGCAGCTGTTGATAAATGAATTGGTCCATATTGCCGTGTAAGAGTTTCAATTAACTGCGCTAAGCCTGTGACACCAGACGAATAAATTTTGCCAGGTGTCCAAAAAAAGTTCATAGCGATTGAAACCAAGATTCCATAAATAAATGCAGTAGAAGCTCGCGCAACATACTGATGTCTTTTCCATATTCGCTGAAATTCATCCATTTATTCTTCTCTATTCCCCTCTTAATTAAGTTCTTATGAAAAATGACTCTTGTATTCCATCCTACCAATTTCTTCCATTGCAAAACGTTCAGGATTTTTCTTATAGAAATCTTGGTGATACTCTTCAGCCTTGTAGAATGGTTTGGCATCTTCAATTGAAGTAACTATTGGTTTATCATATTTTCCACTTTTGGCAAGTTTTTCCCGCGAAGCAAGTGCAATTTTCTTTTGTTCATCATTTTTGGTAAAAATTACTGGTCGATAACTGTCTCCACGATCCTGAAATTGACCCATTGCATCTGTCGGATCTGTCTGTTGCCAATAAATCTCTACTAACTTTTCATACGAAACGATAGTTGGATCAAAGCTTATTTCAACTGCTTCTGTATGGCCCGTTGTGTGTGAGCAAACCTGCTCATAGGTGGGATTTGGAACGTGTCCCCCCGTATATCCTGAGATTACCTTAATAATTCCTGGATATTCATCAAATGGTTTTACCATACACCAGAAACAGCCACCCGCGAAAATTGCTGTATCAATTTTTTCACCCATCGAAATCCCTCCTAGTAAATACGTCAAATATAAAATAACCTATCTTTTTTTATACTTCAAGTCTTAGTATCCTTAATTATGCTTTTAAAAAGATAATTTGTAAAATAATTTACTGACAAAAAAGGGGCCGCCTCAAAAATTAATTTTGACATAGCCTCTTCTTTGATTCTAATAATATCTAATCTTCCGTTGTTTCCAAATGTAATTCATCTAATTGCTTTGATGCAACCGTACTTGGTGCGTTCGTAAGCGGCTCAGAGGCCTTCGAATTCTTTGGAAATGCAATAACTTCACGAATGTTATCTCGTTTAGCTAATAACATGGCAAAACGGTCTAATCCAATTGCTAATCCGCCATGAGGTGGGAATCCATAATCAAGTGCATCAATGAAGAAACCAAATTGTTCTTCTGCACGCTCCTTCGTAAATCCAAGTGCCTTAAACATTTTTTCTTGGACATCTCTCTGATGAATACGAATAGAACCCCCACCTAATTCATAACCATTCAGCACAATATCATAACTTTGTGCATGTGCCTTATGTGGATCAGTATCTAATAAAGCAACATCTTCTTCATTAGGCATTGTGAATGGATGATGAGCAGCAATATATCTATGGAAGTCCTCACTGTATTCAAAGAGCGGCCAGTCAACAACCCATAAGAATGCAAATTTACTCTCATCAATCATGTTTAATTCCTTAGCGATACTTGTACGCAAATATCCCAATGAAGCAGCCACAACATCTTTAGTATCTGCAACAAATAGAATTAAATCACCAATTTTTGCTTCTGCCGCTTCACAAAGAACCGCCACATTTTCATTAAAGAACTTAGCGATTGGTCCAGAAAAACCATCTTCTGTGACTTTTAACCAAGCCATCCCCTTAGCGCCAAACCGTTTGATGTAATCTTGCTTTGCGTCAATTTCTTTACGAGAATATTTATCTGCTCCACCTGGTACAGTAATCGCTTTAACTTGACCACCATTTTCGAGTGTATTTTGGAATACTTTGAAATCAACATCCTTAACTGCATCAGCCATGTTCCTTAATTCCATTCCAAAACGGACATCTGGTTTATCCGATCCAAAACGGTCCATCGACTCGTTCCAAGTAATTCGTTTAAGTGGAAGCTCAATGTCAATACCCAGAGTATCTTTCATAACACGTTTCAATAAACCTTCCGTTAAATCCTGAATTTCTTCTGCAGTCATAAAGGAGGTTTCTAGATCAATTTGTGTAAATTCTGGCTGACGATCCCCGCGTAAATCTTCATCACGGAAACAACGTGCAATTTGATAATAACGATCAAATCCAGCACCCATCAATAGTTGTTTAAACAACTGGGGAGATTGTGGTAACGCATAAAAATGACCTGGGTAAACACGAGAAGGTACAAGATAGTCACGTGCTCCTTCAGGTGTTGACTTTGTCAAATAAGGGGTCTCAATATCAATAAACTTATTTTCATCCAAATAGCGATGAATTGATTGTGTAATTTTGCTACGAAGTATTAAGCCTTGCTGCATCTCAGGACGACGTAAATCAAGATAACGATACTTTAGTCGTAAATCGTCTGCAACATTGATTCCATTCTCAATATAAAATGGCGGTGTTTTTGCCTTGTTTAACAAATTAATTTCATGAACTTCAACTTCAAATTCGCCAGTCGCCATTTTAGGGTTAATTGCATCTTCTCCACGATTGACTACTTTGCCAGAAACCTCGATTACATATTCACTACGCAGTTCATCAGCTACTTTAAGAGCTGCTTCATCAAAGGCTTGACTAAACACTAATTGAACAATTCCTTCGCGATCTCTCAAATCAATAAAAATTAAATTACCAAGATCACGCCGTTTTTGAACCCATCCTTTTAAAACAACTTCTTTTCCTAAAAATGATTCATCTACTAGCCCACAATAAACTGTTCTTTCCATAATTATTCACTATTCTCCTTTTGTAGAATTGAAGTTTTGTATAACTTTAGCAAAATTTGTTTGAATTTCTGAAAGACTCACTGCCACTTCTTGACCACTGGACATTTCTTTCAAATTTGCTTTACCTGCTGCAAGTTCTTCTTCACCAACCGTAAGTGTATACTTAGCGTTTAAACGACTAGCATTCTTAAATTGTCCTTTAGGTTTTCGTTCCAAGTAATCGCGTTCAGCACTTAAACCTGCTTTGCGAATTGCATGAACGAGTTTCATTGTTCCAGAAAGAGTCTTATCTCCGATACCAACTACATATACATCCAAACCATTGTCATTATTCAGCTTGATTCCTTCAGCATCTAGAACCAAAAGTAATCGTTCAACTCCAAGACCAAAACCAATTCCTGGTGTCTCTGGTCCACCTAGTTGCTCGACTAAACCATTATAACGTCCGCCAGCACAAACCGTTGTCCACTTGCCACCAAAAGCTTTAGAATCACTCATAATTTCAAAAATTGTATGATTATAATAATCTAGTCCTCGAACCATATTCGAATCAATCTCATATGGTATTTCAAGCGTGTCTAGAAGCATCTTAACCTTATCAAAATGCTCTTGTGCGTCAGGAGTTAAATAATCAAGAATATCCGGTGCATCGGCAACAATTTTTTGGTCATTCAAATCTTTACTGTCAAGAACACGCAATGGATTTTTATGAAGTCGTTCTTTTGAATCAGCACTTAGTTGACTCTCGAAGGGCTCAAGATAAGCAACCAGAGCATTACGATAATTAGTACGTGATTCAACGTCACCTAGTGTATTAATTGCAAGTTTGAGATTTTTCAAACCAAAGCTACGTAAAAGTTCAACTGCCATTGACATCACTTCAACATCCAATGCTGGATTATCAACACCAAAAGCCTCAACACCAATTTGATGAAACTCTCTTAATCTCCCAGCTTGTGGTCTCTCATAGCGAAACATTGGCCCCATATAAAATGTCTTAAAAGGCTTTTGAATCTCTGGACCGTAAAGCTTATTTTCAACATATGCACGTACAACTCCGGCAGTCCCTTCAGGACGTAGAGTAATATGGCGCTCTCCTTTGTCAAAAAAATCATACATTTCTTTTGTAACAATATCTGAAGTTTCACCCGATGTGCGTGAAAAAACTTCAAAACTTTCAAATATTGGTGTACGAATCTCATTATATCGATACTTATTAAATAACTTACGTGCTCTTTCTTCAACACTTTGCCATTTTTCTGATTCTCCAGGGATAATATCTGTTGTACCCTTTGGACGTTGATATTTCATTATTTACTCCTCCTCAATCTTTTTACATTTTAACGAAAAAAAACCTTGCCGAAGAAATTCGACAAGGGTGCAAACAGCACGGTACCACCTTAATAAGCTACTCATTGGATAACGTTCCACAACGGTATGCATTATGCATACACCTAAGAAGTGTCTTTCGTTTGGACCATCCCAGTGAGACTTTCACCAATCACTCACTCTCTATTTGGGAACTTCCAACTACTCCTCTTCTATCCGGCTCTAATATACAACTATAAACATACTTTACTTTTACCACAAAGTCAAGATTTGCAAAGAAGATAACTAGTTCTCAAAATATTTTGTTAAACCTGTTACAACATCTGAAGAAATCGTATTTTGATAAGAATTAGATTTAATTTGTAGAAAATCCCGATCGCTATTAATATATCCCATTTCTAATAATATCGCCGGAAATTTATTATCTCTGATAACTAAGAAATCACCCAAGTCAACACCGCGATTATCTAAATTCAAAGTATTAAACTCTGAATTTATAGTTTTAGCTAAACGATAAGATCTTTTTTTATGATAATAATATGTGGTAACTCCAGACGCATCATTAGCAACTGGTGAAGAATCAAAATGAAAACTAATAAAAACATCAGCATGAACACGATTAGAAAGAGCAGACCTATCTGATAATCCTACATATTTATTTGAATTTCTTGTCATATAAACCTTTGTGCCCTTAGCACGCAACTTTGCAACCACTTTGCGTGCAACCTTCAGAGTATAGGTTTTTTCCATCTTACCAGTTGTAGACAGTGCACCTGAATCAGCACCGCCATGTCCTGGATCAATTACAATTGTAGCATTGGCAACATTGTTTATCTTATTACGATAATTTTTCGCTAAGCTCCAATCAGCAATCCAGCCAAAATTGTTAGTTGCATCCTTAACATAAATCCAGTGATATTTCCTTCGAATTATTGTAACTCGCTGATCTTTTTTTAGCGTACTCTTCCTTGAATATTCAGTACCAGGTCCATTTCGAAGACTAGTTCTCGGTGTCATAATCAGTACTTGCTGCAAATATCCAAATGTTTTAGCAGCTAAAATTATAACAAGAATAATTACAATTGCTATTAGAAATAAATTTCTCCTATTTTTGTATATAAAATACTTGTTTTGGTTTTTCATTAGTCGTCTCCATCAATCATGATTCATCATCTAATCATAAGCTGTACGCAACAAAAACGTTAACTTATTGAATCCATGATAGTACCTAAAAAAATATAAAATTGTATTTTCGATTCATAAAATCTCACTAATCTTCGTTACTTGCTTGTCACAAATGACGGAATTATCAATCAAGTTATCTGGATCAAATAAATACCCAGACATCCCCGCATTATGACCTGCTTTTACATCAAGTACTCGATCGCCTATCATGACCGCTTTTTTTGGATTAATTGAATAACGATTACACAAATACTGTAGTGACTCTGGATTAGGTTTCCTAGGAAAATTGTCCTCAGAAGTCACAAAGCCACTAAAAAACGTCAATAAATCATCTTTTTTTAATAATTCTATTGCTTTTTTATCCCTATGTGTCAGCAAAAAGTTTCGTCCACCTGAAAAAGTTATTTTTTGACACACTTCTTTAACATCAACAAAAGGTCTTGCATTTTTAGAGGCCCTTTTTTCAAGTATCTGATATTTCTCCCTAATCTTTACTTGAAGATCATTTGAAATGTCCAACAAAAAGTCGTCAAAGGTTCTTCCTACTGAATATTGGCGCATTTTTCGGTAAACAGCTTTTCGATTAACTGTAATTCCATATTCTTTAAAAGCAGATACAAAAGAAGACACCATTCCTGGATAAGTATCATAAAGCGTTCCATCAAAATCCCATATAAAATCTTCCAAAAAGGTTCATTCTCCTTATCTTCTTCTAATCCAATCAACTGCAGTATTCATTGCTAAGCGGCATGTATTTGTTTTATCCAATGCATTATGTACCATAAAATTATGAATAGTTCCTTGAAATCTAATTTGTGTTACATCTCCTCCAGCATCACGCATCTTACGTGCAAACGACTCAGCTTCATCACGCACAACATCTGCTTCAGCAGTGATTATCAAAGTTTCAGGTAATGCACCAATTGTTTCTAAATCTGCTTGTAATGGAGAAATCTTGCTACTTAGTGGATCAACATTGAGAGTTAAATATTGTTCCCATGACCACTTCATTTGTTCGCGCGTCAAATCATAGCCTCCAGCAAATTGATGATATGAGTTTGTATCAAAAGCTGCATTCATTATTGGACAAAACAACAGAATTTTGTAAATTTTATGAACAGCAATTTGCTGTACATGGTACGCTAAACTAGTCACTAAAGTTCCACCTGAATCATCCCCAGATAACATTATCCGCGATAAGTCTAGAGGAAATTGCTCTGCTAACTTTGGCAAGCTTTGGTATACCTGTTCTAATTGACTAAGTGCTTCGGGTGCCTTAGATTCAGGTGCTAAAGAATATTCTGGGAAAACGACTGCAACATGCGCTCGATGAACTAATTCTCGTATTAATTTATCATGTGTTGTAATTCCACCAGAAATAAATTGTCCTCCATGGACATAAAAAAGTACTGGAACTTTTTCATGCCCAATATCAGGAGGTAAAATTACATGAACTACATTATCAGAGCCATTGATTTTCAAAGTTTTACTCTCAGAAATTACTTCATGCAAATAAACTTTGGTTCTTTGCTCTAATTCAAAACGTTCTCGAATTACTTTAACCCCAAAAGTAGTTGGCACAAAAACATTTTCTCTTTTGTGACTGAACTCTTGAGCTTCTTTTTCCAACGAAATTAAGCGCAATAGACTCCCCCCTATTTAAGATTATCTGTATCATAGATAATCGTTACTGGTCCGTCGTTCACTAAAGCTATTTGCATATCTGCACCAAAAATTCCCTCTTTGACAACTATTTTCTCTTGGCCTAAAGCTTTATTGAACATTATATAGTTATCCTTTGCTGCTTGTGGATTTTGCGCTGCAGTAAAACTCGGTCGGTTTCCCTTCCTTAAAGCCGCGTACAATGTAAACTGTGAAATTGATAAAATTTCCCCTTTAACTTGTGAAATACTGAGATTCATCTTACCTTCCGAATCAGAAAAAATTCGTAGCTGGCTGATTTTGTGAACTAAATACTTAATTTCAGTAATTCCATCGCCCTCTTCAAAGCCGACAAATAACAAAAAGCCATTGGAGATTTCATTATATATTTTACCATTAATTGCAACGCTGGCCTTGCTAACTCTTTGTAATACAACTCTCACTTGTTAAACTTCTCCTTAATGAATTGTTCTCTTAACTACGTAAACATCTGGAACTCGCTTAATATTATCAATAACCCTTTGCAGATGAATACCATCTCGAATTCCAACTGTGACGTCCATTGTTGCAAGCTTGTTATTGTCTACTCGACCGTTAACCGATTTCAATTGACGTGTACTATTATTGAGTGCCTGCAAAACATCATTTAACAATCCTGAACGATTATAACCCTGAATTTGTAAATCAGCATCATAAAAGGTCTTAGCATCAGAAACAATATTCCAAGTAACATCAATAAAACGACTTCCAGCTTGCTCGGCATTCTTAACATTAGGGCAGTCTACGCGATGTACGGAGACACCTCGGCCCTTAGTAATATAGCCTACTATCTTATCCCCTGGAATTGGATTGCAGCAATGACTCAATCTAACTAATAGATTGTCAACACCCGCAATTACAACGCTCTCTCCACTCTTAGCTTTTTGCGTATTATTTTGTCCATTTTCCTTAGTGAGTTCTTGATGATCCTCTAACAACGCTTTTTCTTCTTGCCGTTTGCGATTTGTCTCTTGTTCGGCTCTAATCTTCTCAGTAAGAGTATTAATAACCCCAAGTGGTGCAACTTCGCCAAATCCAATCGCTGCAAATAAGTCATCTGCACTCGAAAATTTACGTTTTTTCAAAACTTTCGCAATATTGTCGGTTGTCAAAACAACTTTGGGCTCAAAACCCATTTCAAGTAAGTTTTCATCAATGATTTCTTTACCCTTATCAATATTTTCAACTCGATCTTGTTGCTTAAAAAAACGTCTTATTTTATTGCGGGCTTTGTTTGTATGTACCAGTTTTAGCCAATCTTGGCTAGGTCCTGCAGAATTAGATGATGTTAAGATATCAACAATATCACCATTTTTAACCTGATAATCAAGTGGCACAATCTTACCGTTAACTTTTGTTCCGACAGTCTTATTCCCGATTTCAGTATGGATCGAATAAGCCATATCCAGCGGTCCCGCACCCTTTGGTAACTCAAACACATCACCTTTGGGAGTAAATACATAAACCCGATCCCCAAATAAATCGCCTTTTACACTTTCAACAAATTCTGCAGCGTCAATACTATCATCTTGTAATTCGATAATTTCTTTGAACCAGTTGAGCTTTGTTCCAGTATCATTACTAGCAACAGCTTCAGTCTTACCTTCTTTGTATGCCCAGTGAGCAGCAATCCCATACTCGGCAACTCGGTGCATCTCAGAAGTTCTAATCTGCACTTCAAAGGGTTGACCTTTTGGGCCAATCACTGTTGTGTGAAGGGATTGATACATATTCGCTTTTGGCATTGCAATATAGTCTTTAAAACGTCCCGGCATGGGTTTCCACTGAGTATGAATTGCTCCTAAAACCGCATAACAGTCCTTGATAGAATGCACAATCACTCTAACTGCCAATAAATCATAAATCTGGCTAAATTGCTTGTGCTGGTCTTTCATTTTGCGATAGATTGAATAGATATGCTTGGGGCGCCCATAAATTTCACAGTCAACATTCAAATCTGCAATTGATTTCTTGATTTCAATAATTGCTTTATCAATATATTGGACTCTTTCTGTTCTTTTCGAATTCATTAGATGAACAATTCGGTAGTACTGCTGTGGATTTAGGTACCGCAAAGAGACGTCCTCTAACTCCCACTTAATCGTGCTGATACCTAAGCGATCTGCCAAAGGGGCATATATCTCAATTGTTTCATTAGCAATCCTACGTTGTTTGTCAGGGCGTAAATGGGACAGAGTTCGCATATTATGCAACCGATCAGCAAGTTTAACAATAATTACCCGCAAGTCTTTTGACATTGCCAAAAGTAACTTGCGATGATTCTCAGCTAACTGTTGTTGATGTGACTTGTATTGTATTTTACTAAGTTTTGTGACGCCATCAACTATTATTTCAACGTCTTTACCAAATAATTCGTCCAAGTCACCTAAAGTAACTGGTGTATCTTCAACCACATCGTGAAGGAATCCAGCGCAAACTGTTGCTGGATCCATCTTCAAATCAACCAGTATGCCTGCAACCTGTATTGGGTGAATAATATATGGTTCACCAGACTGCCGATGTTGGTCTTTATGCACATAATTAGCAAAGTCATAAGCTTTTTTAACCAATGCTACATGTTTTTCATTCATATATTGCTGGACACCTCTGATTATATCATCCGCACTCCAGTTAGTTTCTTTTTCCATAATGTCCACTCCCAAAATCAGCTGCTCTTATTCTTTTTTCTTTAACTCAGCCAAAACTTTGCCGATATAAAAAGAAATGTGACAAAAGTTTTTTCTTTCATACACATTTTCTCAAAAGCAAAATTGTCATAATACACGTAAGCTAATCCTTAACCGCACCATATGTTAAAAAACCAATTAAGAGATAAACAATTGCAATATAATATGCAAAGCTCTCAAAAAAAAGGTTAACCCCAATAAGATATATAGCTGGGAAAAACAGTAGGTAAATAATTGGTTGTTTCTTAATTCCTACAATCAACCCAGATAAAATTGTGAATATTACATTGATTCCAAAAAATGCAAAAGTATATTTTTGAACATCTGTTAAATTAATAACATTAAAGATAATCGGAACGACAATTGCGATAGCAGTTGCAAATGCTAAATACCATAAAGTTGTTAATGAAAATATTTTTTTTGAAGTCATCTTAAATCCTCACTTAATTATAATTGTCTATATTCTACCCTAATTCTAACGCGAATGAAAGTGCTGAGAGAAGATACAACGGAGCTGTCTCAGCACGCATAATTCTCGGTCCTAAGCCCGCAAAAACAAAAGCATTCTCATTCATATATGCTACTTCTCTAGCAGAGATTCCGCCTTCAGGCCCAAAAACAGCAAGAATTTCAGAACTCAACGAGGCTTCAACTTGCTTTTTTAACGAAGTAGTCAATTTAAATAAATTACTTTTTTCGCCCTCTTTTGCTGACTCTTCATAAGCAACCAGTCTATAATCAAAACGTGGTAATTCTATCGCATCCAAGCTCGAACAGTAATGAACATTCGGTATCTTGGTTCGATGTGATTGTTGAGCAGCATTAAGAGCAACTTTAGCCAAGCGATCCACTTTTTTTGTGACTTTTTTTGAATCCCATTTTGTAACAGAGAATTCACCTGCAAAAAAAATAAACTCTTTAGCACCTAATTCTGTTCCCTTTTGCACTATCCACTCAGCTTTTTCGCCTTTCGATAGCGCACAAGCAATTGTCACAGAAGCTGGTAGTTCAACGTTGGCTTCAACCCATTTAATTAGCTCCGCTTTCGCCTCATCTTTTTTTACTTGTGTTATCCTCATTAATGCAATCTTCTGAGTTTCTAAAACAAGCTCAAAATAACTACCTACATGCATTCTCATAACTCTAATTGCATGATGATAGATGTCAGTTGGTAGAATTAATTCATTGGTTATTTTAGATTTATCAATGAAGTATCGTTGCATCTATTAGTCCCCCTAATCTTTTTGGGCAATAATTGCAACCCATTTTTCATCATTAAGGATTTCAACAATCCTTAAACCAATCGACTGAACTCGAGCAACCATCTCTTCTTTTTTTTCATTAATAATTCCCGCCATAATGAATTTGCCTTGTGGTTTTAAGTGTTCTATTACATGTGGCAATAACAACAGCTGCACCTCTGGTAATATATTAGCTAAGATAATATCAGCTTGACCTTTTGCTCCATCTAATAAACTGCTTAATTCTAATTCAACATTCGTAACTGTCTTATTTAATTCCAAGTTTCTTTTTGCAGATGCAATTGCATCAACCTCAACATCACATGCATAAACTCTTTTAACACCTAATCTGCTTGCTGCAATGCTTAATATTCCTGTGCCAGTTCCAACATCAAAAACCACTTCATTTCCTCGCACATAAGTCTCTAATGCCTGTAAAGCCAAGACTGTAGTCGGATGTGTGCCAGTTCCAAAAGCTTGTTGCGGATCTAACCTAATAACAATTTCTGAGTCTTGTTGCTTATGATATTCTTCCCAAAAAGGAACAATTGATAGAAAATGGGTAATTCTTTGAGCATGATAATATTTTTCCCACTCATTTTTCCAAGATTGATCATCTATAACACTACTCTTAATAAAAGTATTACTAGTGTCAAATCCATATTTTTTAAGATCGTCAACACGTTTTTTAATAAAATCAATCTTACTACTAATCTTTTGATTCAACTCAAAGAAGCCACTGATACTAATAGATTGACTTCGACCTTCTAAAAAATCGTTATCATCATTTTCAATTCCTTGTGCTCCTAGGTCTAACAGAATATTCTCAAGTGGTGCTTGCAATTCATTACCAGCTATAATTGTTAATTTGTCCCAACGCAAATGAAATCCTCCAAACTACTTTTTCTCCTATACCTCATATGGTAATATACCTGATACACTTTTTTCCTTTTCTCTAACTAATTCTTCAAAATCTTCTTCTGACCATTTCAGTTCAAAATTCAATAAAAAATCTAGCTGTTCACTATTACTTAAAAAGTGCTGTAAATTTTTGCGCCCAGATAGCAATATTACTTTTAGATACTCTAAAAAGGCAACCCCGCGGGCTTTCTTCCACCCGGACTCACCATCATACGCTATGCAAGCCAAAAAGTCATCACTCCAAGCTGGTTTAAATTTTTGATTTGTACTGTCATATATAAGGATTGAATCTACAAATTCTATCGGATTTTCTTTAGAACTATCACCAGTCATATCCAATAGGAAATGTTGGCCCTTTTTTTCGATACTAAAAGTGATGTCAACTGTAAAAGTATGATCATCTTTGTCCCAAAGTAAGTCTAAACCCCCATCGAATCCTAGATTAGCCAAACCAGTAGTCAAAAACTCATTTAGACTTTGTCTCATCACTTCACCATCCTCATCAAGTCGCGAGTGAAACGTAAATCAATAAAATGTGCGTATCATTAAGAATTTTATAGAAGTAATCTGCTTTTTCGTTACTCATAATCCATAATTGACTACAAATTGTTGATTTATATCCCAAACCGATAAATAGTTGAAATATTACTATATTAATAGTAATATTTCAACTTGCCCGTGACAACATATTTATTCATATATTTCTTCAATTAACACTATTTAACTCTTTTTTAACTTAATTCTGCATCGACCATACTAGATAGCAGCTGATAACTATTTTGCAATATCAGCTTACTTTCTTCAGAATTGTGCAACATACTCTGCGCTGCACCTAAAATAAAGCGCCACAATAACCTACTCTTTATATTAACTGAACTATTTTCCATTGACAAAAGTTCTACTAAATTATCAATCAATTCTTTTTTCAGTTGCTGATACTCTACTAATTTATAACCCTCTTGTATTTGGTCTTCACTGACTTCAAAAAAAATGATCGCACTTAAATAGCCTTTATAATTAACTGAAAAATCCTCAAATGCTGCCCAGAAAGCAGTAAATTGTTGCTTAGAGTTGAGTGGATGACTTTCTTGATATTGCGATTGTATGAGCTTCAACAATTTTTTATATCCACGTAACATTATTTCAAAATATATCTGATTTTTGCTCTCAAAGTAAGTGTATAATGTTTTTTTACTAAATTCTGCTTCACTTGCAATTTCGTCAATACTAGTTGCCGCAAACCCTTTTTTAAAAAATTTACTTTCTGCCGCATTTAATACATCCTGCTTTTTTATTTCACGAATCTCAAATCTACGTTCAATCTGGCCCATTATTCTCACACCTATACTTAAAATTTATAAAAGGAAACTTGGAGTATACTATACAATACTCACAGTGTATTACTTTAACCTAAGAGTTTCAAGTTAACTAAAACGCTTAGTTAGTAACAGATAATCTAGTCACTTCTACCATTATTTGATAAGATATACGTAGACACATAATAGAATTCTTGGAGGCAACAAATGGCTAAATATAAAATGATATTAGACTTAGATACTGGAATTGACGATGCACTAGCATTAGCGTACGCAATAGCAGATCAAGACTGCGATTTAATCGGAATCATTGGATCTTATGGAAATGTACTTATCGAACAAGGTACACAAAATAGTCGCGATCTACTTTCATTGCTTGGAGCAAGTAACGTTCCTGTTTATGAGGGCCTATCACACTCGTCCACTACCTCAAACTTCACTGTCCAACCTGTCAGTGCCCGAATTCATGGAGATAATGGTGTGGCAAATTTGAATCTTACTCATGCCTCGACAAAAATCGAAAAACAATCTGGTGTTGACTTTCTAATTGATGCAGCCCACAAATATAAAAAAAACTTACTGTTGGTTCCAACTGGACCTCTTACAAATCTAGCAGCTGCTATTAAGAAGGATCCAGCAATCACAAAATTGATCGGTCATGTAACTTTGATGGGTGGTGCACTAACAGTTCCCGGAAACGTTAGTCCCGTTTCAGAGGCAAATATTCACCAAGATCCAGAAGCAGCAAATGCAGTTTTTCAGTCTGATATTGAGCTGACCATGGTTGGCCTAGATGTTACCACGCGAACATTATTAACTAAACAAGAAACTAGAATTTGGCGTAATCTTAAAACTAAATCTGGAAGCATCTATGCAGACTTGGTTGATTACTATATTGAAGCGTATAAAGAGACAAACCCTCATTTAAATGGTTGTGCACTTCATGATCCGCTTGCTGTTGCAGCTGCGCTTGAACCAAAACTCCTTGATACAATTTACTTAAATATGAAGGTAGATACAAATGAACCTTATGAAGGACGCACAATTGGTGACGAGACTCGTTTAAACTTACCTGCAATAACAACACAAGTAGCTACCAATGTTGATGTAAAACGTTTCACTACAAAATTTATGGAGCGCCTTACAACATTATTTCAAAAGTATTAATTGAGGTGATAAAATGGCAAAAATTTCTTTAGGCTTATATATTTTCTGGTTAATTTTATTAATACTCAAATATTTCTCACTAGAAAAAAATTCATCTTTTTCTTATTTTCGTACCTTTTTTGGAAGAATTTCGTGGTATCGAAATTCAAGAGTCCTTATATTATTAATAAGTTTATTTTTGATTGAAATTTTTCTTCCCCTTAACCAAGTATATCTTCTTTTTTTCATCACAGGAGGTATAACCATTCTTATGTCTTTAGCTAATTTTAAATTCAAAGCAGGTAAAGTATGGACAAACTTATTTGTATTGTTGATTGGAATCTGCATAACAGGTTTTTCAAGTTTATTCATTTTCTAAATTTGATACATAAAAAGATAGCAGCAGTACGCTAGGTCAAAGGTTAATACTTGACTCAGCGTACTGCTGCTATACTTATTTTATAAAATATTATTATTCTTCATTTGTCTTCAAAACTGCCATAAAGGCTTCTTGTGGTACTTCAACTGTTCCGACCGATTTCATCCGTTTTTTTCCACGTTTTTGCTTGTCTAGTAATTTAGCACGACGATCTGGATCGCCTGTATGAATTTTAGCCGTAACATCTTTGCGATATGCTTTAATGTTTGTTCTAGCTATAATTTTTGCTCCAATTGCAGCTTGAATTGGAATTTCAAAGTTCTGACGCGGAATTATTTCTTTTAACTTGCTTGTGATTACGCGAGCTCTTTGTGGTGCAAATTCCCGGTGAGCAATAAAACTAAGTGCATCGACCTTGTCGCCATTCATCAAAATATCAATCTTTACCAAATCTCCTGTGCGGGTACCATCCAAATCATAGTCAAGCGATGCATATCCTTTTGTACTAGATTTCAGTTTATCAAAGAAATCAAAAATTATTTCTGACAGTGGCATCACATAAATAACATTTACACGATAATCATCAAGATACTCCATTGTAACAAATTTACCGCGTTTTGCCTGACAAAGTTCCATAACAGCTCCTACATAGTCATTAGGTACCATGATTGTAGCCTTTACAAACGGTTCGTTAATTGCTTTTATTGCAGTTGATTCCGGCATTTCTGCAGGATTAGAAACAACTTTATGATTTCCATCAGTTAGCTCAACATCATAAGTTACTGATGGAGCAGTTGTAATCAAATCCATGTTAAATTCTCGTTCAAGTCTTTCTTGAACCACATCCATATGCAAAAGTCCTAAAAAGCCACAGCGAAACCCAAAACCAAGCGCAGTCGAGGTCTCAGGTTCAAATTCCAATGCTGCATCATTCAACTGTAGCTTTTCAAGTGCTTCTCTTAAATCATTATACTTAGCATTGTCAGTCGGATACAACCCTGAATAAACCATGGGATTCATTTCGCGATAGCCTTCTAATGCTTTTTCAGCTGGGTTAGCCGAACTGGTTACCGTATCACCCACACGAGTGTCTTGAATGTCTTTAATACTTGCAGTTAGATACCCAACATCTCCTGCCATCAATAAGTCTCGTTTAATCGGCTTAGGTGAGTTAACACCCACTTCAACAACCTCATACTCCGTTTGGCCGTTCATTAAACGTATTCGGTCACCAGACTTAACAGTTCCTTCAAAAACACGAACACTTAAAACAACACCACGATAGTCGTCATAGACAGAATCAAAGATTAGTGCCTTCAGTGAACCTTCCAGATTACCTTCTGGGGCAGGAATATCATGAACAATTTTTTCAAGCATCTCTTCAATTCCAATTCCTTGTTTCGCACTCGCTAAAACTGCTTCTGATGCATCAAGTCCGATCACGTCTTCAATTTCTTGCCGAACAACTTCAGGTTGCGCAGAAGGCAAGTCTACTTTGTTAATTACAGGAACAATTTCCAAATCATCATCTAGAGCTAAATAAACATTAGCTAACGTTTGTGCTTCAACCCCCTGTGCCGCATCAACAACCAAAACTGCACCTTCACATGCAGCTAAACTTCTCGAAACTTCATAGGAGAAGTCCACGTGGCCCGGTGTATCAATCAGATGAAAAATATAAGTTTTACCATCTTTAGCGTGATAGTTAAGCTCTACAGCATTCAACTTAATGGTAATTCCGCGTTCACGCTCTAATTCCATGGAATCAAGAAGCTGAGCTTGCATTTCTCTTTTTGATACTGTCTCAGTTAATTCTAAGATTCGATCTGCGAGAGTTGATTTTCCGTGATCGATATGAGCTACAATTGAGAAATTACGAATTCTTTTTTGGCGCTCCTTTAATAATTCAACATCCATGCATTAATTCCTACTTTCTTACTCGAAATGTTCTTAAACTTAATTATAGCAAGCCATCAAGCTAAATACAACGCACCAAAAAATAACACACAAATAAAGCCTAGCTTAAATTTAGTAAGACTAAAAATTAAGCTAGACCCTAATCTATCATTTTTTGTGTTTCTTTAATCTATCAAAAATTGACTCATTCTGAATTTTTTCTCCACTGGCTTCTGCAAAATTACGTAAAGCTTCTTTTTGCTTCTGATTTAATCCCTTAGGAGTTTGGATCTTAACAGTAACCTGTTGATCTCCATTGCCATTGCCACGAAGATAAGGGGCACCTTTGCCACGCAATCTAAAGACGGTTCCTGATTGCGTCCCAGCTGGAATCTTCATCTGTACATCTCCGTGAACAGTTTTAACAGTGACTTCATCTCCTAATGTCGCCTGTACAAAACTAATTGGCATTTCGAAGAAAATATTGGCCCCATCTCGTTTAAAAATCTTACTTGGAGCAACATTGAAGATAACGTACAAGTCTCCATAAGGTCCACCATTTTCACCGGCTTCACCTTGACCTTGCAGACGCATTTGATTTCCATCTTCAACTCCAGCCGGAATTGAGACTTCAACTTCATGTTTTTCATGAACGTGGCCATCACCATGACAAGTTTCACATTTCTCCTTGATAATCTTGCCTGTACCGTGACACACATCACATTCTTGTTGCGTAACTACCTGACCTAGCGGTGTTGATCTCTTAACACGGATTACACCACTACCGCCACAACGTGAACAATTCTCTGGAGTCGTGCCACGTTTAGCTCCACTACCATCACAAGTCTTACACAAAGCTTCCCTTGTATATTGGATACTTGTTTTCTTGCCAAAGATTGCCTCTTCAAAAGTCAAATCCATTTCATATTGTAAATCTCTACCTTGTCTAGGTGCATTAGGATTTCGTGATGCAGAACCGCCACCACCAAAAAATGAACTGAAAATATCTTCAAATCCACCGCCACCGAAGTCGCTGAATCCACCACCAAAACCACCATTTTGACCAGAGAATCCACCAAAACCTTGTTGTCCACCAGTCGACCCATATTGGTCAAACTGTGCTTTCTTTTGGGGATCACTAAGAATCTCATATGCTTCGTTAATTTCTTTGAACTTTTCTTCTGCACCTGGTTCTTTATTTAAATCTGGATGATACTTCTTAGAGAGCTTACGATAAGCTTTCTTAATATCAGCGGCAGAGGCATCTTTGGATACACCCAAAACCTCATACGGATTTCTGATTTCTGCCATTTTTACCCTCCATCATAATAAGATGTTTGTTTAGCTTAGCGTAACATAATAATAGCTAAATAAAAAGCCAAAGTCCAAAACCTGGTCTTTGACTTTTTATCAGTTAACGACTATTTTTTGTCATCAGGATCAACTTCTTTGAAGTCTCCTTCAACTGTATCGTCATTAGTCTTATCCTCTGTACCAGCTGCTGCAGAATCTCCGCCATCTTTGGCCTGAGCTTCTTGAGCTTGTTGATATAATTTAACTGATAAGTCTTGAACAATCTTCGTCAAATCATCCTTTTTAGTCTTCATTTCTTCGACATTATTTTCATCTTGAGCCTTCTTTAAAGCATCACGCGCTTCTTCAGCCTTCTTGATTTCATCTTCAGAAACCTTGTCCTTTATTTCTGATAATGTCTTGTCAGTCGTGAAGAGTAATTGATCAACTTCATTCTTTAAGTCAACTTCATCTTTACGCTTCTTATCTGCTTCTTCGTTTTCCTGAGCTTCCTTAACCATTCGATCAATTTCATCGTCTGAAAGACCAGTTGAACTCTTAATAGTAATCTTTTGTTCTTTATTTGTTCCTAAGTCCTTAGCAGATACATTTACAATCCCATTTTTATCAATATCAAACTTAACTTCGATTTGTGGGATTCCACGAGGAGCTGCTGGAATATCCGTTAACTGGAAGCGACCAAGTGTCTTATTGTCTGCAGCCATTGGACGTTCACCCTGCAAAACATGAATATCAACGGCTGGCTGGTTATCTGCAGCAGTTGAAAATACTTGGGACTTGCTTGTTGGAATTGTTGTGTTACGATCAATTAATTTTGTAAACACACCACCCATTGTTTCAATACCAAGGGATAATGGTGTTACATCAAGCAAAACAACATCCTTAACATCACCAGTAATAACCCCACCTTGAATAGCAGCACCAAGAGCAACTGCTTCATCTGGGTTAACTGATTGGTTAGGTTTCTTACCTGTTTCAGCTTCAACTGCAGCTTGAACTGCTGGTATACGTGTAGAACCACCAACCAAAATAACTTCATCAATTTCACTCATTGAAAGTCCAGCATCCTTCAAAGCGTTACGCACTGGAATTTTTGTTCTTTCAACTAAATCAGCTGTTAAGTTATCAAATTGTGCTCGTGTTAATGTCTTTTCCAAATGAAGTGGACCATTTTCACCAGCTGTAATAAATGGTAAGCTGATTTGTGCACTTGTAATACCAGAAAGGTCCTTTTTAGCCTTTTCAGCTGCATCCTTTAGACGTTGCATAGCCATTTTATCTTTTGAAAGATCAATACCATTTTCCTTCTTAAACTCTGCAACTAACCATTCCATGATTTTGTTATCAAAATCATCTCCACCAAGGAATGTATCACCATTAGTTGAAAGTACTTCGAACACCCCGTCGCCAAGCTCAAGGATAGAAACATCGAATGTTCCACCACCAAGGTCAAACACTAGGATTTTTTCATCATGATCAGTCTTATCAAGACCATATGCCAAAGCGGCAGCCGTTGGTTCATTGACAATTCTTTCAACTTTTAAACCAGCAATTTTTCCAGCATCCTTTGTTGCTTGACGCTGACTGTCATTAAAGTATGCAGGAACAGTGATAACTGCTTGTGTAACATCCTCACCAAGATATGATTCTGCATAATCTTTGATATACTGTAAGATCATTGCAGAAATTTCTTGTGGTGTATATTCTTTATCTTGAATTTTTACTTTATAACCAGCTTCACCCATATGGCGCTTAATTGATGCGATTGTATCTGGATTTGTAATTGCTTGTCTTTTTGCAACTTCACCAACTTGTGTTTCACCATTTTTAAATGACACAACTGATGGAGTCGTACGATTTCCTTCAGGGTTAGCAATAATCTTAGCTTCTTTTCCTTCAAGAACAGCAACTGCTGAGTTAGTTGTTCCTAAATCAATACCAATAATCTTTGACATTAATTTCAACCTCTTTCAAAAAATTTTAATTTATTGTGCAACGACTACCATTGCAGGCCGCAATACGCGGTCTTTTAACATATAGCCATCCTGGAATACTTCAATTACTGTTTCATTTTTCTGGCCCTTTTCAGCTGGCACAGATTTAACAGCTTGATGAAGCGCTGGATCAAAAACCTGTCCAAGTGCTTCAATCTTTGTCACATTATTTGCCTTCAATGCTTTCTCCATATCGTTAAAAACAAGTTCAATACCTCTTTTTAATTGCTTGGAAGCATCATCAGTGACTTCAATTTGTAAGGCACGATTCAAATTGTCAATAACTGGGAGAACATCTTTAGCAAGGCTTTGACCATCGTAACGTAACAACTTCTCTTGTTCTTTCTTAAACCTTGTATGCATATTAGCCATTTCAGCTTCTGCTCTCAAGTATTTATCTTCGAAGTCATCACATTTTTTTTGAAGTTCTGCTACTTTTAGTTTCAACTCTTCTTGTTCAGAATCTTCATTATCAACAGCTGATTTCTCCGAAGTTGCTTTATTTTCACCGACTTGCGCAGCTGTCTCATCCTTAACAGACTCATCCACAGCTTTTTTTTCATCAGTCTTCAAAATTTCTTCTTCGCTTCCATTTTGCTCTGACAAACCGACACCCCTTTTCTAATCATCATAAAAACTGTAGTAATCTAATAATTTACGTGCCAACTCTTCTTGGAACGTCTGGACAAGCCCAATCATTTTTGAATAAGGCATATTTGTTGGGCCTAGTAGAGCTATTAGACCTTGTCCATGTTGTGCCACGTCGTAAGTAGTTGAAATCAAGCTATAATTACTCAATGAGCTATTAGTCAACTCATCACCAATCTTCACTTGAATAGTACCTGATGAATTACCAATTAGATTGCTGATATCTTCAGAGCGTTCAATTAAGGAATAGAGATCTTTAATTTGATTAACATCCGCTTCACCCACAAAATTTAGTAAATTCAACTTACCACTCACAAAGAATTGCTCACGTGCTGACCGTTCTAAGATATTCCCGAAAATATCAAGAAATCCTACAGGTCTTCGAACATAATGCAATAATAGAGGAATCGTCTCATGCAGTCTTTCAATCACCTGATCAAGGGGAAGGCCAACAATTCTGTCATTAATCACACGAATAACTGCCTCAATCTCATCGCCACCCAATCCTCTAGGAACATTAAAAAGTTGACTTTCAATGTTTCCATCACTGGTAACCAGCATCATCATTAATTGCTGATTGCCAACTGGAAGAACCTTAAAGCCTTGAAACTTAATGTTTTTTGTCTCGGGTTTAAAAGCAATCGCAGTATAGTTGGTCATATCAGAAAGTATTCTCGCAGACTCAGCAACAATTTCATCAATCTTGTAGAAATTGTTACCAAATGAAGAACGGATATCCTCCAGCTGTTCTTGATTAACAACATCAGGCTTAACGAGATTATCAATATAATAACGATAACCCTTCAAAGTGGGAACTCTGCCTGAAGAAGAATGTTCCTTGTTGATAAATCCCAAATGTTCCAGAGCAACCATCTCATTTCGGATAGTTGCCGAACTCACTTGCATTGGGAGCTGTTCACCCAAGGATTTCGAACCGACAGGTTTCCCAACAGTTGTGTACTCCTGAATTATTGCTTCAAGAATTAACAATTGTCTCTCAGTAAGCATTTCAATCACCTCAATTAGCACTTAATGTCCTAGAGTGCTAAGTCAATTATTAATATACAAGAACTACTCAAATAAGTCAAGAATTGACCACCAATTATCTTATCTTTTTAAAATAATTTCGTGTATTTTCCTCATCTTTTTCTAGTTGAGCTATTAATCCAGCTGGACCAGTATATTTGACTTGGCCTCTCAATTTATAGTACCAGTTAACTACTACATTTTCTCCATATACCATTTGCGAGAAATCAAGCAAATTAATCTCAAGCGTCACTTTTCTGCCTTCTCCAAAAGTCTCATTTCGTCCAATTGACGCCATTCCCAAAACGTTTTTGCCGATAATTTCAACCTTAACAACATATATTCCTTCTGCAGGCAACATTTCTTGTGTATTAACCGCAACGTTAATTGTTGGAAATCCAAGTTTGCGTCCTCTTTGTTCACCATGAACAACTTTGCCATTGTTTTGATAATGATAGCCCAAAAGTTCGTTTGCACACTTAATATCTCCACATAAAAGTGCCTTACGGATTCGTGTCGAACTAATTTTTTGCTCCTTATCATTCAAATGTTTTACTTTAATGATTTCAAATCGATTCTTTGCATACTTAGGAAGAATTTGCATATTTGCAATATTTTTTTTACCATATGTGTAGTCTGAACCAGCGACAATTGCCCGTGCATTCAATCCTACCATATATTTATCAACAAATTCTTGTGGTCCCATTTTAACCAGTAAGTCATTCAAAGAAACTACATACATAATATCAGCACCTAATGACTCAAACAATTTATTTTTTTGCCCTAAAGTCGTCAAATACTTGATGTCTTGCGGTTTTACCCCCTTGAATGGAATGGAAGGATGCATGTCTAATGTCATTACAGCCAGTTTGACATTATGCTTTTTTGCTTCGCTTTTTGCTCGCTGTATAACGGCCTGATGTCCACGATGTACACCATCGAAAAATCCTAGTGCCAAAACAACATCTCCTGTTGGCAGGATCGACTTATTAAAAGGTTCTGCTAAATTGATTACTTGCACTTTTTACTCTCCTCTAAGTTAAATCAATCATTTGTTCAGGTTGATATCTTTTTTCATCTTCATTATAGCGATAGATACATCGAGCTTCATCTCGGTACATCAAAACTATTTGTTTAACTATTTTTGTATCACTAATTTCACTCGGCAATAAAAAACCGCCATTTTTCACAATTTTCCATTGTTGCTCGTCTAACTCAACATGAAAGTACTTTTGTAAAGCATAATCGACTGGATAAAGACGACTTTCAAGACTGCCGTCTTCTGCAGCCTGAGCTAACTCACTGATTTTAATAGTTTGTCCAACTGTGAAACCTCCACTGAATAAACGAGATAAATCAGACATAACGGCCGGAACACCTAACTTTTTGCCTAAGTCAACAGCTAAGGTTCTGATGTACGTCCCTTTTCCACACCCAACCTCAAAGTAGATCTTTTGATAACCACTTTCTTGATTAAAAATTGTTGTCTTAGTTTGTTTGAAATATTCAATATGAATATTTCTTTTAGGGCGTTCTACCGGATCACCGGCTCGAGCATAATCATAGAGTCTGCGACCCTTGACCTTAATTGCAGAATACATTGGCGGAATTTGAACCAAGTCGCCAGTTAACTCTCTCATTTTATCATTAATTTCCTCACTAGTGAACGGTTTAAGCAATGCTCTTTTTTCAACAGTTTCACCATCCAAATCTTCAGTTGTTGTTGAAAATCCGAGTGTGATTTCACCAATATATACTTTACCTGAATCCATCAAATAATTAACGACTTTTGTTGCCTTACCCACACAAATGGGTAATACTCCATCAACATTCGGGTCAAGTGTGCCACTATGGCCAATTCGTCTCATTTTAAAAATCTTTCTACATTTGAAAACACAGTCCGTACTCGTCATCCCACGCTCTTTATATATTGGAATAATTCCGTTCATTTTCATCCTCCAAGTACTTTAAGTTTACTAAAAAGAAAAAAGCTGTAACAAAACAAACGCTTTGTGGCAGCCTCTTTCTTTTAAATACATTTCAAAAGTCACTTTAGATATTTTTAACTATTAAAAATACTGTAACTATACTCGTAGTTACATGATAACGTATATTTTTTTGACTTTTGATATGCTTTTTTCATAGCCATCAATGCTCAAAAACCTTAGTCCTCGGAATGGTTTAACTTATTCAAAAGCTCGTCAATATGGTCACCATATTGAACTGAGCGATCGCGTTCAAAAATCAACTCAGGAGTTACATAAATGCTTAATCTTGCGCCTAACTCCCTACGAATCAATCCTTTAGCTTTCTCTAAACCTATCTGTGTCTTTTCTCCATCAGATGCAAGCTCAGACAAGATACTGTAATAGATAGTTGCTTGCTGTAAATCACCCGTAACCTCAACTCCTGTAATTGTAATTCCTTGGACTCGTGGATCACGGACTCTTTTCATCAAAATATCTGTTACTTCTCGTTGGATTTCTTGAGATAAACGACCAACACGATAATTTTGTGCCATTGCGTCTCCTCCGTTTAATTCATATTTAATTATTCGACTGGAACCTCTTCCATAACAAATGCTTCAATCTGGTCTCCAATCTTGATATCATTGTATTTTTCAATCATGATACCACATTCAAATCCTTGTTTGACTTGCTTTACATCATCCTTGAAACGCTTCAAGGATGCAAGTTTACCTTCATAAATAACAATTCCATCACGAATCACACGAACACCACTGTCACGTTGGATATAACCGTCAGTTACATAACCACCACCGATTGTTCCAACCTTAGAAACTTTGTATGTCTCACGAATTTCAACCTGACCAATAATCTTTTCTTCAAAGACTGGTTCAAGCATTCCCTTCATAGCTGTTTCGATTTCATCAATTGCCTGATAAATAACACGATGCAAACGAATATCAACACTGTCACTTTCAGCTTGTGACTTAGCCTGTGGCGTTGGACGAACATTGAATCCTACGATAATAGCATTTGATGCCTCAGCAAGAGTTACATCACTTTCATTGATAGCACCAGCTGCCTGGTGAATGATATTAACTCGAACTCCTTCAACTTCAATCTTCTGCAAACTACCAGCAAGTGCCTCAACAGAACCCTGAACATCAGCTTTAATAATAACATTAACCTCTTTCAATTCACCTTCCTTAAGTGAATCAAATAAGTTATCCAATGTAACATGCTGAATATTACTGTGCTCTTTCAATAATGCACGCTTGGCACGTTCTTCACCCGCAGCACGTGCAGTTTTCTCATCACTAAAGACAATGAAGCGGTCACCTGAATCTGGAACTTCATTTAACCCTGTAATTTCAACTGGAGTAGCTGGTAAAGCTTTTGCAATCTGTTGTCCCTTGTCGTTAATCATTGTACGAACACGGCCAAAAGTATTTCCAACAACAATTGGATCACCAACATGCAACGTTCCTTGTTGAACCAATAATGAAGCAACCGTTCCTTTTCCCTTATCCAAACGAGCTTCAATAACAGAACCAGCCCCATGTTGCTTAGGATTTGCACGCAACTCAAGAACTTCAGCTTGCAATAAAATCATATCCAATAATTCATCAAGATTCTTACCAAATTTTGCTGATAATTCAACAAAAATTGTTTCCCCACCCCAATCTTCAGGGATAAGTTCATATTCAGTTAATTGTTCCATTACATGATTTGGATTTGCACCTGGCTTATCAATCTTATTAACGGCAACAATAATTGGAACTTCTGCAGCTTTAGCATGGTTAATCGCCTCAATTGTTTGTGGCATTACACCATCATCTGCAGCAACAACAAGTACCGTAATATCAGTAATATCTGCTCCACGTGCGCGCATGTTAGTAAACGCTGCATGTCCCGGAGTATCTAAGAACGTAATTGTCTTGCCATCATGTTTGACCTGGTAAGCACCAATATGCTGTGTAATCCCGCCAGCTTCACCATCAGTAACATGCGTGTGGCGCAATTTATCAAGCAATGTTGTCTTACCATGGTCAACATGACCCATAATTGTTACAACAGGAGGACGCGCTTCAAGATGCTTTGTGTTTCCTTGCTCATCTTCAAAGAACTTATCAATATCAGCAACATCAACTTCAACTTTTTCTTCTGCTTTCATACCGTAATCATCAGCCAAGACTTCAATTGTATCCTTGTCCAAAGATTGATTCTGATTAACCATTACACCCATCATGAACAATTTCTTGATAATTTCTGCTGGTTCACGGTGAATCTTCTTAGCTATATCGGCGACATTCATCCCTACTGTATACACAAGGGTTTCTGGTAACGGCCTGTCCTTACGTGGTGGAACAGCTGGTTTCTTACTCTCTTGATAGCGACTATTCTTTCTATTTCTACGTTTTTTCTTATTACTAAATTTATTTTGCGAATTAGAATTTTGGTTGAATCTATTTTGTCCAAAATTATTAGAACGCGTATTATTATTAGATTTATTTTCAAAACGTGGGTTGCTTTTTCTAGCAGAACTGTTTGCGTTTGAGCTTTGCTGGTTACTTGTTGTTTGGTTCCTATTATTTTGAGTACTATTTCCTTGTGGTCTGTTACTTTGTTGAGCTTTATTATTACTATGCTGAACTTTATTATTGTGGTTAGTTGTTTTATTTTGAATTGGTCCGGCCTCTTTACTATTATTATTTCTTTGAGAACGTTTTGGTTCATTTGAAATTTTCGAATTTTTCGATTCATTTACTGCAGGTTTTTTTGCAGTACTTACCTTGTCTGTAGTTTGTTTAAGTGCCTCTTTCACCTGACGTTCTTCATTGTCTCCAATGGTCGACATGTGATTATTAACGGCAAAGCCTTTTTTCCTAGCCGTTTCAATTACAACTTTGCTACTGACATTCAATTCCTTTGCTAACTCATAAATTCGCTTTTTTCCCATGTATTCACGCTCCAATCTCAACTATACAATTTATATCACTACAGACTGTATAGTCCAAACCTTTATGGTAAAAGTATCAACTCAACAGCATCATAATTTTCTTACTAAAACCTAAATCATCAATTGCAAGCACAGTTCTATTTGCTCCAATTGCTAAACTAAGTTCTTGATGCGTAAAATCACAATTAATATCAACTTGATAGCTTTTACACTTGTCTACAAACTTCTTTTTAGTTCTTTCTGAACCATCGCTGGCAACAAAAACAATTTGTGTATTTTGTGTCCTAATTTTCTTAAGAACACCCTCTTCACCAGTAGTTAACTTACCAGCTCTTCTAGCAAGTCCAAGCATCTGTAGGACCCTTTGTTTTTTATCGAGCATCGCCAAAAAGCTCCCTGCGTGCTGCTTGATGATCAACAAACGCGACTAATTCATCATAAAACTCGTCGGGAACTTTTACCCCGAAAGCCTTATTAAATGTATGTTCTTCCTTTGCTTTTTTGGCTACCGCAACCTCTAGTGAGATATATGCTCCACGTCCTGGTTTCTTACCAGTGGGATCAATACTAACCTCGCCCTCCTTATTTTTCACAATTCGTACGAGTTCTTTTTTGGGTTTCATTTCCCCCAGAACAATATCCTTACGCATAGGTATTTTGCGTTGCTTTACCATCTAATCATCTCCTTTGTTCAAAAAATTGTAATTAATCTTCGTCAGTATTAGTGATTGTATTATCTGAAGCATCAGAAATTTTTGCAAATTCTGATTCAGATTTGATATCTATTTTGAAGCCTGTTAATTTAGCTGCTAAACGTGCATTCTGTCCTCTTTTACCAATTGCAAGAGACAACTGATTATCCGGCACAATCACAGTACAAGCACGTTCGTTCTCAGGATTGAACTGCACATCAATAACTTCAGCAGGGTTAAGTGCATTACTAATAAACTCAGCAGGATTATCACGCCACTCAACAACATCCATATTTTCACCTTTAAGTTCATTAACAATTGTTTGAATTCTCTCACCGCGTGGACCAACACATGTACCAACCGGATCAACGCCATCAGTATGTGAACGTACAGCAACCTTAGCACGATCTCCAGCTTCACGTGCAATCGAAATAATTTCAACAGTTCCATCAAAAATCTCAGGAATCTCCTGTTCAAACAATCTCTTTAACAAATCTGGATGGGAACGGCTCACAAAAACTTGAGGTCCCTTT
Organism: Liquorilactobacillus hordei DSM 19519; assembly: GCF_019443985.1. Taxonomy (NCBI): domain Bacteria; kingdom Bacillati; phylum Bacillota; class Bacilli; order Lactobacillales; family Lactobacillaceae; genus Liquorilactobacillus; species Liquorilactobacillus hordei. The sequence goes on from NZ_CP049303.1 coordinate 1,573,833, forward strand.
GAAGTATTCTCAACTTTATAAATATATACTTTAATACGATCGTGTGACTTATATTCTTCACCAGGAATCTGATCTTGATGAGATAATACGGCTTCGACTTTACCAAGGTTCACATAGACATAGCGATGATCATGGCGCTCAACTTCACCGGTTACGATCTCATTTTCATACTGAATATATTCGTCGTAAACAATTCCGCGTTCTGCTTCTCGTACACGCTGCATAATAACCTGTTTAGCAGTTTGTGCAGCAATTCGTCCGAAATTTTTAGGTGTTACTTCAAATCTAATTGTATCGCCAATTTCATATGCACGATTAATTTGAGTTGCTTCCTCAAGACTCACCTCAAGTCGTGAATCAAAGACCTCAGAAACAACTTCTTTAACTGCAAAAATGTGAATATCGCCACGTGTTTTGTTGAACTCAACTTCAACATTTTGTGCTTGTCCATAGTTACGCTTATAAGCCGAAACAAGAGCTGCTTCAAGTGCTTCTAAAACAACATCTTTCTTGATTCCCTTCTCGACTTCCAATGCATCTAATGCATTTAGTAATTCCTTACTCATCTGAATTTTCTCCTTAACAAATCTAAAATTTAACAGCTAATCTTGCTTTTGCAATTTTATCACGCGGTATCTGAATCTCTCTTCGTCGCGCTTTATCCATATATTCGAGTTTCAAATAACTCTCTGTCAGCTCAGTCAGTACACCTTCAAAGATCTTTGACCCTGCGAGTTGCTGATAAAGCGAAACATGGATATATTTATCTAATGCCCGCTCATAATCGCTTTCCTTTTTTAACGGTCTTTCCGCACCTGGTGAAGAAACTTCAAGATAATAAGCCTGTTCAATAGGATCTGGATCACATTCATCCAATTTTTCACTTAACTTATCACTTATCAATGCACATTCTTCGATATTAATACCTTTATCTTTATCAACAAAGACTCTTAGATACCAATTTTTTCCCTCTTTAACAAATTCAATATCTACCAATTCGAAATTGCCAGCATCCAAAATTGGTGTGACCAATTCAGTCACTGTTTCAACTACAGTACTCACAAGTCAACCTCCTTTTTATTAATTCAAAGTACAGCCTCAGTGGTTGCAATAAAAAGAGCGAGCATCACTGCTCACTCCTAACGAGTTACTTAATTACACAAGTATTATACCATGAAAAATATACTTTGACAAATAAACACTTAATGTCAAAATAATGATTCAAATAAGCTCAATTGATTTTCATCGGGTAACTCATCAAGTACATGATTTTCTGTCATAAACTCGATTAAAGTCTTAGAAACCTTACCTCGTTTTGCTAAATCTTCTTTTGAAAGAAATTCCTTTTCTTCACGGGCTGCTACAATCTGCTTAGCAACATTCGTCCCTAAACCTGGCATCGCATTAAAAGGCGCAATCAGTGTCTTACCATCAATTAGCCAGTCAGAAACAGCAGAATGATGCAAATCAACCATCTTGAATTGATAACCGCGCTCAATCATCTCATTAGCAATCTCAAGTACTGTTAATAAATTTTTTTCCTTAGTTGAGGCATCCATTCCCTTATCATTTATTTCTTTCATTGCTGCTTTAACTGTCTCACTGCCACGAGACATTGCAACAAGATCGAAATCATCTGCCCTCACACTAAAATATGCAGAATAATATACTAATGGGAAATATACCTTAAAGTAAGCAATTCGCAAAGCCATCAAAACATATGCAGCAGCATGTGCTTTAGGAAACATGTACTTTATTTTAAGACAAGCATCAATATACCATTCTGGTACTTTTGCTTCACGCATCTCCGCTTGCCAATCATCGGGAATTCCTTTTCCTTTACGCACACTCTCCATAATTTTAAAGGCACGATCGGCTTCAACTCCCATATGAATCAAATCCATCATAATATCGTCACGACAACCAATAACTTCAGGCATCGTAACAGTACCATTCTTTATTAATTCTTCTGCATTGCCAAGCCAGACATCTGTTCCATGTGAAAGCCCTGAAATCTTAAGTAGTTCTGCAAATGTCTTAGGTTTAGTTTCTTCAAGCATTCCTCTAACAAATCTTGTCCCAAACTCCGGAATTCCAAGTGTTCCTGTGTTTGAGCCAATCTGATCAGAAGTTACACCTAAAATATCAGTTCCTGAAAAAAGCTTCATCACACCTGGGTCATCTGTTGGAATTGATTGGGGATTAATTCCTGATAAATCTTGTAACATTCTGATCATCGTTGGATCATCATGACCAAGAATATCGAGTTTTAGAATATTATCATGAATTGAATGAAAATCAAAATGCGTTGTTTTCCAAGTTGCTGACAAATCATCAGCTGGATATTGAATAGGCGTAAAATCATAAATATCCATGTAATCAGGTACAACCAAAATACCAGCTGGATGTTGCCCAGTTGTACGCTTTACGCCCGTTGCTCCTTTGGCTAGGCGATCAACTTCTGCCCCACGAAATATTTGCTCAGTATCACGTTCGTAGGCTTTAACATAACCGTAAGCTGTCTTATCGGCAACTGTACCAATTGTTCCGGCTCGAAAAACATTATTTTCACCAAAAAGTACCTTCGTGTAGTTATGTGCAATTGGTTGATAATCACCAGAAAAATTTAAATCTATATCTGGTACCTTATTTCCATAAAATCCTAAGAAGGTCTCAAAAGGAATATCTTGTCCATCCTTAATCAGCTTGGTTTTACAGTTTGGACAATCCATATCGGGTAAATCAAACCCTGATCCATACTCACCTTTTTCGTAAAATTTGCTCCATCTACACTTTGGGCAACGATAATGTGGTGGTAAAGGATTGACCTCGGTTATTCCTGTCATAGTAGCCGTCAAGCTGGAACCAACAGAGCCACGGGAACCTACTAAATAGCCATCTTTGTTAGATTTAAAAACTAATTTCTGTGAAATCAGATAAATTACCGAGAAGCCATTCCCTATGATACTCTTAAGCTCCTTATCTAATCGTGCCTGAACAACAGCTGGAAGGTCATCCCCATAAAGTTCATGTGCTTTATTAAGTGCGAGACTTCGAATTTCATCTTCAGCACCTTCCATTTTTGGTGTGTATAACTTGTCTTTAACAGGTGAAATATCATCAACCATCTCAACTATTTTTTGCGGATCATTCACTACTACTTTTTGTGCTCTTTTTTCACCCAAAAAACTCAAATCTTCAAGCATTTCATCTGTTGTTCTAAAGTGTGCATCTGGCAATTCTTTCAAACGGTTAAGTGGATTAGCTCCAGCTTGAGAATGAATTAAAATCTTACGGTAAATTGCATCTTCTTTGTTTAGAAAATGAACATCACCAGTCGCAGCAACTGGCATCTTTAGCTCTTCACCCAAATCAACCATATTCTTAATGATTGTCTCCAAGTTCTGATTATCTTTAATCATTTCTTGCTCAATCAATGGTTCATACAACGGTTTTGGCTGAATTTCTAAGTAATCGTAAAAACGTGCTTTTTTCTTGGCCTCATCAAAACCTTTTTGCATCATTGCCACAAAAACTTCCCCACTCGAACAAGCGGAACCGACTAGAAGTCCTTCACGATACTTCGTAAGTTCTGACCTTGGAATTCGTGGTACACGGTAATAATATTTAACCATTGATAACGAGGCCAATTTAAATAAGTTCTTTAACCCTGCTTGGGTTTGGGCAATAATCGTAGCATGGAATGGAAATCCATGCTTGTATGCATCAACCTCGCCCGCATGCTTATTAAAGTCATCATGAAACTCAATTTTAAATTGTTCTCCTGCTTCTTTAAGCATTGCAAAATAGATATATCCGGTTGCTTCCGCATCAAAAATTGCACGATGATGATGTTCTAGATCAACATTAAGCATCTTAGCCAGACGATTTAGACGAAAACTTTTGAGTTCTGGGTACAATAGACGTGCTAATGGCAGCGTATCAACCCATGGGTTTTCAATCTTCGGCAGGTCATGACGTGCATAACCAATATTCATAAAATCGACATCAAAAGTTGCATTATGTCCTACGATAATACTATTTTCACAAAAAGCTTGAAATAATTTAAAAACTTCTTTTTCAGGCTTAGCATTCTCTCTAATCATGTCATCAGTAATACTGGTCAAATTAATGGTTGTTTGTGATAAGGGATGACCTGGATCAATAAACATATCAAAACTTTCTAAAACATTTCCTTGTTTCATCTTAACAGCTGCAAGTTCAATGACTTTATCAAAACGCGCAGATAAACCTGTTGTCTCAGTATCAAAGACCACATATGTGGCATCCTTCAAATTAACATGTTTTTCATTATAGGCAATAGGAATACCATCATCTACAACATTAGCTTCCACACCATAAAGAATCTTAACACCATTTTTCTTTCCAGCGGCATGGGCTTCAGGAAAGGCTTGAAGCGTACTGTGGTCTGTCACGGCAATTGCCTTTTGCCCCCATTTTGCAGCTTGTTCAATATAATCAGTAATATTATTAGTTGCATCCATCATACTCATGTTTGTATGGACATGAAGTTCTGAGCGTTTTTGATCCTCAGGCGCTGTGTCTTTGCGAACTTCATGAGAAATCTGATTAATATCATAGGCATTAATTGCAAGATCGCGCATAAAACTATCTTCTTGAACGCTTCCTCGAATTCTCGCCCATTGACCTTCAGCAATTGCATCAAAACAAGCCTCATCTTCTTCATTTCGCGAAAACTTTTTCACGATGATTGAGGAACTATAGTCAGTTATTTTTAAAATTAATAATTTTCGTGAAGAACGCAATGTTCGAATCTCTTTATCAAAAATATATCCTTGAACAATAACCGAACGTTCTTCTTCAGTAATATTAGCCATCTGAGTGATTTCGTTTTTATCGTCAATCTTTTTTCCCATAACGACTAATCCTTCAATTTTAGGTAGGACCTTTTCTTGCTTTTGCTGATTTTGCTGTTGAATTGCTTGAATTGCTTTTTGCGCTAGTTGCTCATCATCTTTTGCCTTTTGAGCCTTGAATTCAGCAATTTTCTTTTGTGATTTTGATTCATCAATTATTGTGTGAATTGCAAATTTTGGGAAACCAACTTGGCGATAAGTTTCTTCAATTGGTCCCAACGCCTGGTTGACAAGAAATTGTTTTAAAATCTCATTTTCAGCTTCAAGAATCACTCTTTGGTCATCCAAATAGGGTACTTTGCCAAAAGTCAGTTCTTGCACAAATGGTGATGTAACCCCACAGTGTTTGAGTACCCAATTCCAATATTCGCCAAGCTTTCTTTTATTCATTTGCGGTTTTTCAACATCAAAAGAAATTTGAACATGAGCAATATTTCTAAAGCTTTCTTCTAATCTCTGTGAAAATTCTTCAAATAGCGGCAATGGCCAAATATCATCTGTTTTAAATGTAAAGTCCCATCTTTGTGAAAGATGATGTAGTTCCACATTCTCAATTTGAGTGCTATCAAAAATTATTTTTTCTTCATCTTTTATATTCCAATTCAATTGCAGAAGTAATTTTTGAAATAATGTTTTCTTATCAATTCCCAAATTGACCTTCCTTTCTTTTCACAATTACGCTAAAAGTTATAATATCTAGATTTTAGCACCAAAAGTAACTATCTGTAAAAAATCATAATACGAGTTACTAAAAATTAAAATACAAAAGACGAAAGCGATAAAAAGAAATCACCTCCGTCTTCTATTCAAACAAAGCAACCCTCATTTAAATTAAACTTCTTTTTCTGATAGTAAGATACTAATTGCATTTTGCAATTCTTCTTGACGAACTTCAACCGTTTCGCCATTACGCCGCAGCTTGACCTCAACTATGCCTTCTTCAGCTTTCTTACCAATTGTTACTCTAACAGGTAATCCCATCAAATCTGAATCAGCAAATTTAACACCAGCACGCTCTTTGCGATCATCCACTAAAACACTGTATCCTGCATGTTGCAAATCAGACGTAACCTCATCTGCTAATTTAGCTTGTACTTCATTTTTAGAATTAATTGGGACAACATGGATGTCAAAAGGAGCAATTGCCCGTGGCCAAATTATTCCATTCTCATCACTATTTTGCTCAATAATAGCTGACAAAAGCCGCGACACCCCGATACCATAACAACCCATAATTACTGGGATTTGACGCCCATTTTTGTCAAGTATATTTGCTTTTAAAGAATCAGAGTAGCGTGTTCCCAACTTGAAAATATGACCAATTTCAATTCCCCTAGTAAACTTTAAAGATCCTTGTCCATCTGGAGATGGTTCACCTTCATGAACCGTCCGCAAATCAACATAATCATCAACTTCATAATCTCTGGGTGCATTCACGTTGATAAAATGATATCCATCTTCATTAGCTCCGCAAATTCCATTACTCATTTTTTCAACATCAATATCTGCGACAACTCGCAAATTCTTCGAAATTCCAACTGGTCCGACTGAACCAAAATCAGCTCCAAGAATCTTTATCGTTTCTTCTTCAGTTGCCATTCTAAGTTCTTTTGCACCTAAAAAATTTTTTAATTTAACTTCATTAAGTTCATCAATACCCCTGAGTAAAACAATCGTAGGTTCCTCGTCAACATATAACAAAAGTGTTTTCAAAATATTTTCAACTGTTGTGTCAAGAAACTTAGCTACTTCTTCGACAGTTTTTGCATTTGGGGTTGCCGTTTTCTTCAAGTCTCGTTTACTTTCATGTGATGTCTTAGCAACTCTTAAATTCTTTGCCATTTCCAAATTTGCAGCATAATCACTTCCATCGGAGTATACAATTGTATCCTCTCCGATATCAGCAATTGCCATATATTCCTTAGAATCATTTCCTCCCATGGCACCGGCATCACCAATTATTGAACGAAAATTTAAACCACAACGCTCAAAAATTTTTTGATAAGCACCTTCCATTTGATTATAGACAGTATCTAAACTATCTTGTGTTGCATGGAATGAGTAGCCATCAAACATTAAAAATTCGCGACCGCGCAACAATCCAAAACGAGGACGATTTTCATCACGATATTTCATTTGAATTTGATATAAATTTAACGGCAATTTTTTGTATGACTTAATTGAATCCCTAATTACTGAAGTAAAGGTTTCTTCATGTGTTGGTCCCAAAATAAAGTCACGCTCATGTCTATCCTTGAGTTTAAACATTGCTGGTCCATATGTTTCATATCTACCAGACTCTTGCCAAAGTTCAGCTGGGATAACAGCAGGTACAAGCATTTCTACTGCATCAATTGCATCCATTTCTTCACGAATGATTTGTTGTATCTTCGTTAAAACTTTATGTGCAAGTGGTAGGTATGCATACATGCCTGCCGTTATTTGTTTAACATAACCAGCGCGAAGCATCAATTTATGGCTGAGTGCTTCTGCATCACTTGGTACTTCTTTAATAGTAGGTACCAAAATTTTTGATTGTTTCATAACTAATCCCCTTTTTAAACAAACTCCGTACATCACTAAGTACTACTAATATATTCTTAGTTAAAAAAATAACGATGAATATCATTCCAAGTTACCAACACCATTAACAGCATTAAAAAGCCAAAACCAATTAAAGTAATAATTCCCTCTTTTTCAGGTGATAATGGTTTTCTTCTGATTGCTTCTATGATGTTCAAAATTATCTTCCCACCATCTAATGCTGGGATAGGAAAAAGATTTACAATTCCTAAATTAATCGAAAGAAATGCTAGCAGACTGATCACACTCGTCAAACCATATTGTGCTGCTTCAGAGGTATAGGAGTATATTGCAACCGGTCCACCAAAATCATTTAAACTAAACCCATGTGTAAAAATACCGCCAATTGCTGCGAACAAAGCCAACATTGTCGTCCAAGTCTTTGTAAATCCATAGGTTGCAATTGCCATAAATGAAGAATCAGTATGCGTTTTGGCTGTGATTCCAATTAGTCCAATTTTTTTACCATTTTGATTCTGAACTTTAGGTGTCAACGCAACAGTTTTTTCTTGATTATCACGACTATAAGTCACATTAATTTTTTTATTGGGAGAAGCATTTACGTAAGATGAAAGTTTCACCCAACTAGTAGTTTTATGTCCATTAACAGCAACAATTTCATCGCCAACCTTCAATCCTGCTTTTTTGGCCACAGAACTTGTAGCAAATCCACCGATCTTTGTAGAATTTTCTGAAGTTATCACTCCGCCCTGGATAACTGCAACAAGAGTAAAAGCAATAATTGTCAAAATGAAATTATTAAGCGGACCTGCAAAATTTGTAAGCATTCTTTGCCAAAGTTTTGCTGATTGAAATTGAACATCGATTGGAGCAATTCTAACCTTTGTTCCATCTTCTTCAATAATTGAAGCATCATGCGAAACCGAAAAACGACGATACTTATCTTCCTCGCCATTTTCATATCCTTCGATCCAAAGCTCTTTTTCAAGATCCCATTTCACAATTTCAACCGGTATCCCAGAAATTAAAGTCTTCTTTTTGCTCGCATTAATTGTTTCAACTACATTATCTTGGTTCAAAAGCAAACTAACTGTAGTACCTGGTTTCAGTGAATCATCATCGTCCTCAAGTCCTGCCATTCGAACATATCCACCTAAAGGAAGAATTCGCACTGTATAGGTCGTACCATTTTTTTGATGTGCAAAAATTTTTGGCCCCATGCCAATTGAAAATTCGCGTACTAAAATACCGGCACGCTTTGCAAAATAGAAATGTCCAAATTCATGAACAACTACCAGAATCCCAAAAACAATAATAAACGTCACAATTGTAATTAGCATGTTAGCTTCCTTTCAGTATAAAACGATTTTCAAATTAAGCCGATAAAATGTGCAACCGGTAAAACAAACAGTAAAGAGTCAAAGCGATCTAAAATTCCTCCATGACCAGGTAAAATACGTCCAGAGTCTTTGACCCCATAAAAGCGTTTCAATGCTGACTCAACTAGATCACCAACTTGACCAACAATTGATAAAACTAATGTTATCAGTAATATTGATAAAAAGCTCACCCCTTGTGGATAAAGTAGTGTGAACCCACCAGCAATTACCATTGCAATTATCACACCACCAACTGAGCCTTCCCATGTTTTGTTGGGACTAATATGTGGTGCCAGCTTATTTTTACCTAATTTTCGTCCGACCATATATGCGCCACTATCAGTAGACCAAACTATTAACAATAAATAAAAAACAGTTGAAATCCCCACAGTTCTAGCTTGCATCAAATAATGAAATCCCACAGATGCATAAATTGTTCCTAGAATCAACATCCCTGCATCGTCAAAAGAAAAGCGATTTTTTGTAAATACAGTGTATGTCAATAGCATCAATACAAAGAAATAAAAAATAGTAAATTGTGTTGTATCACTAGGTAAAAACGTCAGCCAGTTTTGAGGAATAAGTACCGCCAAAGCTGCCAACATTGAAATAACAGCTTCTGGAGATACTAATAACTTTTTACGCATTATTAGAATTTCAGACAATGCAACTAGACCAAGTAGGATAGCTAATATATCAAATGCTACTCCACCTATCCATACTAGAGGAACAAAAACGATTAGAGCAACTACTGCCGTAATTACACGTTGTTTCATGATTGATTACCCTTTCTTCAGACCGCCAAAACGACGATCACGTTTCTGATATTCTATAATATTCTCGCACAAATCTTCAGGTGTATAATCAGGCCATAAAACATCACTGAAAATGAACTCACTATACGCAAGTTGCCAAAGTAAAAAATTAGAGATTCTTTGTTCACCACTCGTGCGAATCAACAAATCAGGATTTGCCAATTTTTTTAAATTACTCGTCATTAATGTATCTGAAATCAAGCTCTCATCAATTGAATCAGCTACTAATTCCTTTTTTTGAACCTTCATTGCTAAAGTTCTAACCGCAGCCACTATCTCATCTCGGCCTCCATAATTAATGGCAAAATTCAGAATCATTCCTGTACAATGGCTTGTTTGAGCAATTGCTCGATTAACTGCAGCTAAAGTCTCAGCTGGAAGTTCGTTTAATTCTCCCATTGCATTGACCTGAATATTATTCTCAATTAATTCAGGAACGAAAGTATCAAAGAAAGTAATTGGTAGGCTCATTAAAAATTCAACTTCTTTTTTTGGTCGTTTCCAATTTTCTGTCGAAAAGGTATACAGTGTTAAAACCTTAACACCAAAGTTACTTGCCGCCTTAGTAATCTCTTTAACAGTCGTCAAAGCACTCTTATGCCCTGCAATTCTTGGTAAGTGTTTTTTTTGGGCCCAGCGTCCATTACCATCCATAATAATAGCAATATGCTGAGGAATGCGGGTCTCATCGATTTTCTGAACTGTTTCCCTCAGAACATTATTATTTTTAATAAATTTTGAGAACAAGAGTTCACCTCCACTAAAGTTCAAAACTTATTTTAACAAAAAAGTAACAACGGAGCAAAAAGCACTGCTACCTTGGAAATTGATTAATGAAAAAATAAATATCAATCATAAATTTCCAGCATGCAACTCCGTTGTACCTTGTGACTACCTACACTGTCGGTTAAACATCAAGAATTTCTTTTTCCTTTTCAGCTTGAATTCCATCAATGCTCTTTACTGAAGAATCCGTAAGCTTCTGTGCTTGCTCTTCCAGATTATGTAAATCATCTTCAGTTAAATCACCATTTTTTTGTGCTTTTTTAAGTTCATCAATTGCATCTCGACGAATGTTTCGAATTGCTATTTTTGCCTTTTCAGCTTCAGCTTTAACTTCTTTTGCAATTTCTTTGCGTCGTTCTTCAGTTAATTGTGGGATTACCAAGCGAATTGCTGAACCATCATTAGCAGGTGAAATCCCTAAATCAGAAGCTAAAATTGCATGTTCAATATCCTTAAGTGAAGATTTATCATAAGGTGTTACAAGTAAAACACGGGCCTCCGGAATTGAAATTTGAGCAATCTGATTTAACGGTGTTGGTGCACCATAATACACTACCGTGATTCTATTTAAGAGACTAGCATTTGCTCGGCCGGCACGAATATTTCCAAGCTCTCTTTGTAAAGCTTCTTGTGCCTTTGTCATTTTTTCCTGCGCTTTTTTTAAAACTGGATCGTTTATTTTCATTGCTTATTTTCCTTTCACTGTTGTCCCAATTGATTCACCTTTAACCACTCTTTGAATATTACCGCGTTCGTTCATATTAAATACCACCAAAGGAATATCGTTATCCATGGACAGAGACGAAGCAGTTGTATCCATAACCTGTAACCCTTTATTAATAATATCGAGGTGTGTTAGTTCTGAAAATTTAACAGCTGATTGATCTTTTAGTGGATCGGCAGAATAGATGCCATCTACTCCATTTTTAGCCATTAAAATAACGTCTGCATTAATCTCTGAAGCACGTAAAGCAGCTGTCGTATCTGTTGAAAAATATGGGGATCCTGTTCCTGCAGCAAATATAACTATTCTATCCTTTTCAAGATGTCGAATTGCTTTCCGTCTAATATAAGGTTCCGCGATTTGACGCATCTCAATTGAGGTCTGCACACGAGTTGGTACATCTAATGACTCCAAATTATCTTGAAGTGCAAGAGCGTTCATTACAGTGCCTAACATACCAATGTAATCTGCTTGTGATCTTTCCATCCCCATCTGAGCTCCGGCTTCACCACGCCACATATTACCACCACCAACAACGATAGCAATCTGAACACCTAAAGCATAAACTTCCTTAATTTCTTCAGCAACTTTCCGAATTTCTAAAGGGTTAATTCCTGTTTTTTGATTGCCTGCAAGAGCCTCTCCACTTAATTTCAATATCACACGTTTGTACTTTACCTCTGTCATGATGGTCCTCCTATAGTTATCATTTATATGTCATACTTGGGTACACTCATAGATTATTTTATCATACTTGAGCAGTATTGAATATCTCAAAAAAGTCATTCATTGTATATAAATAGGGGTATCAAAACTAATTAGCTTCAATCCCCCTACTTGACAACAGGCGTAGAAAAACTGAGTAGCATGCTGTCTAATATAATATTAGTCTTTAACTTGACTCATAACTTCTTCTACAAAGTTATCTTCTTTTTTCTCAATACCCTCGCCAACCTCATAACGAGTGAATGAAACAACCTTTCCACCCTTTGAAGTAACATATTTTGCAACAGTTTGATCTGGATCCTTAACAAATTCTTGATCTGTCAAACTAATTTCAGCTAAGAATTTGTTCAAACGGCCTTCAACCATTTTTTCAACAATTTTCTCAGGTTTACCTTCATTCAAAGCTTCTTGTGTTAGAACTTCTTTTTCATGTGCAAGTTCTTGCGCAGGTACTTCAGTACGATCAACATACTTAGGATTGATAGCTGCAACATGCATTGCAACATCCTTAGCAGTTGCTTCATCAGCGCCCTCAACAAGCACTAATGAAGCAATTTTGCCCCCCATATGAAGATATGAACCAAAATTTTGTGTTTCTGTTTTCTCAACTAATGTAAAACGGCGTAGTGTAATTTTTTCGCCAATAACTTGAGTTGCTTCAATAATCTCATCATTAACTGTACCTTTATCGGTAGAAATTTTGAGAGCCTCTTCAACATTCGCTGGTTTAGCCTCAGCAATTTTGCTAGCTATAGTCTTAACTAATTCTTTAAATTGTGCATTTTGTGCAACAAAGTCAGTTTCAGCATTGACCTCAACAACAGCTGCAACATTACCAAAAACCTCAACATCAGCTAACCCTTCAGCTGCAACACGATCACTTTTCTTAGCAGCCTTTGCAATCCCTTTTTCACGAAGAAAATCAATAGCCTTTTCCATGTCACCTTCAACAGCGACCAACGCTTTTTTAGCCTCCATCATACCTACGCCTGTTTTATCACGTAATTCTTTAACTTGAGAAGCAGAAATTTTTGCCATTCCTATGGCCTCCTTATTTCTAATTTATAAAAAAGCTGTCCCTAACCTTAAGGCCATTAATGTGCCCAACGTTGGAGACAGCCTAAGATTTAACTATTCAGCATCTTTGGTATTATTTTTACCTTCAACAGCTTCAACAATATCTTCGATTGAATCTACTGCATCTGCATCCTTGAATGATTCTTCAACAGCTTCAATATCATCTTCACCTTGGTTGGCTTCGATAATTGCATCGGCCATTTTAGCAGTAATTAAACGAACTGCACGGATAGCATCATCATTAGAAGGAATCTTAACATCGATTTCATCTGGATCAGCATTTGTATCTACCATAGCAATGATAGGAATATTTAACTTACGAGCTTCTTTAATAGCAATTCTTTCTTTACGTGGGTCAACAACGAATAATGCATCTGGAATACGAGGCATATCTTCAATACCACCCAAGAATTTTTCAAGACGTTCTTTTTGTTTAAGCAAAAGAGCAACTTCCTTCTTAGGAAGAACATCAAAAGTTCCATCTTCAGCCATTGCCTTGATTTCCTTAAGACGTTTGATACGTTTTTGAATTGTATCCCAGTTTGTGAGCGTTCCACCCAACCAACGATGGTTTACAAAATATTGACCAGCGCGTTTTGCTTCTTCTTCAACTGCATCTTGAGCTTGTTTTTTTGTACCAACAAAAAGAATAACACCATTATCTTCTGCTGATTTTTTCATGAAGTCATACGCATCATCAATTAACTTAACCGTTTTTTGTAAGTCAATGATATAGATACCATTACGTTCCGTAAAGATATACTTCTTCATTTTAGGGTTCCAACGACGTGTTTGATGTCCAAAATGAACACCAGCTTCAAGCAATTGTTTCATGCTGATTACTGCCATAATATAAAATACCTCCGAATTGTTTTGTTTTCCTCCCTCGTATTCAACTGAAGCCAGACTCATTTGAGCACTCTGACCACTATCGTACGAAGTGTGAATTAGCGCTTACCATAAAGCACCTGAAATATTATATCGTACTTCGAATTAAAACGCAATAATTATTTATTTTACAATTGTACTTGCTGTTCCATCTTCACAAACACTTTTTGCACTGTTCAAAGAAATCAGCACCATATTTTCAACTGCTGTCTCAGTGTAAAAAGCAATATGAGGTGTTACCAATACATTATCAAGTGCCAATAATTCTTTAAAAATTGGATCATCTATCTTCTTACCACTTAAATCATGATTAAAGATATCACTTTCATTCTCATAAGTATCTAGTGCAGCCCCTGCAAGTTTTCCTGATTTTAAAGCTGAAATTAATGCTTTTGTATCCACTAATGCACCACGAGCTGTGTTAATAATATAAGATCCATCTTTCATCTTATTAAGAATTTCAGAGTTTACTAAATGATGATCATTAGGCGTTGCTGGCATATGCAAAGTAATTACATCTGCTTGTGAAAATAGCTCATCATAACTATCAACATAAATTCCCTGTTCCTTTAATTCTGGATTAGGATATAAGTCATATGCGATAACTTTAGCACCAAATCCACGATAAATATTAATTGCTGCTCGTCCAATCCGACCTGTACCTATGACACCAACAGTAAGCGAGCGTAACTCTCTTCCGACATACGGAGCCCAACGAAAGTCTTGTTTTGCAACCTTATTTCTGAATATTGTCGTGTTACGCAGAAGTTGCATTAATTGAGTTACTGAAAATTCAGCAATTGCATTTGGTGAATATGCAGGGACGTTTGTCACCACTATTCCATTTTCTTTTGCTGCATCTAAATCAACATTATCAACACCGACATTTCGGATAGAAAAAACCTTAACTCCAAACTTCTTGAACTCCGCAAACATCTCACTTGGATAAGTACCTGTTTGAAGTGCCAAAACTCCATCAAAACCCTTAGTTTTTTCAACGGAAGTCATATCCAACATCTCTGGTAAACGCAAAACCTCATTACCAGTCTCTTTCTCCCATTGAGCAAAATACTTTTCCTCATCTTCACGTACATTAAAAGCTATAAACTTCATCATGAACCTCCAAAATTAAATGTTTCTATTCTACGGTGGAATACAAAAAAATCAATAAATAAACTAACTTTCTTGCGAACAAAGAATCCTCGTCCACTCAATATTGTAGCATGAAAGGTATCTCAAAGCTCCTATTTAGCAATGACTTTTATTTTATTAATCTCTGAATGTCTAATCCATGTTCTTCAAGATATTTCAATTTCTGAGTCCGTGTTTGATGTTTGAATGCATATTCAGCTTTTAATGCATCAGATTTATTGTTGAATTTCTCATAGTATAAAAGTTCAACTGGTCTTCTACTTTTTAAACGAGTATATTTTGCACCTTTACCAGCATTATGAACAGCAATCCGATGCTCCAAGTCATTAGTGAATCCACCATATAATGTACGATCAGCACATAACAAAACATAAGAAAAATACGTTTCATTCATTTTTTCCATACAAAATCTCCTTCAACAAAGGTGTATATTCGTTGGAACGATCATACACCACAATGGCTGGCATAAATCTTATACCATTTAGTCTGCCATCTTTGATTGCCTCAATCAAAATCATATTTGCTTCTTTTTCTTTTTTTGGATGAACTAACTGCACTTTTTTAGGTGCAAGTCTGTGTTTTCTCATTAATTCGAAAATCTCGGCAGCTCTTTCAGGACGATGTACAAAATACGCTTTACCGTTCATTTTAAGTAAATCACTTGTGACTTCAATAATTCGTTCAAGGTTCACCGAAATTTCATGGCGAGCAATTGCTAAGTAAGGATTATCATTTTTCTTACTAGTAGGTAAGTCTGAGAAATATGGAGGATTGCAAGTTACAATATCTACAGAGTCTTTTTTTATGAATTCAGTTGCTGTATTCAAATCAATATTTAACATTTTTACTCTGTTTTCTAAGTTGTTAAGTTCTATACTTCGCCTTGCCATATCAGAAAGTCTGTCTTGAACTTCAACCTCAATAATCTGACCGGTTACTTTTTCTGTTAAAAATAATCCAACTGCTCCATTGCCAGCACATAAATCAACTAATTTTCCATTTTCTTTACGTAAGGCACTGGTAAAATGTGCCAATAAAACCGCATCCAAGGAAAAAGAAAAAACTTCTGCACTTTGAATAATCTGAACCTCATTTGAATAAAGTCTGTCAATTCGTTCGTTTTCATAAAGTTCCATTTTAATATCACCTTCATTTTAACTTGCATATCATCACAAAATTAGGCATACTTATCATTGAAATAATTTGTAGGAAAGGAATGTCCTGTGATGTTCTATTCGTTTATTCGTATTGTAGCACGTGTGATAGTCTTCGTAATTAACGGGAATGCACACTATCTTAATAAGGAAAAGCTTCCTGAGGGCAATTATATACTTGTTGGTCCTCATCGTGCTTGGTTCGATATGATTTATTTTGCACTAGGTGCGGCTCCCAAGAAGTTCTCATTTATGGCAAAGGAAGAATTATTCAAAAATTCAATTTTGCGATATATTCTACTCCACGCCAATGCTTTCCCTGTTGACCGTAAGAATCCTGGTCCTTCTGTAATTAAGACGCCTGTTAACTGGCTAAAAAAACGTGACCTTTCATTAATTATGTTTCCTTCTGGAACCAGGCATTCGCAAAGCTTAAAAGGGGGGGTTTTGTTAATCGCACGTCTTGCAGGTGTACCAATTGTTCCTGCTGTATATCAAGGACCTACAACTATGAAGGATTTACTTAAAAGAAAAAAAGTTACAGTTGCTTTTGGTGATCCAATTACAATCAACTCGCGTAAAAAGCTAACAGATGAACAACAACAAATGATTCTTCAGGAAATAACTTCATCATTTAAAAAACTAGATACACAAATCAACCCTAATTATGTCTATATTGATAAAAGTAAATCCTAAAACTTAAAAAAGAAGTTCTGACCGAGTGATAGTTTCGGCAGAACTTCTTTTTTATTGAGTCATTTTAACTCTGGCTCATGCCACACATTTTATTTCTTGATGTTTTGTGACTTCATTGCGTTCATCATTTGATGAAGCTTTTTCTCAGAGGGTTTTTGGCCCATCTGGAGCATCATAGTCTTCAACATAGTTTCATTAATTGGCGGATTTTTCTTCAAATAGCTTTCCATATACTTACGGGCAGCGAAGAATCCACCAACAAAGCCTAAGACAAGCGCAAGGATAACGATTAATACCCAAATTGTGGTTGACATCACGAATTGCTCCTTTCATGTCGTTTCAAATAACAATTTTACACAATTATTAAGTAAAAATAAAGCTCAATCTTGTTCAATCGTCACGTAACCCTTTTTTTCTTTGAATTTCTTTGACCTTTTCAGGTGTCACTTCATTTCCTTCTTTATTAAACACCTGTAACATTTCGACATTACTGCGAAATGTTGCTCGAAATGCTGCCAAGTAATCCTCTCTTAAACTCTTTTGTTCAATCAATTCTTCTTTTGTAAGACCAATACTTTTTTTCTTCTTTGAAAGTTCATTAATGCGATTAATGAGTTTCTGTGGAATTTTACCAGCCATTTTATTACCTCACTGTCAATTATTATTCAATAAATTAATCATACATTAACAGATAATAATTTTCAAATAACTAAAGCGAACGCTTGTTTGTAATATATATATATTTGTGTTAAAGTTATCGTATTAATAATGTGATTGAGGTGCCGCAAATGACAAAAGCTTCCGAAAAAAGACAAATGGCTGTTCTACGTTTCATATATGAACGAGTCAATGAAAAAGGTTATCCACCCACGGTTCGTGAAATTTGCCAAGCTGTTGATTTATCGTCCACTTCTACGGTTCACGGTCATCTGGCACGGCTTGAAAAGAAAGGCTATCTCCAAAAAGATCCTACAAAACCAAGAGCAATTGAACTAACAGCTATCGGTTTAGAAGCATTGGGAATTGAAGAACATTCAGACTCGATTCCTATGCTTGGAACAGTTACAGCAGGTATGCCAATTCTTGCAGTCGAAGAAGCCTCAGAATACTTCCCATTACCACCAAACTTCAACTCCGCTGATAATCTCTTTATTCTAACCATTCGTGGTGAGAGTATGATTAATGCAGGAATATTGAACGGAGATCAAGTTATTGTTCGTAAACAGGAAAGTGCTGACAACGGCGAAATTGTAATCGCGATGAACGATGATGATGAAGCAACTTGCAAACGCTTCTTCAAAGAAGATACTTACTATCGCCTACAACCTGAAAACGATACAATGGCGCCAATCATTTTAGACTCGGTCGTAATCCTTGGAAAAGTTGTAGGTTTGTACCGAAACTTCATCTCGTAGATGGTAAGATTTATTATGTAACTGTACTACACAAATTGTCTCTCAAAAGCTTGTATTACAAATTAGCTTTTGAGAACTTTTTTGTATTATTGAAATTTATATCCTAACTTATTCATATTGAAAAAAACAAAGCAAATAGCTATAATGTCTTAAGATGATTCACACTAAACAAGTTAGTTACTACAATTGCAAGAAAACATAAATTATGTTTTCGCTACAAAATTATATAATGGAGATTTATTATGCCAACCTCACCTTTAATAAGCGTTATCGTTCCTGTATACAATGTTGCTCCCTTTCTTAGACGATGCCTTGATTCTATTATCAATCAAATTTATAAAAATATTGAAATAGTATTAGTCAATGATGGTTCAACTGATAATTCAGCAGAAATTTTGAATGAATATAAATTAAAAGATCCTAGAATAAAAATAATTCAGCAACGAAATGGTGGATTATCAAATGCAAGAAATACTGGAATTTCAAATTCCAAGGGAACATACATAACTTTTATCGATTCAGACGATTATGTTTCAAAAGACTACGTTTCTTATCTTTTGAGTCTTCTTCAAAAAAACAATTTCCAATCAAAATTAGCAATATGTTCATTAATGAATATATTCACGAAAACAAAAACTCAAAAGGATAATGGAAATGGACAAGAAGTTGTGCTTACAGGTAAGGAGTGCATTGAAAAAATGTGCTACCAAGATCTAGTTGATACTTGTGCTTATGCCAAGTTGGGGGCTCGGGAATTGTACGATAGTGTTAAATTTCCTGAAGGAATGCTCTTTGAAGATATTGCAACAACTTATAAATTATTTGACTTGTGTGATACTGTTTGTTGTGGTTTTCAGGCTAAATATTTTTATGTTATTCGTGAAGGCTCAATAGTTACGTCCAACTTTAGTACTAAGAAATTAGAGTTACTACCCATGACCGACAAAATGGCTAGCTATGTAAGTTCGAAATATCCTGAATTAGCACCGGCAACCCTTCGCCGGCAAGTTTATTCACGTTTCAGTACTTTAAATCAGATTTTAGCAGATTCAAGCGCTAACGTTCCAAGTCAAAAAAAGGCAATTCTAAATTATTTAAAACTTCATAAAAAGGATGTTTTAAGTAATCCCAAAACACCTCAAAGAGATCGAGTTGCCTACTTCTTTTTGAGTTTTGGAATATTAGTCTATAAGTATGCATGGAAATTTTATGAATTTTTAAAAACAACCAAAATATTAAATAAAGAAAGTTAAAAAAATGAAAATTTCAATTGTAATGTCAACCTATAATGGTGAAAAATTCGTAATAGAGCAGTTAGACTCGTTAAGAAATCAAACAGTCTCTGCTAATGAAGTAATTATTGCAGATGATTGTTCCACGGATAATACTGTTTCACTAATTAGTAATTATATCGCTAAATATAAACTAACTAATTGGTCTGTCCTTGTTAATCAAGAGAATCTAGGCTGGCGTAAAAATTTTATGGAAGCCCTCTGGAAAAGTAATGGGGAGATTGTCTTCACTTGTGATCAAGATGATATTTGGCGGCAAGATAAACTCGAAATTATGACAAACTTAATGAATGAACACAAGGAAATAAGCTTGCTGACATCTAACTACAAAGAATTTTACGATGATGGTCATACCACTATTGGCCCATGGAAAAATGATAAAAAGTTTAAACAAATTACACTGAACAATAACTATTTTCTGGTGAAAAGCCCAGGCTGCACTCACTGTGTAAGGCGTGACTTAGTTGAATTAAGTAAAAAATACTGGGAGCCCGAGTATCCGCACGATGCATTATTATGGCGCCTAGCAATTTTCTCTAATGGTCTATATTCTTATACAGATACACTCATCAATTGGCGCAAACACACTACAAGTGCATTTGCTAAGGAGAGTTTTAACCTCAAAACAATAAGTGAGAAGAAGAAATGGATTAAAATTTCTCAAAATTTTCAAAATACGCTGAAAACATTCATTAAGAATGACGTTTCTAGTGATGTAAATCACCAAAAATCTGTTCTTAAACGTAATGATAAGTGGTTATCGACTAGATACGACTTTTACGATTATAAAAGTATTTTGACAGGAATTAAATTGAGTTTCTATTGGGATTGTTTTCCACGTTATAGACAATATTTAGGTGATTGGTATCTAATTTTCATTAAAAGAAAGTAATTCAGATAAAATTTATTGTTTACCAAAAAATAAGCTGGGCAAGAAATTAATTTCTTCCTCAGCTTATTTATATCCCTATCTTCTACCATTGACAGCACATATTATTTCTTACTGTTCAAAATTCAATTCCGAATTTTTTCTGCCATTTCAAGTAATTCCTTTGCATGCTCTAAGGACAACTTTGTAATCTCTGTTCCTGCTAACATTCTAGCAATTTCACTTATTCTTTGTTCTTTATCTAATTTTGCAACTGTTGTTTCCGTTCTTCCTTTTATAACCTTTTTAGTAACAAGATAATGATGATCGCTAATAGCTGCAACTTGTGGTAAATGTGTAATACACAGCACTTGAGATAATTTTGCAATCTGACTAATTTTTTCTGCCATTGCTTGAGCCACTCTTCCACTGACCCCCGTATCAACCTCATCAAAAATAATACTTGTCAAGTTCTTATCTTGTGAAAAAATTGTCTTCAATGCCAACATAATCCGTGAAAGTTCACCACCAGATGCAATCTTCGCCAAAGGACCACTAGCTTCTCCTTGGTTAGTTTGAATATAAAATTCCACATTATCGAGACCATTATTGGATAATATTTCTTTATCTGTTGTAAAACGGACCTCAAATCTAGCCTTATCCATATAAAGAGATCTTAACTGCACTTCAATTTCTTTGGATAATTGTTTTGCAACCCTAACTCTTTCATGACTCAATGACTTTGCAATTTGTAATGCATCTTGATACGCACTATCAACGGCTTTTTGCTGGTTCTCACTATCTTCTTCTGTACTTTGCATTTGTGCTAGTTCTTTTTCAATTCTATTATAATAATCCATCACTTTCTCGATTGAATTACCATACTTGTGTTCAAGTTGTTTGATTACATCTAACCTTTGATTAGCCTGATTTAACTCATCTTCATTCCATTCCATCACATCTAATTCATTTGAAATATCATGAGCAGCATCTTGCATCATGTAAAAAGCATTCGACAAGTTATCTGAAATATTATGCAAGTCTTCGGATAAATCACCTATTTTTTGTATAGCCTCAACGGCATCGCCCAAATGACCTAGAAAATCAACTTCATCACCTGAAAGAAGTTCATAACTTTGTGATAATGCCTCACGAATATTTTGGAAATTTTCTAATCTTTGCTTTTTAATTTCCAGTTCTTCTTCTTCTCCTTGAATCAAATTCGCATCAGTAATTTCTTGGACTTGAAACCGCAACATATCCAATCTTTGAGCCCATTTTTGTTCATCCGATTGCCTTTTTTTGAGAATTTTCAGCTTATCCCGATAAATCGAAAATAACTTGTCGTATTTAAGCTTTAAATCCATAGTTTTATTGCTATATTTATCCAAAAGCACGATGTGATTCTCAGGACTCATCAACATTTGATGTTCATTTTGACCATGGATATCGATAAGTTGATTTCCAATCTTTTTTAATGCGGTCAGTGTTACTAATGTATTATTGATGCGACAAACACTTCTACCATTGCGATAAAGTTCACGCTGAATAATTAGCGCATCTTCATCCACTGTAATTCCAAGTTCTTCTGCATCATGTCTTATTTTTACACTCTGTGGCAAACTAAACAAACCTTGCAAAACTGCTTTATTTGCTCCCTTACGAATAAATTCTTGTGAACCTCTACCACCTGCTAAGAGCCCTAATGCATCAATTACGATTGACTTACCAGCCCCTGTTTCCCCCGTTAAAACTGTCATTTTAGATTCAAAATTTATATCAAGTTTTTCAATGATGGCAAAATCTCTAATCATTAATTCGCGTAACATTTCATCATTCCTTTATTAGTTGGTCATCTCAAGGATTAATTCCTGTGTTGCTTTAGCTTCACTAACAGATTTAGAAATTACCAAAACAGTATCATCGTCCCCTAGCGTACCAAAAACCGATTCATAACGCATCTGATCTATTAAGCTCGCTATCACAGGACCGTTCCCTGGCGAAACTTTGATTAGCAAGAATTCATTTTGAATGCGAGAGGATAAATATGCACTTTTTAATGTATTTCGTAATTTTTTTTCTGAATTTAGTTTTTTCTCCGTGGGAAGACTATATTGGTACTCACCAGTTGAAGTTGGTAATTTTATCAGCTGCATCTCTTTCACATCACGTGAAATTGTTGCTTGTGTGACATCAATCCCTTGTTCATTCAAAAGCTCAACGATGTCTTCTTGCCTATCAATACTATACTGTAACAATAAATCTTTTATCGCTTTTTGTCGCTCTTTTTTACGCATAACAATCACCAGTCCCCCACATTTATTCATAATTTATTATTATAATAGCTTATTTTGAATAAATATTAAAGAAAAAGCTTATAAAAATTAATGATTATTTGCCAAAAACTGTATATGCGGACTCAACTAGTTCCTGATTATTGATTTTAGTTCTATTAACACCTTTGGTAGAAACTTTTCTCAAATGACAAATAAATTCAATGTTGCCTTCGCCTCCTGTGATTGGAGAAAAATCAACTCCACAAACATCAAAATTAGACTGTAAAGCAAAATTGATAATTTTATCCAACACTGCCAAATGAACTTTCTTATCTCTTACAATCCCTTTTTTCCCTACATTAGACTTTCCAGCTTCAAATTGAGGTTTAATTAAAGCAATTACATCCCCTGAACTTTGTAAAATCGAGTGTAACGGAGGTAAAATCAATTCAAGCGAAATAAAAGAAACATCTATTGTGGCAAAATTAGGTATTCCATGGGTAAAATCCGTTGGTTTGCTGTATCTAAAATTCGTATTCTCCATGACAATCACCCGTGGATCCTGCCTAATTTTCCATGCTAATTGATTTGTTCCGACATCCAATGCATAGCTCATTTTTGCGCCATTTTGCAGCGCAACATCTGTAAATCCACCAGTGGATGAACCAATATCAAGTACCGTTTTATCCTTGATTTCTGCATCAAAAACTCTGAGTGCCTTCTCGAGCTTATATCCGCCTCGACTCACATAGGGCATCTTCTTGCCCTTGAAATGTAATTCAGTTTCACTATCAATCTTCATTCCTGGCTTATCTAAGCGTTCTTCATTTTCACCTAATATTTCTCCAGCCATTACAGCTCGCTTAGCTTGTTCACGTGTGTCAAAAAGACCTTGTTGAACAAGTAATACGTCAACTCGTTCTTTTTTCATTTACTATCCTTCCCCTTAAAATATTCCAAAAAGTCAGCTAAGATACTCTCGTCAGCATTTAACTTTACCAATATCTTGTGAGCTTCTTCAATTGATTGCTCCAAACTTTGATAGGCACCATCAAGACCTAATATTCCCGGGTATGTGTTTTTATTTTCAATTTCATCTTTATGAACCGCTTTTCCCATCTCTTTCGTTGTAGAGACCACATCTAAGATGTCATCATATATTTGAAAAGCTAGACCGAAAGAGGCACCAAAATTCACTAATAAATCCAATTCATTATCCTTTGCTTCACTAAGTATGCCTCCCGCTTGGCAAGCATACTTTAATAAGGCACCAGTTTTTCTTTCATGAACTTTCTTCAACTGCTCAAGATTTAATGTCTTGCGTTCACCTTCTATATCTGCAACCTGTCCACTAACCATTCCCTCTGGACCAGCTGCCTCAGCTAATACTGCTATTAAGTCTATTTTGCTTTTTGAATTTAAACCCGTTCTTGTAATCCAATCGAATGCAAGGGTCAATAAACCATCACCGGCTAAAACTGCCTCAGCTTGTCCAAAGACTTTATGATTTGTTGCCTTGCCTCTTCTAAGATCATCATTATCCATCTCGGGTAAATCATCATGGATCAATGAGTATGTATGTAATAGCTCAAGACTACCTGCAACAGCTAATACATCATTATCAATTGGTCTGTTATAAAATGAACAAATCGCCATAATTATCAAGGGCCTGATCCTTTTTCCACCAATTTCAACAGAATAGGCCATTGCATCTTTCAAAGTTTTTTCCGCTGATAAATTATTCAAAAAAGCTGCAGTGTTTTGTTCGAATTTAGGCAACATATTATTTTGAAAATCCTGCATTCTATTATTCATCTGCTGAGTCTCTTTCAAATTCCATTTCATTTCCATCTTTATCCATTACTTTTGCAAGTGTTTTTTCAGCATTTTCAAGTGTTTTTTGTAATTCATTGCTGAGAGAAACACCTTTTTGAAATTGCTCTAAAGCTTGTTCTAATGGCACATCACCTTGCTCAAGTTTTTGTACGATTTCTTCCAAATTTTTCAGATTATCTTCAAAACTAGTTTTTTCAGTCATTATTATTCATCCTCCTCAATTCCAATACTTTTGTTTTAATACTCCCATTGTACAAATGGATATCGATTACATCATTCTTATTGAGTTGTTCAACAGATTTTATAATTTTTTGATTACTGTCAGATACATAGCTATATCCACGACCCATAATTTTTAATGGACTTAGCATATCTAAATCAGAAATTGCTTTGGTCAATCTTTGCTCATTTTTTTTAAAACAATCGTTAATCGCACGGTTAAGTTGTCGTGTTACATATTCAACTTTTGAATTATATAAATGAACCATTTCAAAAGGTGCTTGTTCTTGTAATTTTTGTATCAAAAATCGAGCTATTTTTTCATTCTTAGTTAAGTTTTGTTGAAGTACTTGCTGAGAACGACTTTTTAGATAATCAATCTTTTGCAAATAACCTTCATAAAGCCTGCCAGGTTGTTGAAAAACATACGACTTAGTCAATTTATCAACTAATTGTTTTTTAAGCTTGATTCTAGATTGCATATTTTGCAATAATCTGATTCGTAATTGTTCGATTTTCAAAAGTTCATCACTTAAGACCGGTACAGCTAATTCAGCAGCAGCAGTTGGAGTAGCTGCTCTAACATCTGCAACCAAATCTGCAATTGTCGTATCAGTTTCATGACCTACAGAAGATATTATTGGAATCTGACATTCAAAAATAGCCCTCGCAACAATTTCTTCATTAAATGGCCATAAATCTTCAATTGATCCACCACCACGTCCAATTATTAATGTATCAAATTCACCAATTTCTTGAACTTGATGAATTCGTGCAACAATATCAACCGCAGCATTATCACCTTGAACAAGCGCTGGAAACAAGACAATCTGAGCAATCGGATAACGTCGTCTAACTGTAGTCATTATATCCTTAATAACGGCTCCAGAAGGACTCGTGATTACCGCAATTTTACGTGGAAATCTTGGAAGAAATTTCTTTTCAACTCCAAACAAGCCCTCTTGTGAGAGCTTCTTCTTTAATTGCTCATACGCTTGATACAAAGCACCGATTCCGTCCGGCTCCATCTTTTCAATATATATCTGGTATCCTCCACTTGCTTCATAAAGTGAAATTCGGCCAACTACGAGGACCTTCATTCCCTCTTCTGGTTTGAATTTAACTTTATCGAAAGCTGATCTAAACATAATTGCATTTATTTTCGCATGTTCATCTTTAAGACTAAAATATTGATGTGCATTAGGACGAGGACGATAATTTGAAATTTCTCCAGTTAAGTACACTTTGCCTAGGTATGGATCAGCATCAAATTTTCGCTTCAAATATTTTGTCAGTGAGCTCACTGTTAAGTACGTCTTTTCTGACACTATTTACCCTCCAATTTTTCTTTCAGCAAACCTAACTGTCTGTTCCAACAACATCGCAATGGTCATCGGTCCTACACCTCCAGGAACTGGTGTAATCGCCGTGGCTATCGGCTCAACTTCTGTAAAATCAACGTCACCAACTAATTTTCCTGCTGCATTACGATTCATTCCAACATCAACTACAAC